>DATGVJ010000061.1:0-27499 GCA_035300505.1 Xanthobacteraceae bacterium
CACGTGAAACATGTGCGGCCAGTTCACTCTGGCCTCCCGCTGCAGAGTCCAATTACAACGGTTGGCTTCGTTTTGGCCAAAAGCGCTGGATCCCTCGCACCTGCTCTCCCACGGCGTACAATGCTATAAAAGCAAACGGGGGTGCATCCCAACCATTGGAACTCCATCGACACAAAAAAAGCGCCCGGCCGGTAAGGGCTACGAGCGCAATTCCACATTATTATTTCGCCAGATTATCCATAAGCAAGACACTGTCAATCAAATCATAGTTAGGCAACCCATGCCACGACGAAGGAGAAACTTGCGCCGACCGATCAAAGCGCAAATTACGTTCCTAAGAGCAGGCGCAACGTTAGGTAAGCCCAATTCGATGGTCCTGCGGTCGCGTCATCATGATTTGTTAACCATACCTGTTTACGCTTACTTAACCAGAGTAGTTGGCGCCGCTACTTCCCAATACAGAAATCCTTGAAAATCACGTCGAGCACTTCCTCGACATCCACCCGACCGGTAAGTCTGCCCAAGTTGGTCAAGGCCGCCCGCAAGTGTTCCGCGACCAGCTCTTCGCCCGTTCCGCTCCTCATCTGGATCGAAGCAGCGTCAAGCGAATCCTGGGATTCCTGCAATCGCATCCGCTGACGTTCCCTTGTCACCAGGGCAGGTTCAAGGTTGAACGCCCTTTCCGCCAAGCCGATGATCGAAGCAATAAGCGTCTCCATCCCTTGCCCGGTCGTGGCCGACAAAAAATGCAGAACATCATCGCGGCCCATTGTCCCGCGTACCGCTGCTTCGAGTCGATGCTGGGCCGTCTCATCCAGGCAATCAATTTTGTTGAGCACGACCCATCGTTTTGGACTTCGACCGCTGCCTTCATTGGCCACGGCTTGAACGTCGTTCTAGGCATCGGCCACATTTTGAACGTCGTTCACAGAATTGCCTGCGCTTTGAACGTCGTTCACAACGCCGCTTGAGAATTGAACGTCGTTCACAATCATTTGAACGCCGTTCACAACGCTTGAGTTCGTGGCATCGACCAGCCAAAGCACCAGATCGGCGCGCGCGGCTGCATTACGGGCCCGACGCATTCCCTCGTGCTCGATCGGATCAACGGCCCCCTCCCGTATCCCGGCCGTATCGATCAGGTTCACCGGATAACCCTGGAGGTTGAGATGCACTTCGATCAGATCGCGCGTCGTGCCGGCTGTCGGCGACACAATGGCGGCGTCGCGCCGCGCCAGGCGATTAAGCAAGGTTGACTTGCCGGCATTGGGCGGCCCCGCAATGACGACCCACATCCCGTCACGCAGTCGCTCGCCGCGCCCCGCACCCGCGATGGCTTCGCTGATTTCCGAAGCTAGGCCCTCGACCCTTCGGGCGACCTCGGGCAATAATGACGTCGGCACATCGCCCTCGTCAGGAAAATCGATCCCGGCCTCCACGAGAGCGACCGCTTCGATCAGTCTTTGACGCCAGGTCTCGGCGCGATTTCCGAGCAACCCTTCGAGCTGAAGCACAGCCTGGCGCCGTTGCGCTTCCGTATCCGCATCGACAAGATCCGCAATCGCCTCGACCTGGGTGAGATCAATATGGCCATTTTCAAATGCCCGACGCGTGAACTCGCCCGGCTCCGCGAGCCGGCAACCTTCAAATCCGGCAAGCTCGCGCAGCACGGCGGCGATCACGGCCCGACCGCCATGCAACTGAAGTTCGGCGACGTCCTCACCAGTCTCGCTTGCCGGGCCCGGAAACCAAAGCACCAGCGCCTGGTCGATCGCTTCGCCGGCTCGATTGCGAATTTTTGCGAGCAAAGCGCGTCGGGCGTCGGGCAGGCGCCCGGCCAGAGCACGGAGCGCCGTGCCAGCCGCTGGACCCGAGATGCGGACCACCGCAATTGCAGCAGGCGGCGAGCCGGAGGAAAGCGCGAATATGGTGTCACGAGAATCGGCCAAGGTCCTGCCTAGAAACATTGAATCAAAATTCATATTATGAATCTTAATTCATTACATGCGCCACAGTTATCGAAAAGGGGAGCGGCGGTCCCCGCAACGCGCCACCATAGCGCGTTGCGACGCGGATGACGTAGTAAGAGCTCTGCCGATTTGCACATGACGTGACCCTATGGCATCGACCTTTGCCATGAACGCACTTCATCCCGAAAATCGCCTTGCAGGCGAGACCAGCCCCTACCTGCTTCAACACAAGCATAACCCGGTCGACTGGTGGCCATGGGGACCACAGGCGCTCGCAGAGGCCAAGCGCAGCAACCGCCCGATCCTGCTCTCGGTCGGATATGCGGCGTGCCACTGGTGCCACGTAATGGCGCACGAGAGCTTCGAGGACGAAGCAACCGCCAAGGTGATGAACGAACTCTTCGTCAACATCAAAGTCGATCGCGAGGAGCGCCCCGACATCGACCAGATCTACATGTCGGCTTTACATCTTCTTGGCGAACACGGCGGCTGGCCGTTGACGATGTTTCTCACGCCCGCCGGCGAACCCTTCTGGGGTGGAACATATTTTCCCAACGAGAGCCGCTACGGCAAGCCGTCCTTTGTCGATGTGCTGCATAATGTGGCGCGCATCTTCCGTGACGATCCTAAAAGCATCGAACAGAACCGGCGCGCCCTGATGGAGCGTCTTGCTCAAAGCGCGCGCCCCAAGGGCATGGTAGTGGTCGGCATTGCCGAACTCGATGCGGCTGCCCAACAGCTTACCGGGCTCATTGATCCGCACCACGGCGGCACCAAAGGCGCGCCAAAATTCCCGCAGCCCATGCTGCTCGAATTTCTGTGGCGGGCCGGCCAGCGCACCGGCCAGGCCCGCTATTTCAACGCGGTCGAATTGACGCTTGAGCACATCTGCGAAGGCGGCATCTACGATCATCTCGGCGGCGGCTTCTCGCGCTATTCCGTCGACGAGCGCTGGCTGGTGCCGCATTTCGAGAAGATGCTGTACGACAACGCCCAGCTGCTCGAACTTTTGGGCTTGGCCTATCTGCGTTCCGGCAAGGACTTGTTCCGCCAGCGCGCGCGTGAAACCGTGGTCTGGCTTGAACGCGAGATGACCACGCCGCAAGGCGCGTTTTGCGCGTCGCTCGATGCCGACTCGGAAGGTGAGGAAGGCAAGTTCTACGTCTGGTCATTGAACGAAATTCAAGAGCTGCTTGGTCCCGATGCCTCAGTTTTTGCGGCGCAATACGACGTGACGCAAGAAGGCAATTTCGAAGGCCATAACATTCTCAATCGGCTCGCGCGCCTTCCGGCGAGCGCTGCGACGCCGGAAATGCCGCCGCAACAACGCACCAAGCTCATGGCCGCGCGCGACAAGCGCGTGCGCCCAGGCCTCGATGACAAAGTGTTGGCCGACTGGAACGGCCTGATGATCGCCGGCCTCGTCCACGCCAGCCTCGCATTCGGCGAACCCCGTTGGCTGGAACTCGCAACGCGTGCCTTCGAATGGATCGCCACCACGATGAGTCAGGATGACGGGCCGGGTGATCGGCACGGGCATCGGCTGGGTCATTCCTGGCGCGAGGGGAGGCTGCTGATCCCGGGTCTTGCCTCCGACCACGCCAACATGATCCGCGCCGCGCTTGCGCTGCATGAGGCAACCGGAAAGTCCGACTATCTTAAGCACGCCATTGCCTGGCAGGAGACGCTTGATCGCCACTATGCCAACCGCATCACCGGCGGATATTTTCTCACGGCCGCGGATGCGGAAGGCCTCGTGATCCGCCCCGACTCCACCGCAGATGAAGCCACGCCCAATTCGAACTCGATTGCAGCGCAAAACCTCGTGCGGCTTGCGCTTGTCACCGGTCAAGACACGTGGCGCACACAAGTCGACCGCTTGTTCGATGGCATTCTCCCGCTGGCAGCGGACAATCTCTACATGCATCTCGCGCTCTTCAACGCGCTTGATCTGCGCCTGCGCGCCGCCGAGATCGTGGTGACGGGATCGGATGCGCAGGCCGATGCGCTCGCGCAAGCGGCGCTGAAGCTTCCCTATGTGGACCGCATCCTGTTGCGCGCGCGTACTGCCGATGCGCTGCCACAAGCACATCCCGCACAGGAAAAGATCAAAGCCGCAACGTCGTCAGCCGCCTTTGTCTGCGTCGGCGAACGTTGCTCGCTGCCGGTGACCGAACCGGACGCCATCGCGTCTGCGGTTGCCGCCATGCGTCAAGCGTGAGCACTCTATAAGTGTGAGCCCTATCGCCGCCCCACATTCGCGGGCCGCCACCAAAAAACATTGGGAGATTTCCATGTCATTTACAAGCTGGCGCGGCGTCGTGGGCTGCATCAAACCAACGCTACGCCCCGGCGGCCTCGAAGAACTCATCCGTATGCTGCCCGAAGGCATCGGCGTGCTGCCTCTCTTTCTCAACATCCGGAAAGGTACGACGGATGAATTCAAGCGCGCCACCGCACCTTATGAGCCGATGATCCAGCAACTCGCCGAAGCGGGCTGCGATCTCATACACCCCGAAGGCGCGCCGCCCTTCATGCTGCTCGGATTCAGGGGCGAAGCCGACCTGATCAAGAAATGGGAAAAGCAATACAAAATCCCGTTCTTTACCTCCGGCTCGAACCATGTGCGGGCATTGCGGGCCCTCAAGGCCAAAAAGATCGTCGGCGCCACCTATTTCGTCGGGCCCATCAACGACATGTTCGCCAATTATTTCCGCGAGGCAAACTTCGATGTGCTCGGCATGGAAGGGATCAACGTGCCCTTCGACCAGGTCGGCCAGCTTTCAGCCGAACAGGTCTACGCCTTTGTCAAACAGGCCTTCCTCAAACATCGCAAAGCCGACGCCATTTATCTGCTTGGCACCGGTTGGCGCGTGTTGCCGGTAATCAATCTCCTGGAACAGGACCTCGGCGTGCCGGTCGTTCATCCGGTGCCGGCGCGCTGCTGGGAAATGCAGCTGCGACTTACGATCAGGCAACCTGTGCCGGGATTTGGCCGGCTGCTGGCCGAGATGGTGCCAGGGTAATTGCCCAGATACTACAATCCATCGCCCGGGACCCGACTTCAAGTCAGCGGGCAGTCGCCAGTTTCGGATCGATCCCGACAGCCTTGTTGTAATCCGCATTCGCGCGGCCGATGTCGCCTTTGGCCCGATACAAGACTCTGCGGTAGTAATACGCGCCTGCATCCTTCGGATTGATTTCGATCGACTTGCTAAAATCTGCAATGGCGCGGTCTGGGTTGCCCTTGGCGCGATACGCGATGCCCCGCAAGTTATAGGCATTCGTGAATCTCGGATTGATCTCGATCGCTTTGCTGTACTCCACAATGGCGCGGTCAAAGTCGCCCTTGACAGCATAGACCAAACCCCGATTGTAGTACGCCTTAAAGGACCTTGTATCGATCTCGATTGCCTTGTTGTAGTCCAACAAGGCACGTTCGTGTTCACCCCTACTCTGATAAACGGTCCCACGGTTCATGTAAGCGGCTGCGTTTTTTGGGTCAACGTCGATCGCCGTATTGTAATCCAAAATGGCGCGATCCCGGTCACCCTTCGCGTCGTATGCCGATCCACGGTCGATGTAGGCCTCCACAACTTTCGGATCAATGTCGATCGTTTTATTGAACTCTGTGATGGCACGGTCGCGATCGCCTTTCGCGGCATACGCCAAGCCACGGTTGTAGTATGCCTTCACAAATTTCGGATCAATCTCGATTGTCTTGTTGTAATCCACGAGGCCACGCTCGATATCACCCTTAGCGACATACACCGCGCCACGGTTGTTGTAGGCATTCGCATAATTCGGATTGATCGCAATTGCCTGGCTGAAATCCACGATGGCACGGTCGTGTTCGCCCTTGGCAAAATATCCCGACCCACGATTGTTGTAGGCGGTCACAAATTTCGGATCGAACTCAATTGCCTTGCTGAAGTCCGCCATGGCGAACTCCAGATCGCCCTTGTTTCGATACATCAAGCCTCTGTTGTTATGGGATTCTGCGTCACGCCAATTGATCTCAATCCACCTGTTGAAATCCGCGATGGCACGGTCGTATTCACCCATTCTACCATACGCAACGCCGCGGTTAGGGATAATCGTTACAAGTTTTGTATCAATCTCAAGTGCCTTGTTGTAATCTGCAATAGCACGATCCAAGTCACCCGTTTCGGCATACTTGACACCGCGGTTTCCATAGTTCCTTGCAAGACCACTTCCCGTATACATACCCGACTCGATTGCTCGGGTGCAGGCTGAAATTCCTTCATTTGCTTTCAGCAAGGTGCAAATCCCACTACCTTGCGTCAAATCTACTTTTGGGCCGCCGAATCTCTCAATTCCCCACATCAAAATCGAGACAAACATTCCCACACCCACAATCGCCCAGAGCTTCATGATTGTCCCCGCGATACGATGAATTCGGCGCGAATTTTCTCACGACACAGCGATGCCCGCAAGACACCTTGGAGACGTTGCGGGCTAAACGCCCGGGTTCACCGAGACTTCCGTTCAGCGAGACGAACCGAAATTGACAACACCGGACTCTAAACTCGTCTTCAAACCGCTCCCCTGACTTCCACATAGGTGCAGCCGAAACAGGAAATGCCGACCCCAATTCACTGCGCGGTCGTGAGTTTCGGATCAATCTCGATTGCCTTGTTGTAATCCGAGACGGCGTGTTCGTCGTCGCCCTTGGCACGATACGCGATACTGCGGTTATTGTAGGCATTCGCATATCGAGGATTGATCTCGATCGCCTTGCCGTAATCCGCAATGGCGCGATCCTCATCGCCGCTCGCGTGATACAAGCGTCCGCGGTTGTTGTAGGCAAACGTGAATTTCGGATCAATCTCGATAGCCTTATTGTAGTCCGCAATCGCGTGATCGTTGTCGCCCTTGGCGCGATACGAGATGCCGCGATTGTTATAGGCGAATGCGTCGTTTGGATTGAGCTCGATCACACGGCTGTAGTCCATGATCGCGTGGTCCTGGTCGCCTCTGGCGCCATAAGCGTTTCCCCGATTGCCATAGGCGCCTTCATATCTCGGGTTGATCCCGATGGCTTTGTTGTAGTCCGCAATGGCGCGGTCCAGATCGCCCTTGGCCCCATAGGCGATGCCGCGGTTGTTGTAGGTTTCAGCACCATTCGGATCTATCTCGATCGCCATGCTGTAGTCCGCGATGGCGCGGTCGAGATCGCCTTTGGCGCCGTAAGCGTAACCACGGCTGTTGTAGGCCCACACGAATTTCGGATCTAACTCGATCGTCTTGCTGTAATCCGAAATGGCGCGGTCGAGGTTACCTTGGGCGCCGTGGGCGTAACCACGGCTGCTGTAGGCCCATGCAAAATTAGGATTAATTTCGATCGCCTTGCTGTAATCCGTGATGGCACGGTCCAGGTCGCCCTTGGCGCCATACTCAAAACCGCGGTTCGCGAAGGAATCGGCAAAATTTGGATCAATTCCAATCGCTCTGGTGTAATCCGCGACAGCGCCGTCCAGGTCACCCGAGGCCCGATAGGCCAAACCGCGCTTGTTATGCAGAATTGCGAGGTCCCGGCCTTCGTACTTATCGGAAGCAATCTCCCTGGTGCAGGCCAAGATTGCGACATAACCGGTATCCACGTGGCCGCATATAACCCTGTCGTCGGGAGTCGCTGGCTCGGCGACCGCGGGAGCATCCGTTACCAGAATCGGGAAGAAAACGGCGCCGGCCAGCCAAAAAATCTTCCCAGGCGTCATGATTGCCTCCGTGTTCGGCAAATTCAAAGCCCACCTTCCCACGAGCCGCACGATGTCGGCAAGCCGCTTCTGGGTGTCGATCGGTTGATATCGCCAGATCAACCGAGCCGACCCCTCACCGAAACAAATTATATTTCACGATGCAATACAGCGCCCGGAACCCATCCCTCACGCCGACCTTCTTGCCTTCCGCATAGGTACGCCCGCGATACGAAATGCCGACCTCATAGATACGGCACCCGGTTTTCGCGACCTTCGCGGTGATCTCCGGCTCGAACCCGAACCGCGTCTCCTCAATCGCAATGTGCTGGATGATGTTGCGGCGGAAAACCTTGTAACCGGTCTCCATGTCGGTGAGATTGAGATTGGTGAACATGTTGGACAGCAAAGTGAGGAAGCCATTGCCAACGCGATGCCAAAAATACATCACGCGATGCGGCTGGCCACCCATGAACCGCGATCCAAAAACGACATCGGCCTGGTCACGCAGGATCGGATCGACCAAAGCCGGATAATCATTGGGATCGTATTCGAGGTCGGCATCCTGGATGATGACGATGTCGCCGGTCGCAGCCGCAATGCCGGTTCGGAGCGCTGCGCCTTTGCCCTGATTGACGTCGTGATAGAGAATGCGCGCGACCAGCGGCTCGATCTCGCGTTTGAGGAGTTCGCGCGTCCCATCGCGCGAGCAGTCGTCGACAATGATGATTTCCTTGTCGGCGAAAGGCGCCGCCTTCACGGTGTCGACCACCGCACGAATTGTGGCCTTTTCGTTGAAGCAGGGAATGACGACTGAGATATTCATAGTCTCAAGTATTCATCGACTCGAAGAATTCGCCATTGCTCTTGGTGTTGCGCAGCTTGTCGAGCAGGAAATCGATGCCATCCATTGTGCCCATCGGATTGAGAATCCGGCGCAGCACGTACATCTTCTTGAGCACATCGGGAGGCGTGAGCAGTTCTTCCTTGCGGGTGCCGGACCGTGTGATGTCGATGGCCGGGAAGGTGCGTTTGTCCGCGACCTTGCGATCGAGAATAAGTTCGGAATTGCCGGTGCCCTTGAACTCTTCGAAGATCACTTCGTCCATGCGGCTACCGGTATCGATGAGCGCGGTTGCGATGATGGTGAGCGAACCTCCTTCCTCGATATTGCGCGCGGCACCGAAAAAGCGCTTCGGACGCTGCAACGCATTGGCATCGACACCGCCGGTGAGCACCTTGCCGGACGATGGCACGACCGTGTTGTAGGCGCGGCCGAGACGCGTAATCGAGTCGAGCAGGATCACGACATCGCGGCCGTGTTCGACCAGGCGTTTGGCTTTCTCGATCACCATTTCAGCCACCTGCACGTGGCGCGTTGCCGGTTCGTCGAAGGTCGAGGACACGACCTCGCCCTTGACCGAACGCTGCATGTCGGTGACTTCTTCCGGCCGCTCATCGATCAGCAGTACGATCAGGTAGCACTCCGGATGGTTGGCCGTGATGGCATGCGCGATGTTCTGCAACAGGACAGTCTTGCCGGTTCGCGGCGGCGACACAATGAGTGCACGCTGGCCCTTGCCGATGGGCGCCACAATGTCGATGACGCGCGGCGACAAATCCTTCTTTGTCGGATCCTCATGTTCCATTTTGAGCCGCTCATCCGGATAGAGCGGCGTCAGGTTGTCGAAATTGACTTTATGGCGGGCTTTTTCGGGATCCTCAAAATTGATGGTATTGACTTTGAGAAGCGCAAAATAGCGTTCGCCTTCCTTCGGCGATCGGATTTGTCCGTCGATGGTGTCGCCGGTCCGGAGCCCAAATCGTCGAATCTGGGAGGGTGAGACATAGATATCGTCCGGTCCCGGAAGGTAGTTGGCTTCCGGCGACCGCAGAAAGCCAAACCCGTCCGAGAGTACCTCGACGACGCCTTCGCCGATAATGTCGGTTTCCCGCATCGAGAGCTGTTTGAGGATAGCGAACATCAGCTCCTGCTTGCGCATCGTGCTGGCGTTTTCGACCTCGAGCTCTTCGGCAAAGGAGACGAGTTCAGCCGGTGATTTGGCTTTTAAATCTTGAAGTTTCATTTCCCGCATGCGGGTCGTCCTAGGGGGTGACGGCGATACGACGGATTTGTGGTCGATCAGCGCGTAGAGGAGGGGGGGTCGCAGTTCTCTGGGCGGGGCTTCAGGCCAATTGTCTGGCCCGAGGCGCCGGCAACGTCACAAATCGACGGGCCGGTTAACCGATGCATCTACCTGCGTAAGGGGAGATAGCGCATACATATGAAAATAAAGTTTCGAACGCAAGGGCATTTGCAATGGTCTTTGTTGTCAAAACGGCTTGACCACCACCAGGACCACGATACCGATCATCAATACGGTCGGTACCTCATTGATTATTCGGTAGAATTTTTGATCGTGTTGATTTTGATCGAGATCGAATTCGCGTACCCATCGGACAAAAAATCCATGGATCGCCGACATGGCCAGCACCAGAATTACTTTGGCGTGGAACCAGCCCGACATGTAAAGCCGCCCATCAAAGGCGAGCCAGAGACCCAGAACCCAACTTGCCACCATGGCGGGATTGATGATGATCCGCAGAAGCCGCTGCTCCATCACCTTGAAAGTCTCCGACTGCTCGGAACCGGGCTTGGCAGCGCAATGATAGATAAACAGGCGCGGCAGGTAGAGCATACCGGCCATCCAGGAAATGATCGCGATGACGTGCAGGGCCTTGAACCACGGATAGAGGCCCGACGGCTGCAGCCAGATCAGAACGGCCAGCCCCACCGCAACGGCGATAAGCGCCGCGATGGGTCTTATTCGTGATCTTGTTCCGGCACTCATGGTGCGGCACCCTATCCCCGCACCCGCTTGAGAACCCGCTCCACATGGGCAATCGGTGTTTCCGGCACGATCCCATGCCCCAGATTGAAAATAAACGGTCTGCCGGCAAAAGCCTCAAGCACGCAATCAACCGCACGATCGAGCGTGTCGCCGCCGGCCACAAGGCCCAGAGGATCGAGATTGCCCTGGACGGCGACCCGGTTCTGGATGTGGTCGCGGGCAAAATCGCGATCGATCATCCAGTCAAGGCCAACAGCATTGACAGGCACATGCTCAGCGTAGCGCAAAATCGATGTTCCGGCACCGCGCGGAAACCCAATGATCTTGGCCCCGGGGACCTTGCCTCGTACGATTTCAATGATTCGCCGCGTGGGTTCGATGCACCAGCGGGCAAATTCCTCAGGCCCAAGTATTCCGGCCCAAGTATCGAAAATCTGCACCGCGTCGGCACCGGCCTGAAGCTGTCGCACCAGATAGGACGCCGAGGCCTCGACCAAAACATCGATTAGCGTATCCATGCCCACGCGATCACGATACCCAAATAGGCGCGCGGGTGCCTGATCTGCTGTTCCCCGCCCTGCGATCATATAGGTCGCAACGGTCCAAGGCGCCCCACAAAACCCGAGCAAAGCCACGCCCGGATCAAGCTTGGCTCGCACCAATCGTATGGTTTCATAGACCGGCGCCAATATGTCGTGATCGACTTTACCTGCAATCCGCTCAAATGCACGACGATCTTCCAACGGATCCAAGAGTGGTCCTTCGCCGGCTTCAAACCGGACGTGCTGGCCGAGCGCATGGGGTATGACCAGTATATCCGAAAACAAGATCGCGGCATCGAAGCCAAACCGGCGAATCGGCTGCAATGTAACTTCAGCCGCGAGTTCCGGCGTAAAAACGAGATCGAGAAATCCGCCTGCCTTTTCGCGCAACGCCCGGTATTCTGGCAGATATCGCCCAGCCTGACGCATCAGCCAGATTGGCGGAGGGCTCTGGACGCTTTGGTCGAGAACCTGGATCAGACGCTTATGCACCGCGGACCATCGTTTTCATCTTCCCTAATCTGAATCTAGTTAAGCTTTATTGTTTTAGTTTTTGGAGGCTGAATAAGACTCATGCATTGTCATCCACACGATATTCAAGTCTCCTGACGACATGCAGATGCTGTTCGAATTCTATTCAGCGGGCAGGTGGCGACAAGTTGATGCGCAATCATGGGGCTAAATGACATTAACCGGCATTTCAATTCACAGGCAATCCACATTTCACCAGCCCCGGCGAGACATGCAGCATGTATTATACAGTTCGGACCGGTGTGGATAGAAATCGCCCCTAGGGGCGGCCGTGGCTTGCAACGTTGCAAGGATCATGGCCTCTTCCCCACGAACCCACAGGCTATTTTCGGCTTGCCCACATGCCGCAGCGCGCTCAAAGCTACTTCCATCTGCATCTTGTTTCGGATGCCACTGGCGAGACATTGACCACGGTGGCGCGGGCTGCCACGGCGCAATACACGACGGTCGTGGCCGTCGAGCACATCTTTCCCTTGATCCGGACCCAGAAGCAGCTCGATCTGGCCCTCGCCGAGATCACGGAAGCTCCCGGGATCGTTCTCTATACGCTCCTGGAAGACAATCTCGTTGCCCGGCTTGAGCTGCACTGCCGCGACCTTGGCGTGCCGTGCTTGTCGATCCTGGGGCCCGTCCTGTCGCTGCTGCAATCGTATCTGGGCGCGGAAACCAGCCATCGGGTCGGGGCGCAGCACGTACTCAATGCAGAATATTTCAAGCGGATCGACGCATTGAATTACACGATGCTGCACGACGACGGCCAGCATACCGAAGGCCTCGAGGAAGCCGATGTCGTGCTGGTGGGCGTTTCGCGGACGTCGAAAACTCCGACATCGATATATCTCGCCAACCGTGGGGTAAAAACCGGGAATGTTCCATTGGTCCCTGGTATTCCGATTCCCTCGGAAGTCGAATGGCTGACGCATCCGCTTGTGGTCGGCCTTTACGCCACGCCTGAGCGGATCGTCCAGATCCGCCAAAATCGGCTGCTAGGCCTAAACGCAGATCAGGATGGCGGCCAATATGTCGACCGCCAGGCGGTGGCCGAGGAAATCGCGTTCTCGCGGCGCCTTTGCGGCAAACATAATTGGCCAAGTATTGACGTGACGCGGCGTTCCATAGAGGAAACTGCGGCAGCAGTTCTCAAGCTTCTTGCGGAACGCCGTCGACAGCCAATGGTTTGATCAATGTCTCTTTGGCTTGCCCAATATCCGCTGGTGCTCGCGTCGCAAAGCGCCGTCCGGCGCAACGTCCTGGCGGCTGCCGGCATTCCGATTGAAGTGTCGCCGGCCGATATCGATGAGCGCGGGATCGCGGCGGCCGCAGGTCTTGAGGACGCGGCGGACACTGCCGCACTTCTGGCGGGTGAAAAAGCCCGCGCCGTCGCACAAAATATGCCGGGGCGGTTGGTACTCGGCGCCGACCAGACACTTGCTTTGGGACAACGCGCACTTCACAAACCACCCGACATTGCGGGGGCCCGTGAACAGCTCAAACTCTTGCGCGGACAGACCCACATCTTGTGCGCCGCCATCGCTCTTGCGCGTGGGAGCGAAATCATCTTCGAACATCGTGGCATTGCCAAACTGACGATGCGCAGTTTTTCAGACGCGTTTCTGGAATCCTATATCGTGGTCGCCGGAACGGCGCTGACGGCGAGCGTTGGCGCCTATCAGCTGGAAAACACCGGAATTCACTTGTTCGAACACATCGATGGCGATCATTTTACGATACTGGGACTGCCGCTGTTGCGGCTTCTCGATTTCCTGAGGCGCGACGGATATCTGGCGGCTTAAGATGTTCGTACTCGGTCTTACGGGTTCCGTTGGAATGGGGAAATCGACAACGGCCGCGTTTTTTGCCGAGGCCGGCGTGCCGGTTTACGATTCCGATGCCGTTGTTCACCTCCTCTATGAGGGCGAGGCGGTCGAAGCCATAGAGCAGGCATTTCCTGGGACAACAATGAGCCGCAAGGTCGATCGCGACGCGCTTGCCGCCAAGGTGCTTGGCAATCCCGCCGCCCTCAAGCGGCTCGAAGATATCGTTCACCCGATGGTGCAGGCGGCAGAACGGCGGTTCCTGGCTCAGGCGCAAGCTCAAGGAAAAAATCTCGCAGTCCTTGACATACCCTTGTTGTTCGAAACGGGAGGCGAGAAACGAGTGGATGCAGTCCTGGTCGTCTCAGCACCACCCGAAATACAACGTAAGAGAGTGTTGGCGCGCCCCGGCATGACCCCGGAAAAGCTCGACGCAATTCTGGCGCGTCAAATTCCGGACAGCGAAAAACGCAAACGTGCCGATTTCGTCGTGGATACATCGCAGGATTTGGATTCAACACGCGCGCAAGTGCATACGATCCTTGCCCGTGTGGCTACGATGCCGAAACGGCGAGGCTGATTCGGCGCAGGCGTTCATTCGAATATGCGTTCTCACAAATACGCCGGCTCAGGGACAAGGCCTTTCATGGACCAGACTTTGCACGGAACAGAATGATGCGCGAAGTCGTGTTCGACACCGAAACGACGGGGCTTGATCCGCAAAAAGGCGATCGACTGATCGAGATCGGCTGTATCGAACTGGTCAACCGTTTTCCGAGCGGTCAGGTCTTTCATCGCTATGTCAATCCGGAGCGGGACGTTCCGGCCGAGGCGTTCGCGATCCATGGCCTGTCGGGGGAATTCCTCAAGGACAAGCCACGTTTTGCTGAGATCGTCGATGATCTGGTCGCATTCCTGGGTGATGCACCGCTCGTGGCCCACAATGCGATGTTTGACCTTGGATTCATCAATGCTGAATTTGTGCGCTGCAACAAATCATTGGTCGAGCGTGAGCGGCTTGTCGACACGTTGATGTTGGCACGACGCCGGCACCCCGGCGGGGCTAACCGGCTTGATGACCTTTGTGCCCGCTACGGCATCGATAATTCGCGCCGCACCAAGCACGGCGCGTTACTCGATGCCGAGTTGCTTGCGGAAGTGTACCTTGAACTCGTCGGGGGGCGGCAGGCGTCCCTTATTCTCGTCGAGGCCGGTCGCGGAATCGAGCCGGCCAGCAATCGTCGCGTCGCGGTCAAACCGAGGCCGGTGGCTCTGGCATCACGGGTAACGCAAGCGGAATGCGACGCACATAAGGGCTTCATCGCCACCCTTGGCGAGAAGCCGATCTGGCGGGACTATACGCTGTAGCGGGTTCCGGTCATTTTGAACCACACCCTCGACGTCATGGCCGCCACAAGCGTGGCCATGGCGACCAAGAGATTTAGGATGACCGGAAACCCATTAGACCAGGATTGATCAAGACGGATTTACTGCAGGTGCCGTGCCTTGCTGCTGCGCCAGTCGCTGCTGGTAGATCGCAACGAAATCGACGGGGTCGAGCAGCAGAGGGGCAAATCCGCCATTTCGCACAGCCGTCGCGACTATTTCGCGAGCAAATGGAAACAGCAGCCTGGGGCATTCGACCATAAGCACCGGCTGGAGGTGTTCGGGAGGAACATTCTGAAGCCGGAATATGCCTGCGAATGCCAATTCAAATGCAAATAGCACGGTTTCGGCTCGTTCGGCCTTGCCCTCAAGCTGAAGGGTGACCTCGTAATCCGTCGGTGCAAGCTGCGCGAGGGCTACGTTGATCTGAATGCCGATCTGTGGTTGGCCTTGATTGGGAGCCAAGGCGTTTGGTGCATTGGGGTTCTCGAATGAAAAATCTTTGACGTATTGAACCAACACACTGAGTGCTGGCGTGGTTTGCTGCTGCGGCTCTTGTGCTCCAAAGCCACCGTTGGTGTCCGTCATAAATCCTACCTCCGTTCCCAAAACGGGACTGAAATCTGTTGCTGTCGTCGGAAGCGGTTCTGATGGCGACGCATCGTGCATACGCTGAAGTCGGACTTATCAGACTTCGGCCACTCCAAAGTAAGTCAGAACTTGGGTGACCCAAGTTCTGGCGTGTCGGCATCAGAACCACAAAGCATTGCGTTTGCTGGCGGTCCGGCCTGACGCTTGGATACCAAGCGTCAACCTCGGACCGCCAGCGTGGCTAACACACACGCGGCTTGCTGGGAAATGAATTGTGGTCTTTTCAGCGCCGATGATCGCCAAGTCTGGCGTCGAGCGTCGCGTCGGTCACTTGACGCCATTCGCGCGGTTCAAGCTCGATCTGGGAAGGACCTTGCCTGACGCGCCGCTGTTTGAGCTTGCGGCCGATGGCGGCAGCAGTCCACCGCCGGAGCGCTGGAATGAACAAAAGAGCCCCGATGATGTCGGTTATAAACCCTGGAAAAGTCAGAAGAATTCCGCCCAATATGGCGCCGAGCCCAGGTGTATTGAGGTGAATGGACCGAATACCTTCAAGTTTGAGAGCGGCAATAAAGCGGTGCAAATTGCCACGTCCGGTTCGCCACAGCAGATTGAGCCCCGCAAATGTGGTCCCCATGAACAGAAGGATTGCCCAGATCCAGCCGAATAGCAGCACGACCAGGATGAAAACCACGGTTTCCGCCGCTGGAAGCAGGATTAAGCCAATTAACGTCCATTTGACGAACAACATCCGTCCAAATCCTGGTTAGACAAGGTTGGCGTGACGGCTCGGATCGTCTATGTTGCGTGTTAACGACTATTGTACGGTAAGTTTGCAGCTCTGGGCCATGATGCGGCAATCCAGAAGTTCGACCAACCAGGATAGGAGCCACAAATTCGAAAACCTTGCTAGAGCGTCGAATTTGGAGCCCCTCTCATTTGGCCGGGCGTTGGAATAGGAGCTTCAACTTCAAAAACCGTACTAGAATCATAATCTTGCCAATTTTTAGGTCCGGTTGTTCCGACACCCGAGGGCGTACACGAAGTGTTCGATATCTACACCATAATTTTCCTCGCGCTGGCAGTGGTCATCTTCCTGCGGTTGCGAAGCGTGCTCGGGCAGCGGACCGGCCGCGAGCGGCCGCCTTATGACCCTTATTCGGCGCGTGACGCAGTACGGCCTTCGACCAATGACAACGTCGTGGCTTTGCCGGCCCGTGGTGGTGAAATCCCGGCAAGAAATGCCGACCAGGGGGAGCCGGCGGCGGATCGGTGGAAGGGCATTACCGAGGAAGGCTCGGCAGTTGCAGCCGGTCTTGACGCAATTTTGAGTGAGGACAAGGCATTTGATGCCAAGTCGTTCATTGTCGGGGCACGGGCAGCCTATGAGACGATCGTAACTGCCTATGCGGAGGGCGACCGGCGCAACCTCAAGAATCTGCTGTCGCGTGAGGTTTTTGATGGTTTCGATGCCGCTATCCGCGAGCGCGAAACCAAGGGTGAAAGGGTCGAGACCCGTTTTGTGTCGATCGACAAATCGGATCTCACCGGTGCCGAAATGCGCGGACGCACCGCTCAGGTAACCATTCGGTTCGTCTCCCAGCTGATTTCTTCGACGCGCGACCGCAACGGCGCCGTGATCGACGGGAACCCGGAAAAAGTTACCGAGGTTACCGATGTTTGGACATTTGCACGTGACGTCACTTCCCGGGATCCCAACTGGAAGCTCGTCGCAACCGAAGCCGGGCAATAACCGGAGAGCCTGTTTGTGCAACCCGCGTTCATTCAAATCGCCGCAAGTTTGATAGGGCTGTTGGGTGCCGTCGGCTTGGCATCAAGCCAGACGGTGGATCCGCTCAATATTTCGGACACTCAGCTTGAACCGATTACCTGGTCCAAGGTCGATGGCTGGGAAGCAGACAATCACTCGGCGGCGTTCAAGACTTTCATGACGAGTTGCAGGCCATTTCTTGCCGCCCCGCAATCGGTCGACGTGCGGCCGATCTATGCCGGCCTCATGCATGCGTGCCAACGTGCCGTCAACCTGAAGACTCCGACTGCCGCGCAGGCCCGCAAATATTTTGAGGAAAGTTTTCGGCCGGTACGGATTGCCAAGCTTGGCGAAGAAACCGGACTCCTCACCGGCTATTATGAGCCGATCGTCGATGGCTCGCGGTTTCCCTCTCCGGAATTTTCCGTGCCGCTCTATCGTCGGCCGCCGGACATGTTGATCGATGGCCGCCAACCTCCGCCCGGAGTCTTTCCAAATCGTGCCACTGTCGGACGGCGCAATGCCGACAACCAGATCGTTCCTTACTACGATCGCCTCGCCATCGAGGAGGGCGCGCTTGACGGCCAAAGACTGGAAATCTGCTGGATCAGGGATCCGTTCGACGCCATGTCGATCCAGATCCAAGGTTCGGCACGCATACGGCTGGAAGACGGTACGCTGCTTCGGCTCAACTACGACGGCCATAACGGCCTTGGCTACACCGCTGTCGGCCGCATCTTGATCGAGCGCAATCTGATTCCGCGCGAAGAAATGTCGATGGATCGCATCAAGCGCTGGATGCATGCCAACCCGGACCAGGCCCGGGAGGTGAGGGGAACCAACCGAGGGTTTGTCTTCTTCCGCATCACAGGACTAAATCAAACCGACGAGCCAATCGGTGCGCAGGGTGTTCGGCTCGATCCCGGACGCTCGATTGCGGTCGACAAGACGCACGTCTACGGAACGCCGTTTTTCATCGAGGCCGATATTCCACAGGAAACCGCCCGGCCTTCAAAATTTCGAAGATTGATGGTGGCGCAGGACACCGGCGCTGCCATTACGGGCCCGGCACGCGCCGACCTCTATTGGGGAGCAGGCGATGACGCCGGCCGCATCGCGGGGCGAATTCGCCACCAGGGTCGTTTTACCGTCCTCATTCCGCGCGAACTCGACATGATTGCGGCAGGCAAAAAGATGCCGATACCGCGTCGCAAACCGGTTCTTCCGGAAAAGGTTGCGACCAATGTCGGAGACGGCAAGACTGAAACTGAAAACAGGAATGCCAAGCAGACCGAGACTCCCAAGCGTTCCTTGGCGGTCGATCCAACAACCCAAAAACCGCTTCAACAATCGGCACCGAAATCGACCTCAAGAACGGGCCAATGATCGTTGATGATAGACCATGGCGCCGACGGCTGAGTGAAGAAGAGCGTGAACTCTGGCACGGGGTCACGCGTTCGGTGATGCCGATCAAGCGCCGACGGTCGCAAGCCGTGAAGTCATTGCAAGCAGAACGGTCTGGTCACCGCAATGAGCCCGCATCAGCAATACCCATTGCGCGGGTCGGTGAAAGAAAACCCGGTGCGGTGACGACATCGCGAATCCACACGCCACCGGTCAAACTGGCAAATCCGGCGCCGCCGCGTTTGATGCAGCTTGATCGGAGAACCAAGCAACGCATCGTGCGCGGTACCGATTCGATCGATGCGCGGATTGATCTGCACGGTCGCACGCAAAACGATGCCCACGAGGCGCTCCTGCGCTTCTTGAGGCGCGCGCAGGCTGACGGTGCCAAGACGGTGCTGGTGATTACGGGTAAAGGTTCAGGCAATGCACCGCGCGAGCGCGGTGTGCTTCGCCGGCAGGTCCCGCTCTGGCTCAGCCTGGCGGAATTCCGCGCCTATGTGCATGGAATAGAGGACGCCCATGTGAGCCACGGCGGCGAGGGTGCGCTTTACGTTCGCGTGCGCAAAGCCAGGTAGAAACCTGTTTGTTGCGCGGCAGCAATTCCCGGCCAAAATAAATCCGCCCGGCTCGTGAGAGCCGGGCGGATATTTCTTTAGCTCTTGCTGATTACTTGGCCAGCGGATCGGGGCGAAGTTGCAGCTTAACGAGCTTCGGCGTCTCGCCCTTGCCACCCTCGCCGTGGAACGGCGTGCGGTTGCCGGAGCTTGCCCACATGCCGCGGCCCTTCCAGCCGGCGTTCGGATCGTCGATGCGACCGTCGACCAGCTTGGCGAAGAAGCCCTGCGGATAGGGCACAACGAAGTTGACCATCTTGCCGTCCTTAAGCGCGATGATCGATTCGTTCTGGTTGCCGGTGGCGAACGGAACATCCTTGCCGAGGCCGAGCGTGTCGTGCTGGTCGACCCAGGTATAGTAGCTCGCTTCCGCCGAACCCGTTCCGGCGTCGTTGGTGAGCTTCGGCCCAGGGAACGGATAGAGCGTCCAGCCTTCAGGGCAGTGCTTGCCGTCGCGCATGGTCGGTCCGTTGGTGACCTTGCACTTGCGACGGTCGAAGGCGGCCATGTGACCGCTCGACAACGGCACATAGACGACGTTCTGCGTGTCGATGTCCATGCCGCGCGGACCATAGCCCGGTGCCGGGTATTCATAGATTTCGGACAGCGACGTTGCGGAGGGCTCACCCAGGGTCGGGTCGAGGCGCACCACATAGCCCGGGAATCCGAGCGAGGTGCCCCACACCGTGCCATCGCGGCTTGGCGACGCGCCGTAGAACGCCACCTGCACGCGGCGGTCCTTGGTGGCGTCAAAAGGCTGGTTCGGCTCCGTATAGGCGTCGCGCTTGCCGTTGCCGTTGGTGTCAAGGATGAACGGGGTCCAGCCTTGGGCCTTCTGTTCGTCGCCGGTTTCCTCGTAGACCTTCATGTTGATCCACCCGGCCGCGCCGCTTTGGGCACCGCCCGCGCTTACCCACATCGTGTTGTTGGCGTCGAAGCCGAACTGCACGTGATGAGTCGGGAAGCACGTGTCGATCATCTTGAACTGCTGGGTCTTCGGGTCATACATCGTGATCTGGCGACCCGAATTGGCGATCGGGAACACCTTCGCGGATGGATGGTCCGAACCCGCTTTGCAGAACGCCGGATTGGCGTTCGGGCGAATCTTGGCGGCATACCAGATGCGCGCCTTCTCGTCGAAGTACAGGCTGTGCGGGCTCGTCTGCGCGTCCCAGATCTTCTCGTCGCCGAAGTAGGGCGAAGCCGCAAACATCGGGGCTTCCAGTTCCGAAGGAGTCTTCGGATCGCGTACCGGCAGCTTGACCTCGTAAGCGACGTTTTTCACCGGATCGAAGACCGGCACCTTGTCGGACGAGTTTTCGGTCGCGCCGAAAATCAGGCCGTTGGCATTGACGGTGGGGTTGCGCTTGTCGCTCACGGCCGCGTCGTGCAGGTAGGCCTTTTCGTTGGACCAATCCCACACCGTGTAGACGGCATTGCGCTCGACGCCCTGCGGGCGCTGCGGCTTGGCGGCCGGCAGTTCGCCGGCAGCGACGCGGTCGGTCCAGTCGCCCAGCATGCGCAAGGCCGCCTGCGTGCCCATACGTTCGGCATTGGTGACCATTTGAGAGGAGGCCTGCCCCGACTGGATGCGACGGGTCCATGCCTCGTGGCCGCTGCTGAACTTGCCGAGCGCTGCCGGGATTGTGCGCGTCGCCTTGCCACCAAGCTGATGGCAGCCGACGCAACCGTTGGTCTTGATGATGTCGAGGTACTGGCCCTGGGTCTTGTTGGCGACGTTGATGCCATTGCCGGTCGGGCCGGTACCCGGGAACGACGAGGCTTCCGGCACCTTGATCATCGAATACCAATAGATGGCCGGATAGTATTCGGCCGCCGCCTTTTCGTCGGGCGCAACGACTGCGGTGAGGTTGAGCTGTTTGCCCGGCTCGCTGTCGACCTTGGCGGAGTCGATGAGCCCATAGCCGCGGACCCAAACTTTGTATTTGGCCTTGGGCAGGTCCGGGATCACGTAGCGGCCCTGGTCGTCAGTGACGACCATTTTGGACATCCGGGTGGGGAGATCCCTGGTTTCGGCGATGACCCATACGCCGGCTTCGGGTCCTCGCGGTCCCGTCACCACGCCACCGATATCATCGGCGTCGATGGCAACTTGGGCATTGAGCCCGGCAGGCAGCAGGGTCAAGCAACCCGCTATGCCGGCCAGTGCCACGCTTTGTAGCAATGCTCGTTTGGCCTTCATGTTGGCTCCTTTTCGGTTGTCATGATCTCGTTATTTTCGAGGCGGGTCCCGCCGGAAGTCGGGTGAACCTAGCCAAGCATTCCGCAAATTTTCTTGTTTGCATTTGGGGCCATGGTGCCCAAACATTTGACGATTGGCAATGCGTCACACGCGCCCCTGCAAGACTATCGCGAATTCCGGTCCGTTTCCAGAAAATCCAATGAACCGGGATCCGGTACAGTAGCGATTGCGGTGTTCGAGGCGCCCGGCTGTCATTTCTGGACCCGGTTGAAATATTTGAGGTCCGGCGGCGGCTGGTCCTTTCGCACCGGCATGATAGTGCCGTCGCCGCTCGCAAAATAGGTCTCCTTGCCGATGGTGACGTGCGCTTGGCCTTCCGCGCAAGTGTCTTCGACCCAGATAATCGCCCTTGTCTGGCGTTTGAAAGTCTTCAACACCGACCACGGCCGCGTCAGCGAATTATCGGTCGTGGTCATCTCAACGCGCAGAATCGACGGATCGTTCTTATCGAGAGATATCCGCTCTTTGATAATACCGTCGGCGTCGTCAGCCATCGGCATGCCGGACTGGTCCCACCCGTGTGGACCGCGCAAGCGACGTGTTTCGATTTCGAGCGTGTCGTAGCGGCCGTCGCTGTCGGTATCAAGCCACTTGCCGATCGAATAGCCGGTGAACCAGGTTTCCTCGGTCTTCGGCCAGTCACGCCCGTCGGTCCATATGCGACGCGGTGCAAAATCCGTTCGTTCGTACAGCATATAGGTGATATCGGGCGAGAACATGAATTCGAATCGCGATACGCCGGACATCATCCGCGGCATGCCCTGGGGAATACATCTGTAGCCGTGATCAAGCCCATGACCGCCGGCATCCTGGTCCTTGATACTTGCCTCGAACATCGCGTGAAATTCTGGCTTGAGCGGCGCTTCCTGCTTGCGGATCGGCTTGGTCTGGTCGTAGCGCGGAGCGCCGGTGTAGGTGCGCGTCCATTGGCCTGACCAGTCGGGATATTTTGATTCGTCATGCGCCAACGCGGCATTGCATGCGAGGCCAAGGCCGAGTGCGAGCGCCGCCGTACCAATAAGACACCGATCGAGCATCAACTTCCTCCCGTGACCAACCCGGGGGGCACGCGCCCGCCGGTTTCTTTGTTTGTGAAACCTACCATGTTGCCGAGGCTGCCGCCACGGTATGCGTCAACTTGGCCGGCTGTCGCTACGGCTTGCCGCGCGGTGGCGGCAACGGTCGCGTCCAGTTCTCGGTCAAGGCACGCCAAGTCCAATTGCAAATGCGACAATTGCGAATTGCATCGGCAAGCGCCGTGTTTGTTCGGTGACTGCGTTCCGCGCCTTAATCTTTCGTAGCCAATATGGCGGCCAGCGCCGGGTCGCCCTTTTCGCCGAGTTCATCAATGAGGCTGCTGCACCACCGGTAGGCGGCCTCAAAGACCTCGGAATGCCGATCGAAATCGAGAAAACTGGCTCCCGGCAGCGCCGGGACGGGGAGCACAAGATCGTGTGGCCCGGCCGGCAGACGGTCCGGATTCTGATTCATTACGAAGCAGCGCTGCAGAACGCTGACCGGGCCGGGGACCTGGGGCAGGTTGCGCCGGCCTGCCGGCGTCAGCAACCGGCGCATAAGCTGCCAGCGACCCGGGATGTTCATATAGTCGACGTCGAAGCGCTGCACCCTGCCGCGCGAACCAAAATGGACGACGAGATTGGGGCCGGTCTTGAGCGCTATCATGGGACGGAGCGGAATGTTGTCGACGATCCCGCCATCCACCAGCATGCGCCCATCGTCGGTCAATAACGGCGGGAGCACGGCTGGCAGTGATCCCGATGCGCGCGCGGCCTTCCACAAGGGACCGCTCCGGATCAAATAGGGCCCTTCGTGGGATGCATCTTCCAACAGGGCCGCAACCGCGAAATAGGGATGCCATGCGTCCTCTATGTTCACGCCGCGAAATTGCCGACGTAGCGCGTCGTCGAACCGGGTATGATCGAGCAGCGCGTAACGGGGAAAGGTGTAGCGTTTGAACCCCTTGCTGATGACAAATATATCGTGCGTCGCACGGTCCACTTCCTCCGGGGTAAGTGACATGGCGAACGCGCCGAGCACGGCAGCACCGGCGCTGGTGCCGCCCAGCATATCGAATATGACGCCGCGCTCAGCGAAGGCTTTCTGGACACCAATATGGGCGGGGCCGAATCCGCCGCCGCCGGCAGCGACGAAGCCCAAGGCGCGACCGGTAAGAAAGCGATGCAGGCGTTTGAAATCGCGGTCATCCTCAAGGGCGATGTGGTGATGCATTGCCACTTCCCGGTCGCGCAGCCAGGCTGCCGTGCCCGTAACCCATCCGGTGCGGTGCTGGTGCAGCCGCACGAGGCGACGACGTGCGGGAGGATGTGTGGCGAATGCGAAAGTCTCTGCTGCATTGAGGCCGTGCGGCGTATCGCCGGCGCATACGATGAGGACCTGGTCTGCCTGTCGGATTGACTTGGCGGTCCACGGCGTCAGCGTGTTGTCGGTTTGATAGGCGATGAGTTCGTATTCGTTTTCGACAGTGTTGAGCCAGTTCAGCACGGCTGGATCATCGAGCGCCCGGTTCGGGAAGCGGTCACGAATGAGGTCCTGGGTCAACAACAGGCCCTTTCCGCCCGCGACGATGACCCTGCCGAAGCGCTCCATGAAGCTCTCCGGAACAGGAGCGCTGTCTCCGGCCACGATCGCTATCGTGCGAGCGACGCCTACGCGCGATTCCGTCGGGTCGCGACTGCTGATCTCGGCCAGCCGGCGCGCCAAGGCACCGAGCAGGGTTTGGTAAATGGCCGGAACCTCGCGCGCCACGCGCTCAAAGGACTGCCGGTCGAGCGCCAGCACGACCGAGTCGCGCGCAGCTATGAGTGTGGCGTTGCGGCTCGCACCGGAAAAAAAGCCCGTCTCGCCGATAAGCTCGCTGACGCCGATTTCGCTGATCGCCTGATTCCTGCCCTCGATCCAAACCTCAAATCGCCCGGAAAGCACGATGTAGATCGTATCGGACGGCGAGTTTTGGCGAAACAGGACGTTGCCGCGGACGAGATTGACGACCTTGGCCTGCGACCACACCGCGGCTACCTGGTCGTCCGTCAGGCCACGGAAGATCGCCGTCGCGCGAACGAGCGCCGCCGTGTTCAGGTTACCTGCATGGCTCGTCATGCCGACCCATTGGATGTGATGCCGGACCATACTTGCAGAGCACCGACACGGCGGCAACGGCGGTTGCCAACCATTTCGACCTTTGCCAAGCGCATGGTCAGGTCGGCGAAACCGCTACCGGCGAGCGTGGTAATTCGTCTGATTCAAATGGGACGCAAGACCCTATGATGGCCGGGATCGGCGACTTATAAGTTTCTCAACAGAATTGTATCGACCTGACAAAGCAAAAACCTGCCATGTTTAAAGTCCGTGTCATTCCGTGCCTCGACGTCAAGGACGGCCGGGTCGTCAAAGGCGTGAACTTCGTCAATTTGCGCGATGCCGGGGACCCGGTCGAGGCGGCCATCGCCTATGACGCGGCCGGCGCGGACGAGCTCACTTTCCTCGACATCACGGCGAGCCATGAGAACCGCGGCACCATTCTCGACGTGGTTCGGCGCACGGCCGAAGCCTGCTTCATGCCGGTCACGGTCGGTGGTGGCGTGCGTACCGTCGAGGACATTCGAAAGCTCCTCGCCTCCGGTGCCGACAAGGTGTCTATCAATACGGCCGCGGTGAGCCGTCGTGCGTTCGTCAAGGAGGCGGCCGAAAAGTTCGGCGAACAGTGCATTGTGGTGGCGATCGACGCCAAGAAAGTGTCGCCGCAGGGAGCACCCGAGCGCTGGGAAATCTTCACGCACGGCGGCCGCAATCGGACCGGGCTGGATGCCATTGCGTATGCGCGTGAAGTCGTGGCACTGGGGGCCGGCGAGATATTGCTCACCTCGATGGACCGTGACGGCACCCGGCAGGGCTTCGATATTCCGTTGACGCGCGCAATTGCGGATGCCGTGACGGTTCCGGTGGTCGCCTCGGGCGGTGTTGGTACGCTCGATCATCTCGTTGCCGGCATTGCCGATGGACACGCGACCGCCGTGCTGGCGGCTTCGATCTTTCATTTCGGCGAATACACGGTGCGCCAGGCCAAGGAGCACATGGCGCACGCTGGCTTGGCCATGCGGCTTGATCCTTGAGCGCTGCCTGTGCGGCAAGAAGCCCGTCGTCCATCAAGTGAAGCCCAAGTTGCCCTCTCCCTGCCGGTGCGCGGAGGTGCTAAGGGACCCCAAAGAAATCCGTGATATGAACCTCATGCGATGAACCCCAATGACTTAAAACCAATGACATTTTCCATTCATGACCTCGAACAGCGCCTCAACGAGCGCGCCACCGCCAGCGCCGAGGAATCCTACACGCGTAAATTGCTTGACCGGGGCGTGGCACATTGCGCCAAGAAACTCGGTGAAGAGGCCATTGAAACGATTATTGCCGCGGCAACCGAAGATCGCGAGCGCCTGATCGCGGAATCGGCTGACCTCGTCTACCACCTTTTGGTAGTGCTCATGGCGCGCCACATCAAGTTTTCTGAGATCGAGGCTGAACTTGCGGCGCGGACCCGCCAATCGGGACTGGAAGAAAAAGCCTCGCGTCTGCCGGGAGCATGATCAATGGAGCAACGAACCGAACCCGGCCTCTCGCCCTATCGCAGCTTTTCGCGCGCCGCATGGGCGGCGTTGCGTGCCGATACGCCGATGACGCTGGCGCCCGATGAAGTGACGCGGCTGCGTTCGTTGCACGATCGCCTCGACATGAGCGAGGTAGAGGACATCTATCTTCCTTTGTCGCGGCTCTTGTCGCTCTATGTGGCGGCGGCCCAGCGGCTGTTTCGCGCCCAACAGGGATTTCTCGGAACCGAAGACGCCAAGTTGCCCTACATCATCGGCGTTGCGGGCTCGGTCGCGGTCGGCAAGTCGACCACCGCACGCGTGCTGCAGGCGCTGCTGGCGCGCTGGCCGAACGTGCCGAAAGTCGATCTGGTCACCACTGACGGCTTTCTGTACCCCAACGCCGTCTTGGCGCGTGAAGATCTCATGGAACGCAAAGGGTTTCCGGAGAGCTATGATCTCCCGGCTTTGCTGCGATTCCTGACGGACGTCAAGGCGGGCCGGCGTCCCGCCCGTGCGCCGATCTATTCGCATCTCGTCTATGACGTGATGCCAAACCAATGGATCGAGATCGACCGGCCCGATATCCTGATTGTCGAAGGCCTCAATGTGCTGCAAACCGGTCGTCCGCCGCGCGACGGTGCCGCCATCCCGTTTGTGTCGGATTTCTTCGATTTCTCGGTTTATCTAGACGCGTCCGAGGACGTGTTGTTGCGGTGGTATGTGGATCGTTTTCTGACCCTGCGCTCGACCGCGTTCAGCGACCCGAAATCCTACTTCCACCGCTACTCGAAACTATCGGATGACGAAGCCGTTGCGACCGCCACGTCTATTTGGACGCGGATTAATCTGGTCAACCTGCACGAAAATGTCCTGCCGACGCGGCAGCGCGCCGACCTCATCTTGCGCAAGGGTGCAAGCCACTACATCGAGGAAGTGGCATTGCGAAAATTGTGAGGACTTCGGGAAGCCTTGCACCATGATCCCGCTTTGACCCGCATCAGGCAGCAAGTGAATTCGAATCCAGCGCCACCGCTTCTGCCAGGCGTTCCCGATCAAGGGGTTTGGTCAGGAAACTGTCCATGCCGGCCGCGAAGCATGCCTCGCGGCTTTCATCGAACGCGCTGGCGGTCAACGCGATGATGCGCGTCCGCGGCAGGCCATTTTCGGATTCAGTTGCGCGAATGCGTCGGGTCGCTTCGATGCCGTCGGTATCCGGCATGTGAACGTCCATCAGGATGAGGTCATAGGGGGTAGCGGCGGCGTGTGCCGCAGACCAGCTGTCGAACGCGTCGGCGCCGTTGGCGACAATGACCGGACGGTGCCCCAGTTTTGCAAGCAAGGCGCGGGCCAGCAGCACATTGATGTCGTTGTCCTCGGCCACCAGAATCAAAAGGCCTCTTGGCCTGTTCGGTTTGC
>DATGVJ010000062.1:0-11182 GCA_035300505.1 Xanthobacteraceae bacterium
AAAGCTTTCGACCGGAACCTGGACACACGACTATCCGCTGTTTGCCGCGACCGCGAAGGAACTCGGTTTGCCGGTCAGCACCAACATTCCCAACGACGTGCTCGATTTGATGAAACTCTATCCGCAGCCGACGCGAGCGCAAGGCGGTGGCGGCGGCGTGGAATACCTTCCGATCCCACGGCAAAAGGAAGCCGCCAGCAGGGAGGCGTGAAGACGGTTTGAGACACGGAAGGAAGGCGACGATGGAATTGAAAGAGGAATTCGGATCCGCACGGGCACGATGGCGATTGCTGACGTTCTACCAGAAGTTCGAACATGCCGTCATTCTTGCGTTGAGTGGTCTGATTTCGATCGTCGTGGTCCTGGCAGTCTGGAAACTCCTCCTCAAGGTCGTCGCCAGCGTCCTGCTTTCGGACGGTTTCGATCCCACCGACTATTCGGTCTTTCAGGCACTTTTCGGGATGATTTTCACCGTCATCATTGCACTGGAGTTCAAACGCTCGCTGCTGGTGGTCGCGGAGCGGCAGCACAGTGTCGTTCAAGTGCGTACTGTTGTCCTGATCGCCCTGCTCGCCATCGTGCGCAAGCTGATGATCATCGATCTGTCTGCAACCGACGCCGATCAGCTGTTCGCGCTGTCGGGCGCGATCCTCGCGCTTGGCGGCGTGTTTTGGCTCGTGCGCGACCAGGACCGGCGCGAGGAGGCCGCGAACCAAACCTGAAGAGGCAATCCAACAGAGGAGGCTGACATCATGATCCGCAAGCTCGACAAGCCGCAGTGGCGGCCGTTTCTCGATACGATATCGAAGCTCCTGGAGGCCAAGGAGGCAGAAATCGAGGTCGCGTCGCTCGACCTCGGCGACCAAGTGCAGGCGAAATGGCTGCCGCTCATTGGCATCGCCTACGATCCTAACGACGACGTCGTGGAAGTCGCGCTCGACGGCCTCGACCACATGATCCACCGGCCGCGCGAAATCTACCTGGATAACGGGGCCAGCGGTCTCACCAGCCTCGAAATCGTGGACGCGGACGGAGCTAGGCAGATTGTGAAGCTCAAGGATCAGCTCATGCTGCCGGCGCCAACCAATTGATCTCGCGGGGCGGTCTTTGCATCGCCCGCGGCGAGATGCGGAAGGGCAATCCAGGAGGTTTGCGATGATCAAGGATGTGATGGTTTGGCTGGATGGAAGTCTTTCTGACGAAATCCGCCTAGCTGCAGTCGCCAATATTGCGCGACGGTTCGAGAGTCAGGTCATCGGTTTGTTCCTCAATCCCTTGCCCTTGCCCGTTCCGGTCGAAGCGGACCTCGCTGGCGCGCTTGTTACGGCCGAGGTCATGGAGCGGGCGCGCGAAGCCGGCGACAAGGCCGAGGCGTTGCTGGCCAAGCGGCTCAAACTGCTTGAGCGGCCTACCGAGATTCGGCGGTTCGATGTACTGGCCGGCGACTTCGCCGAAGTTGCGGCCCGCGAGGCACGCTCCGCCGATACCTTCGTGGCACTGCGTCCCAATGGCGCGATGGATCCCGAGCGGCTGATCGAAGGCGTTCTGTTCGGATCGGGCCGGCACCTCTTCCTGGTTCCCGAGACGGAGCGACCAAAGGTTGACTTCGATCGCGTTCTCGTCGCGTGGAACGGCAGCCGGGAGTCGGCCCGAGCGTTGGCCGAAGCCATGCCGTTTCTACATGAGGCCAGTGAGGTTATGGTCGTGGTCTTGACAGATGAACGGCCAGCCGAACAAAAAAGCCGTCATGGGTCTCGATATTGTCAATCATCTCAAGCACCACGGGGTCAACGCCGTCCATCATCGCGTCAAGAGCCGGAACAGAGAAGTCCCAGCTCGATTGATCGCAGAGGCGGAACGGCGCAAGGCCGACCTTATCGTCATGGGCGGATACAGTCATTTGCGCCTGCGCGAACGGTTGCTCGGCGGCGTCACCTACAATCTCATGCACGAGGCGCCTATTCCGCTCCTGATGGCTCATTAGAGGATCGCATCCTCATTCGCGACCTTGAGGATCAATGGCGCAAGAGCGAGGCTTGACATGTCGACGATCGATACGCGCCGGGAGCAGATGTTTCCGAAGCTCGAACCGCGTGAAGTCGATCGTATTCGCCGAGTTGGGACGGTCCAGCGCTACGCCGCGGGCGAGGCGCTGTTCGTGACGGGAGAAGCGGCCCCCGGCATGTTCGTGCTGATAAAGGGCTCAGTGCGAGTTACCCGGCGCGATCCTTTGGGACATAACGCCGCAATCGTGGAACAGGGCGCCGGTGAGTTCGTCGCTGAAATAGGGCAGTTGTCCGGCCAACCAGCGTTCGTCGACGTCCATGCGACAAGCGATGTGGAAGCGCTGCTGATCCCGTCCAAAAATTTGCGCGCCTTGTTGATCGCAGAGCCCGAACTCGGCGAACGGATCATGCGGGCGCTCATTCTGCGTCGCGTCGCCCTGGTCGAGGTTGGAGCCGGCGGTCCGGTCCTCATCGGACCCGAATCCAGTCCGGATGTGATTCGTCTGCAAGGCTTCCTGGCCCGCAATGCCTACCCGCATCAATTGCTGGATCCGGCACAGGACCGCAATGCGGCCGAACTGGTCAAGCAATATGCCCCCGATCTCGCCGACTTGCCGCTGGCGGTGTGTCCGAAAGGCACGATCCTGAAAAACCCGAACGAGACCGAACTTGCGCGCGCACTCGGCATGGTGCCCATCGATGAACGGGATCGAACCTACGATGTCGCGATCGTCGGCGCCGGACCCGCCGGCCTCTCGACGGCGGTGTATGCCGCATCCGAGGGTCTCTCGGTGATCGTCTTCGACGCGCGGGCCTTTGGTGGGCAAGCTGCAGCGAGCGCTCGCATCGAGAACTACCTCGGTTTCCCAACCGGTATATCTGGGCAGGCGCTCACGGGCCGCGCCTATGTCCAGGCGCAGAAATTCGGTGCCACCATGGCGATACCCACCGAAGTGGTGCGCCTCGATTTGACCGAGGCCCCGATTGCGCTTCGCTTGGGTGACGGCCGGCGCGTGAAGACATGGACCGTGGTGGTCGCGACCGGCGCTCGCTACCGGCGCCTCAACGTCTCGAATCTTGAAAACTTCGAGGGGCGCGGAGTCTGGTACTGGGCTTCGCCGATCGAGGCGCGCCTGTGCCGAAACGAGGAGATCGTCCTCGTCGGAGGTGGCAACTCGGCGGGTCAGGCCGCTGTCTTCCTGCGCCGTTTCGCTGCAAAAATTTGGATGCTCGTACGCGCGCCAAGCCTGGGGAGGGCATGTCGCAGTATCTCATCGACCGCATCGCGGCGACCGACAATATCGAAGTATTGACCAGCACTGAAATCGTTGCCTTGCACGGGAGCTCGGAAAAGCAGCTGGAGCGCGTACGTTGGCGTAATAATTTGACCGGCGAGGAAACGGAAAATCCGATCCGCCACGTCTTTCTCTTCATCGGTGCGGATCCGGCAACAACCTGGCTCAAGGATAGTGGGGTCACTTTGGACGCCAAGAATTTCATTTTAACAGGCTCGGACGCTCCGTCCATCGTCAGCCAATCAAACAATGGATCCGGCCGCCCGTTGCCGCTGGAAACGAGTGTTCGTGATGTGTTTGCCATCGGCGATGTGCGATCTGGATCCGTCAAGCGGGTGGGCTCGGCAATCGGCGAAGGAGCAGTCGTTGTGGCTGAACTCCATACCGCCGTTGCGTCGCACGAACAGCCGCAAAGTTCTCTCCCGATTTCGGAGGGCGCTCCGTCGCCATTAAAACAGAGTCATTCGTAGATCTTGTGCACGGCCCACAAGCCGTCGCGTTGCAAAATTGGATTGACGCCTAAGATCGTTTTTTCTGAAATTCCAACACTTGAACTCAAGGAGGCAAACGCAGAAATCAGGCAACTGAACAACGCTCTGGAAGCTTTGTCGAGTCCGTTCCCAGGCCACACGTTGCTGACGCGTCAGGAACGCGCAGTGCTGGCGCAGATCGTGCGCGGGGCGTCCAGAAAGGAAGCAGGCCGATTTCTGAATATTAGCCCGCTAACTGTCGAGTTCCAGCCGTCCTGAATCCTGGCTACGGTGCCCGTGAACGTTTGGGCGAACGATTCGCATGGAAGGGCTGCTAGCGCCATTACGGAGGCCGCCCATGGTGTTTTCGGACAGGCGCGCTCAGAGCAGGCGGACAAATGGCGGGTTGGGCCTGCACCGGGTGCAGCAATTCTAAATGTAGGTGTTTGCTAGGATTTATTCGATTTTTTGATTTTTTAGAAGCTACGGGGGAATTGTAGAGGTGGCGATGGCTTCGAAGAAAACCTGCCAGGAAGGGAAGACGACGTAGGTTGTCAGGGTCAGGAGATCGGCGAAAAAGGTGGTGCGCTTTGCGACAGCCTCGCGTGCGGCTTGCCAAGGTGGTTCAATGAGATCGAGTACCGAATGCCAAGCGAAGGCGAGAAGATTTAGGGCAGCCAGGATCATTGCCAGCAACTTTTCGCCATGACCGAAGTTGTGCTCAAGCTCATAACCGTGATTTTTCATCACGTTGAAGCTCTCGTTCTCGATCTTCCATCGCGCTCGGCCGGCTTCGGCGATTTCGGCGACGTTGTATTTTGAGACCGGCAGGCTTGTGACCCAGGCGGTGGCGAATTTGCCCCTACCTTTGGCGTCGACAATCTCCATGCCGATCCAATTGACCCGCATCGCATCCTTGCCATCGCGCAGCGGAACGTCGTCGAACCAGCGGTAACGGCGCGTTTCGGTTGACTTGCGTTTGCGCACCTTTACGTCGTGCCGTTCTGGTTCGGCGCCGGCCATGAAGTCGTAAAGCGCCTTGTGCGAGCTTTCCTTGGCTGTGAAGATGAAATCGTCGCCATTATGCTTCAGCATTTTGGCGATGGGCTGGCAGGCGAAGATATCGTTGCCAAGATATACAGGCCGCAAGGGGCGAAGCCGTTCGCCGTGTATTCCGTGCCAACGCTTGACGGCGTTGCGTTCGCAATCCTGCTTCTCGGCGCCGTCTTGGGTCACGATGAATTCGGAAACAACGGGATCACTTTGGAATGGCCCGGCGCCACGACTGTCGCTGCCAACAGGGTGTGATAGTGATCGACCTTTCCATTGGAGTGCTTGCACGTCAGGCAATTCCTGCAGTCGAGCTTTTCCGAGCGAAAATACTCGGTGCCGTCCCAGGCCACGAGAATCCTGCCACCCAATCTTCCAAAGGCCACACCCGTGGCTGGCTCGGCGAGCAACTGCTCCACGCGCACGAAACAGGGCTGCAACAGCGCCGGATCGGCGCCGTCAAGCATCATGCGGATGTAATTGTCCGAGGGGATTTTCTCGATCCCGAACAGTGTCTGGCAGTTGGAACGGCCATAGCCTTGTTCCAACCGGCGCTGAAACGCGAGAAAGGACACGCTTTGCATGAAAAACATGGCAAAGGCCGAGAGACCGAAATCAGCCATGGCGATATTGCCAGTGCGCCCCTGTCGGGGGTCCGGAAAGGTGGCACAAACGGCTTTCAGCTCAGAAAGCAGGGATGGCAATAGTTCCATCCCAACCGTGAATCATTTTTTGGGTGATTTGCGAATCCCAAAAATGCATATCCTACAAAATCTTTTTCAAGAGAGTTCCGTGAAATATACAACTTTTAGAATTGCTGCAACGAAATTGAACACGTTGACACGTGAACATGCGCCCCTTTAGCTTGCGCGCCTTTCCGGGCGGTCGCGAGCCGCGGTCGCCGCGGGGCATGCGAGAGATCAAATACAGAGATCAAATACAGAGATCAAATGCGATGAAAATACTGGTGCCCGTAAAACGGGTGGTCGACAAGGACATCAAGATCCGTGTTAAATCCGATAATTCCGGCGTCGAACTTGCCAATGTGAAAATGTCGATGAACCCCTTCGACGAAATCGCGGTCGAAGAGGCGATCCGTCTCAAGGAAAAAGGGCAGGCGACCGAGATCATCTGTGTGTCGGTCGGCCCGCAACAGGCATCGGAAACCATTCGCACCGCGCTCGCCATGGGGGCCGACCGCGGAATTCTGGTGAAAACGGCTGGGCCGGTCGAGCCGTTGGCCGTGGCCAAGATTCTCAAAGGCATTGTCGACCAGGAAAAGCCAGGCCTCGTCATTTTGGGCAAGCAGGCGATCGACGACGATTGCAACCAGACCGGCCAGATGCTGGCCGCGCTCACCGGCTGGCCGCAGGGCACCTTCGCGTCGAAAGTCGTGATTGATGGCGAGAACGTGCTGGTGACGCGCGAAGTCGACGGCGGCCTGCAGACCGTCAGGCTCAAAGGGCCGGCGATCGTAACGACGGACCTGCGCCTTAACGAGCCGCGCTACGCCAGCCTGCCGAACATCATGAAGGCCAAGAAGAAGCCCATCGACGAGAAATCACCCGACGCCTATGGGGTTGACGCGTCGCCGCGCCTGGAAGTCATCAAGACGGTCGAGCCCGCAAGCCGCAAGGCCGGCGTCAAGGTGAAAACCGTCGCGGAACTTGTCGAAAAGCTCAAGAACGAGGCAGGCGTAATCTGATGACAACACTTCTCCTTGCCGAACACGACAACAAGGCGCTCAAGGACGCAACCGCCAAGGCGCTCACCGCCGCGGCTGCGATCGGTTCCGATGTGCACATCCTGGTGGCCGGAAAAGGCTGCCGGGGCGTTGCGGAATCCGCGGCCCGACTTGCCGGCGTCAAGAAAGTATTGCTGGCGGACGATGCGGCTTTCGAACATATGCTGGCGGAGCCGCTCGCCGCACTCGTCGCCGCCTGTGCCGCGAGCTATGATGTAATCATGGCGGCATCGACCAGTACGGGAAAGAACGTGATGCCACGTGTGGCAGCGCTGCTCGACGTCATGCAGGTCTCCGAAATCGTCAAGGTGGTGGCGCCCGACACGTTCGAGCGCCTGATCTATGCCGGCAATGCGGTGCAGACTGTCCGCTCCAGGGACAAGAAAAAAGTGATCACGGTGCGCACATCGACGTTCCAGGCGACGCCGGATGGCGGCGCCGCGCCGATCGAGGCTGCCACCGCAACTGCCGATCCAGGCCTGTCGGCGTTCGTCGGCGAGGAATTGTCGAAATCCGAACGCCCCGAATTGACCTCGGCGAAAATCATCATATCCGGCGGACGCGCCATGCAGAGCCGGGAAAATTTCACCAAATATATCGAGCCGGTCGCCGACAAGCTCGGTGCGGCGGTCGGCGCCTCGCGCGCTGCCGTCGACGCCGGCTATGCGCCGAACGACTGGCAGGTCGGCCAGACCGGCAAGGTCGTGGCACCTGATCTTTATGTCGCGGTTGGAATTTCGGGCGCCATCCAGCACCTCGCCGGCATGAAGGATTCCAAAGTCATCGTGGCGATCAACAAGGACGAGGAAGCGCCGATCTTTCAGGTTGCCGACTACGGTCTTGTTGCCGATCTCTATTCTGCGCTGCCGGAACTCGCGCAGGAACTCGGGAAAATCGGCAAGTAGAAATACGAGTAGAAATACAGGCAGACATCATGGCGTCCAATATCAAAACAGTCGGCGTCGTCGGCGCTGGTCAGATGGGCAGCGGCATTGCGCATGTTTGTGCGCTTGCCGGGTTCGACGTGCTGATCCACGATGCGGCACCTGACCGCATCAAGGCGGGTCTAGCTACAATCCATGGCAACATGGTGCGGCAGGTGCGCAAGAACAGCATCACCGAAGAAGCCCGCCAAAGCGCGATCAAGCGCATCGTTCCGGCCGAGAGTTACGACGCGCTGGGGGAGTGCGATCTTGTGATCGAGGCGGCGACCGAAAAGGAGGATGTCAAGCGCGGAATCTTTTCCAGCCTGTGTCCGTCGCTAAAGCCCGAGGCCATCGTCGGCAGCAATACGTCGTCGATTTCGATCACGCGGCTTGCGTCATCGACCGATCGGCCCGAGCGCTTCATCGGCATTCATTTCATGAATCCTGTGCCGCTGATGGGGCTCGTGGAATTGATCCGCGGCATCGCCACCGATAACGCGACTTTCGAGGCCACCAAGCAATTCGTGGCCCGGCTCGGCAAGACCATCGCGGTCGCAGATGATTCTCCGGGATTCATCGTCAACCGCGTGCTGATGCCGATGATCAACGAGGCGATCTACACGTTGCACGAAGGTGTCGGCACGGTCGACTCGATCGACGCCGCGATGCGGCTCGGTGCGCACCACCCGATGGGGCCCTTGGAACTCGCCGACTTCATTGGTCTCGATACCTGCCTCTCCGTCATGCAGGTGCTGCACGACGGGCTCGCGGATTCGAAATATCGCCCGTGTCCGCTGCTGGTGAAATACGTTGACGCCGGCTGGCTCGGCCGCAAGTCGCAACGCGGATTCTACGATTACCGCGGCGACAAACCGGTGCCGACAAGGTAGAATTACCTGCGGAAAGGATTTGCGATGACCGATATTGATCGCAATTTCCTGGCCGAGCAGAGCAAACGCCTGCTGGCAAACGATGCCAGGCAACAGAGCGACATGACGGTGCTCACAGCCATGATCATGCGGCTCGACGGCACGATGGCAGCCTTGCCGGAGGAAATCCGCGCCATGCATGCCCAGATCGCGCGGATGAACGATCGCGTTCGCAGCCTGGAAGATGCCGGGCGTTGATTGCGCCCGAAGCTACCTCACGGTCATTGCCCGCGATCCGCAGGCTGTGACCCAAGCGCTGCACTCACCAATTTGATCGCATCCTCGCTCGCCCATTCGGCTGGTCCGGCAATATATGCGATCTCGCAGCGCGCGGGATCGACCAGCAGTGTGGTCGGCATGCCGAAGGCGCGCCCGACGAGTTTCAAGTCCTGAAACACCTTTGCGGATGCGTCGTCATAATACGCAAGCCTTGTAATTCCAGCTTCCTTCAGCCAGGTGCGCGGCTTGTTGGGGTCGCGCGTGTCGATATTGACCGACACGACCTCAAATCCGGGCCCGCCAAGCTTGGCCTGCAGTTCATCGAGCGCCGGCATTTCCTTGCGGCAGGGAATGCACCAGGTGGCCCAGAGGTTGAACAGAACCGTGCGGCCGCTCCAGTCGGCGAGGCGTTTTTCGGTGCCGGCCGCGTCCCGGAAGGTCAGGTCGGGGACGAGCAATGCCTTGGTGGCGGCCGCGACCGCCGCCACTTCGCCATGCGCGAACGGTGCCACGCGCCGGGCGGTTTCGACGGCAGGCCAGCATGGCGTGTCGCCCGCCCGATTGCCGAGCAACACGCCTATCCCGTATACCGCCGCAACGCCGGTGGCCAAACCGGCGAGAATGCCGGTCGCGAGGACAACAAGGCGCTTGAAGCCACGTGGTTTTTCCGGGTGCTGCGGGGCGGTCATTGGGAACCTCGGTGGATCACATAGGATCACATATGAGCAACAAGATGTGGGGCGGACGCTTCAGCGACAAGCCCGACGCCATTATGGAGGAAATCAACGCCTCCATCGACTTCGACAGGCACCTCTACCGGCAGGACATCACGGCAAGCAAGGCCCATGCGGCGATGCTGGCCAAACAAGGCATTATCGGCGCCAAGGATGCTGCCGCGATCGCGCGCGGCCTGGATGCGATTTTTGCCGAGATCGAGGCGGGCTCCTTCACCTTCAGCCGGGCGCTCGAAGACATCCACATGAATATCGAGAGCAGGCTTTCGACCCTCATCGGCCCGGCGGCCGGGCGCCTCCATACGGCGCGCTCCCGCAACGACCAGGTCGCTACCGATTTCCGGCTCTGGGTCCGCGATACCATTGATACCATCGACGAGGCGCTTGCCGCCTATCAGCTCGCGCTTGCCGAGAAGGCGCTCGCCCATGCAGCGACCGTCATGCCGGGTTTCACGCATCTCCAGACTGCCCAGCCGGTGACGTTTGGGCACCATCTCCTCGCCTATGTCGAAATGGCGGCGCGTGACCGCGGCCGCTTCAAGGATGCCCGCAAGCGCCTCAACGAATCACCGCTCGGTGCCGCCGCGCTCGCCGGAACGCCTTATCCGATCGACCGGCACATGACGGCGCAAACGCTAGGGTTCGATCGCCCGATGGCGAATTCGCTCGATGCGGTGTCGGACCGCGACTTCGTGCTGGAGGTGCTGGCGGCCGCCTCCATTGCGGCAGTGCATCTTTCACGATTCGCCGAAGAGATCGTGATCTGGTGCTCGCCGCTCGCCGGCCTGGTCGCGCTCTCCGACAAGTTTACCACCGGCTCCTCGATCATGCCGCAGAAGCGCAATCCGGATGCGGCCGAACTGGTGCGCGCCAAGACCGGACGCATTATCGGCGCGCTGCAAGGGCTGTTGATCGTCATGAAGGGGCTGCCGCTCGCCTACCAGAAGGATATGCAGGAGGACAAGGAAGGCGCCATGGACGCGCTCGCGGCGCTGAGCCTCGCGATCGCGGCCATGACCGGCATGGTGGGCGACATGGTTCCGGATGCGGCGCGCATGCGCAAAGCCGCTGATGACGGCTATTCGACCGCGACCGATTTGGCCGATTGGCTGGTAACCGCCCTCAAGCTGCCGTTTCGCGAAGCCCACCGCGTGACCGGGCGCATTGTGGCGAAGGCGTCGGCCGATAAGATGGCGCTGCACGATGTGCCGCTCGACGCATTGCGTGAGATCGAGCCGCGAATCACCATGGATGTCCACAAAGTGCTCAACGCCGACAGTTCGGTAAAAAGCCGAATGAGCTACGGCGGCACGGCCCCCAAGAACGTGCGGCGGGAAGCCAACAAGTGGCTCAAGGTTTTGACACGAAAGAGGGATTGATAAGATTGTGCCGTGCCGCGAGTGGGTATCTTGGTCCTCTCGCTTCGCGTCCGATATCTGCTATGATGCCGCCAACTTGAGGGGGATGGTGTGAATTCCAGTTCCAGCGGGAAACCCAGCCGGAAACTTGCGCGGATAGCCGCAATCGGCGCGCTTGTCGCTTCCGTTGGGCTTGCGGGCTGTGGGCGCAAGGCGGGGCTCGACCCGCCGCCGTCGGCTGCGATCACGACGCCGGCTGCCGGCGCGGCGGCCAACAACGGACAAGCCAATAATGGCCAAGCAAATAACACGCAGGCCGAATTCGACCCCGTGACCGGCAAGCCGATCGCGCCGGCTTCCGTGGGGCGGAAAACGCATTTCCTCGATTTCCTGATTGATTGAGACTTTCAAAGTCTTCCGACCGCAAGAGCGGTGCGAGGAACACTTGAAG
>DATGVJ010000063.1:0-12327 GCA_035300505.1 Xanthobacteraceae bacterium
GACGTTGGAGGCACGCATCATACCAGCGGTATCGATAATTCCGACTTGAACGATGATTTCGCTCAGAATGTCCGTAGTGTTGACGATGGTGTGAAAATCGGTGGTGCCCGCCCTTGTTTCGATGGCCCGTCGCAGGTATAGTAGCGCCTTGTCGATCTCCCCAATGGATCGAAGTACATTTTCTTCGAACACCATCGCGAAATTCTGATTACTTCGTTCAGCCTCGTGCTGGTCAGTTTGCACGTTGTCAAAATATTTGAGCGCGAGGCCGCTCCATAACATGACAATGATGACGACGCCGAATATTGCAGAACTCCTCCGCTGGGAGATCAGTTTTGGAAGTTTTGCAATGTGCAGGTTCATTGGTCGACACACTAATACTGATTGTGTGGGTGCCACATTGCACACTTGACTTTGCGGGCCAATTAATTAGCGGTGTAATAGTAAGAATTTTGGCTAATAACCCGCTAACACAATACTAAAATGTACCGGTCACGCTCGCCGAACACATTCTGGCAGAGCGCAATATTGGGTTAATGCGTTCCGGCATGCCATCCGGGACGCGCATCGTAAGTTATCGTTAATGAAATCTACGCCGTTGCCTAATGTATCATCAGGCCGATGTATCATTGGGCGACGCTTGCAATCTGATGATTGCATAAGCCGTTTCAGCGGTTGGCCAGCAGCTCCAGCCTTCGTGGCGCCTCCTGCGACCCCAACTCTTTGGCCTTCTGGTACCACTGCCTTGCCTTGGAAACGTCAGCGATCATTCCCACGGCGCCGAGCCTGGCAAGAATAAGCGGGTCGTAAGTGGCTCCCAGCGCCATTGCGGCTCCTGCATCGCCTGTCTCTGCGGCGCGCTGGAAGACCATTCGGGCAGAAACCACATCGCCGACGGCCATGAATTGCTCGCCTTGGTGGACGAGAATCCGGACCTCTGCGGGTTCCATCTGGCGATAGGAAGGAGCGGGCGGTGGCGCAAGTGGCGGCGGCGCCGTTTGTTGTGCGGCTGCCGGTGGCGGTGCCGGTTGTTGTGCGGCCGCCGGTGGCTGTGCCGCCGGTAGCGGTGCTGCCGGTGGCGGCTGGACCACGACAATCGTTTCGGCGGCTGGAGGCGGTGGCGGTATCACCGTAGCCGGTGCTCGCGTCGACGGTTCGAATTTTTCCGTGGGAGCGGGCGCCCGTACGAGGTTGGGTGCTCGGGTGACCGCCGGCGCTGTTGCCGGGGACGGCATCGCCAGATCGTCCGTCTGGTCGTCAAGTGTCAGGACTGGCAATTGGACCCTGCCAGGCGACATACGAACGGCGGGTTGTGCGTCCGCGGACGCCAGCGCCACGTCGCGTTGCGGCTCGGATGTTGGCGTCAGCATTGTTACGGCGAGGATCGCGAGAGGGGCGGCACCCAGGCATGTGACCAGCAGCCAACGTGAACTGCGGTTGCTGTCGCGGTGTGCCCGCCGCAAGGCCGGGGCCAATAGTGATTCAGGCTCAAGGGGTTTTGGTTCGCGAATGCCTGCTTCCGCAATTGCGCCACCGTGGCGTTGGGCATGTAGTCCAAGGGAGCGCGGTTCCGCTGTCAGGCGGAGCGCCTTTCTGGGCGACTGGTCGCGCGTGTCGACATCCTGGTTCTTCAGCCATCGCAGGCTCGCTTCCAGCCGCTCAAGATCATCCGGTTCCTGTGACGTCGCGGCGCTCGGCGTCGGACGTTCAGCGCCCGTCTGCAAGCTATGGGAGGATGGGGATGGATCGGATTTGTCTCCACCTTGCACCGCCTCTTGCCCCGCGGCGTGCCGCCCGTTGGGCTCCGATGGGAAATTGAGTTCGTCCAGGTCCAGCGGCTGGCGTCGCTGTGCCGCGGCGTCCCCTGCCATGCTATGCATGCGCATGGGGCCATCGACAGGCTCGACAACGAGACGGGGTTCTACGCGCTGCTGCTCGGCGCGCGGCTTGTTGTCTCGCATTAGAAAACGTGGCGGCGCCGCCCCAAGATCGACGACGGCCTGCGGTTCCGGAGCGGCGGATGACACCACGCGCAAGCGCTTGGGTGCATAGGCGGAAGGAGCGGCATCAGCATCCTCCACCTTTGGCTCGTTCTCTGCGTTCGGCTCTTCGTTCAACCTTCGCGAGGGGAATGCCGTAGCACCGGCCTGGTCGAAGGGCTTGCCTGAAAGGGTACTCATACACACGCTCCCTTATTGATTTCGTTTCCGTCGCTCCGCGCGATCTCCTTTGTCTTCACATTTTTTGTGATTGATCGCGGCGACGGTTGCGGAAAACGATTTATATTGGACTTAACGTCGGGTGGTGCGTTGGCCTTCTCGCCAGCGCAGAAATTCCCGAAACAGGTCTTCGCGCTGTTCCTGGGAAAGGTTCGCGCCAACCGTGCCGGTGTTGCGGAGGAATGTCGTAAACTCGCTGCTGGCGACCTGCTGCTGGTCCTGTACATCCAGCCGCAATTTCTTCAGCGCTTCGTCGGCGGAGTTCAGCCTGGTCCAGCCCGGAACGGTTGCGGCCAGATTGACGTCCTTCCATTTCGGGTGACGCGGCGGCTGGCGAAACTTGTCGAACTTCGTGAACAATGCATCGACGAACTTCTGCACGCGGCGATATCGGTCAGTGTTCTTTTGCCAGTTGAACGCTGCGAGCACGGTCGGCACCGCGATAGTATCCGTCGACTTTCCTTCCGGCACCAGCGTCGGATATTCCGTACTCTTGAATTCGCCAAGCGTGTAGAGATCTGCAAACGTCTTGGAAAAAGGAATGGGTACGAGATGAAGTCCGGCATCGGCGGGTATTTTCGCAAAGAAATCGATCGGCCTGCCGATTACGCGGATGAGCGCGGCGAGTTCACCTGACCGGACTTTCTGCAATGCGACCGGATTATCGAAAAGCGTTTGTTCGACCTGCACCCCAAGCCTCTGAAACACGATCGAGCCGGTGAGGCTCGATGCGCTGCCTGCTGGGCCGAAGTTGACCTTCTTGCCGCGCAGGTCCTCGATGCTGCCGATGTCCTTGCGTGCCAGAATGTGCACCTCCGAAACCGGCAGGCGAAGGATGTAGTGAACCCGTTGTTCCAGATTGGGCGTTTTGCGTTGGGTTCGGAAATATTCAAAAACGTCCGATTGGGTGATCGCGACGTCGACGCCACGCAGATAGAGAAGGTCATCGAGGTTTTGTGCGGCTCCGTACGTAACCATCGGGATGATCCGAAGATTGTCGCCGTCGTCGAGAACCTGTGCCAGTTCGTCCGAGAAAGTCATATTGGTGCCGGACAACAATCCGCCGGCCACGCCGATGGTCCATTGGTTCTTTTTGTTGCGAAGGGCGCCTTCGGGGCCGCCTTCTTCCAGGGATTTCGGCACTGATTGCGCGTGCGATGGTATCTGGAGGCCGATGTTGACCAGGAAGACGAAGAGGATAAGTGCGACGATGCTTGTCAGACGCGAATTGCGATCGCAAACCAGCCCCGAATTCAGAGTACGCATAACCACTGCCCCCCACTAAACACTTTGGCGACGGTGGCGCTGCCTTAGGTCAAAATTGTGGTGATAAGTCACACTTGTTACTTGAAAATTAAAAAAACTGATTCGGTAAGTGAATGTTCCGATTTTTGATGGGCTGCGCGGTAATCGATTACTTCTCGAAGTATGGGGCCGTTTCAAATTGGGCCATGACCGCATCAACAATTTGGGCAGGCGTTTGCCAGTAATCCGAGTGTGACGCCAGATGCGCAATTGCCAGTCGCGGATAGCCGGCAAGCTTGTTGATAGCGGTCGCTATTCACCGCTCGCAAGCACGTCCGCCACTTCAACAGCGCGTCCCTCGCGCGCGCTGCGCGCGCCCGCACGCAGTACCGCGAGATTGCGTGTTGCCCAGAAGCCGTCGGTTTCCGGCTTGCCGCCATGGCGTATGCAATGGACGAATTCGTCCAGCTCTTCGCGGATCGTGTCGTTCTCGGTAAGGGGCACGGATCGTACTTGTTTTTCGCCGCGCTTGAGCGTGCGCAAGCCGCCAAACAGATCGTAATAGGCGCTCGCTTCTTTGCCGTAGATATTGAGCATGTAGAATTCAGACGCCGACGCATAGGAGGCGGAGAGCGTCGAAATAGCGCCGTTCTCGTGCTCGAGGATGAGGCCCGCGACGTCCGGATTGTCGCCCGGAAGAACAAGATGGGACAAAGCGCCTGACACGCGCCGCACCGGCCCCAGCAGCATTTCAAGCACATCCACGTAGTGGATGCCGATCTGCAACATGACGCCGCCCGGCATTCCGGCCGCCGTATAGCGCCAGGACGTCATGTCGAACTGTCCCAGCCGGTCGCGGCTGATATTGGCTTCGCCCTGCACGAGCTTTCCAAAACGACCCGCCAGAATTTCTGATCTGATCCAGCGGAAGTGACTTTCCCGCCTGCGCTGGTATCCGAGTGCCAGCACGACACCATGCTTCTCGCAGACGCGCGCGATGGCGTTGCCGTCCGCCACGCTGTTGGCGATCGGCTTGTCGAGAAAGACATGCTTGCCGGCTTCCGCCGCCATCTGCGTGGTTTCGAGATGAATATTGTTGGGAGTCGTGTTGATGATCGCTTCAACCGCGTCGTCCTTGAGGATTTCCTCATAGCTCGCCGCCGCCCGGCAGCCATATTTGGCCGCAAATGCGCGGCGTTTTTCTTCCCCGCGCGTGTAGCATGAGACGATCTCGATCAGGCCCGAGCGCTTGGCGGCGTCGGCGAGCACGTCGGACCACCAACCGATGCCGAGCGACGCGACACGCAGCGGCTTTGTCGCGGTCTTTGCGGCAGCAGGAGATGCTGCGGCAGCCAGCTCTTGTGTCTTTAGAGCCTCATTCATGCGCCCTCTGCTTCGTCTGCGAGTGATTTGCGGTAGCCAAATATCCACGCTGACGCCTGGATCGTCAGGAGCAGGCCCAGCACCGACCCCAGCACAATGATGGCTGAACGATCAACGAAGGTGGCGTAGTCGCCGCCCGACATCGTCAGCGAGAGGCGGAAGCTTCCTTCGAGGCGATCCCCCAGCACAAGAGCGAGCAGGAGCGGGGCCATTTCATATGCGAACTTGCGCAGCACATAGCCGACGCAGCCCGAAATCATCATGATCCAGATGTCGGTGACGGAAGAATTGACGCTGTAGACGCCGATGATCGAGATGATCACGATGATCGGCACCAGCCAGTTGTACGGAATGCGCAGCAAGTTCACGAACAGCCCCACCAGGGGCAGGTTCAGTACGAGCAGGATAACGTTGCCGATATACATGCTGGCGACGAGACCCCAGAATACTTCCGGGCGGGTGGTCATTAGCAGCGGGCCCGGCTGCACGCCGTGAATGGTAAGTGCCGACAGCAGGATCGCGGTTGCGGGGATCGAGGGAATTCCGAGTGCCAGCAGTGGGATCATGGCAGTGCCGGTGACTGCATTGTTGGCGGTTTCCGGTCCGGCAACGCCCGCAATGGCGCCTTTGCCGAACTCTTCTGGATTCTTAGAGAAGCGTTTCTCCACCGCATAGGACACGAAGGTCGAGACCACGTGGCTGACGCCCGGAATAATTCCAAAGATGAACCCGATGATCGAGCCACGGGCGATGGCGGGCGAGGAGTCGCGGATATCCTTCCACCGTGGCACCAGATCCTTGAGTTTCGGCGTGATGGCCTTGATGGTCTGGGAGTTCTCCAGATTCAGCAGGATTTCAGAAAGCCCGAACAGCCCGATCGCGAGTGCCGCAAACGACAATCCGCCCGACAGGTTCGGATTGCCGAAGGTGAAACGCGGCACCGCCGTGATGTTGTCGAGGCCGATGGTGCCCACCAGTAACCCGAGCGTAATCATGGTCGCGGTTTTGATCCGGGAGCCCGGCGACACGACCGCGATGACGCCAAGCGATAGCAGGATCAGCACCACTTCGACCGAGGGGCCGATGGCGATCATCAACTTGGCCAGCGGTGGCGCAATGAACATGAGGCCCAGCAGCGAAAAACTACCGCCGATGAAGCTTCCGACCGCGGCGATCATGAGGGCAGGGCCGGCGCGCCCCTGCTTGGCCATTTCGTAGCCGTCGATGCAGGTCACGACCGAGGCGGCTTCCCCCGGAATGCGTACCAGGATCGACGTGGTCGATCCCCCGTACATGGCGCCGTAGAAGATGCCGGTCAGCATGATAATGCCGATGGTGGGATCGAGCCCAAAGGTCAGCGGCAGGAGCAGGGTCATGCCGGCAAGCGGCCCGAGACCCGGCAATACGCCGACGATCGTGCCCCACAGGCAACCGATGAAGCAGTAAAGCAGTCCTTTCCAGGAGAGCGCGACCGCAAATCCATTTATGAGCTGATGAAAACTCTCCATGTCAGAACGGACCGACGGGAAGCTGAAGCCCCAACAGCACCTCGAACATGATCCAACATGTCGCCACGAACGCCGCGGCCGCCACGATGGCGAGCAGCAGCGGAACGCGCCCAACGATGACCAGGATCGCGACCGCAAACAGGCCGAGCGCGAGGAGAGCGCCGAGAGCTGAGAATACCAGCGGAACGGCCAATGAAGCGGCCATCACGATGAGGACGTCACGGTGAAAGAGTGCGACCTTTTCACCCCCGGCTGGCGCACGCCAATGTTCGACACCGATGATGATCGCGAGCGCCGTCACGACAATGGCCAGCACGAGCGGGAAGAATCCCGGTCCCGGCAAGCCGACGTGACCAAGATCGAGCAGTGACGCTTGCCAGGCGAACAGGGCGCCGACCGCGGCCAGGATCGCAGCAACGCAAATCCCGCCGCCCCGCGCACCAACAACAAGTGGCAAGCGGCCCGCCCGCCCGGGTTCATTTGAACTTTCGCTCATTGGGTCCTTGGTGGGTTACGATTGATCGCAGGATCTTAGCACGAGTTTAGGCCACCAGCGCGTCGTGAGACGCGCTGGTGGCCTAAGAACAATAACTGGATCAGGCGGCCTTTGTTTGGGGTTCCGCCTTTACGGCGGCTTCGCCGCGGGCGGCTCTTTCTTTCTTGCTCGCGATTTAAGGCCGCGTAAACGCGGAACTCCAAACGATCGCCGATACGTAGTGGCCTAAGAACACCGCCCTTTACTTGCTCTTCTTCAAGCCGAGATCCGCCATGACCTGCGCAAGCCTTGTGTCGTCCCCGGCGATGACCTTGTGGAACTCATTGGACGGCAAGAAGGCCGGAGTGAATCCGATGGCGACCCCGGCATCCAGGAAGGCCTTCGATTCAACCGTGCGCTTGATTGCATCTTCGAGCTTGGCAATGACCGGCTTTGGGGTTCCCTTCGGCGTTGCGATGCCGCGCCAAAGGTCGAACGAGAGCGGAAAGCCGAGTTCCGTGGCTGTCGGCACGTCGGGGAAAATGGGATCGCGCTTGGGTCCCATCACGGCGAGGACTCGCAGATCGCCACTCTTGACTTGCGCCACCAGTGCGGCCGGCATCTGCACGACGGCCTCGATGCGTCCCCCTAGGAGGTTGACCATGGCCTGGCCTTCGCCAAACGGCACATCGATGGCTTTGGCGCCGCCGAGGGCCAGCAGGGCCGCAGCCGAGAAGTGAGTATGGCTCCCGGTGCCGGAATTGCCGACGCGTACCTTGGAGGGGTTTTGCTTGGCGTAAGCTAAGAGTTCCGCCAGTGTTTTCCACGGTGCGTCGGCGCGCACGGCGAGTGCCGGCGTTTCGACACTGACGCGCGCGATGGCGTCGAATTCATTGTAGTCGAACGGCAAGGTGCCGGAATGGTATGTCGTCGAAATCGAATTCGAGTTCCAGATGATCGAGTGGCCATCCGGCTTCTGCTGTTTGAGATGGTTGTAGCCGATGGCGCCGCCGCCGCCCGTGCGATTGACAACCGGGACCGGTACCTCGAGCAACTTCGACATGCCGTCGGCGAGATAACGCGCCGTGACGTCGGCTGCGCTGCCCGCACCGAACATGACGGTCATTTCGATTGCCCTGCCGGCCGGATATGGCCGTGCACTGGACGGTTGCGCCTGTGCCAAAACCGGCATCGCAACGCTCATTGTTAGAAATGCCAACCCCGCAACGATCGTCTTGGTATGCATCACTTTACGCATCAGCCCTCTCCACCCGATTGAACGCGATCACCCCGATCACGCATGATTGCGGTCCCATGACGGCATGGCACCGATTAGAGATCATCATCATAGAAATCGACGGCGTGTCGGAATCATGGCGTAACATTTGTCAAGTGAGGCAAACAAGCTATCCACCGATAATTCTTTTGACGAAATTCGTTCATGGTTGACCGCGCAGCCAACGAATTCGGGCGGCCGGCAGTCGTAACGGTATCAATGTGTAGGATGACTAACCGCCGCGGGGCGCGAACTATCGGCCGGAACTTGGTGGCCCTGCCGCAAGTCATCAGCTACAGATCAGCCCATTCTCGATTCAGTTCTAGCGGGCCGCGGCCTGGCCAGCGTATCCTTAAATTGGAGAAAACGTCGCATGTACGCACCCCAAGGCGTGAAGACCTCGAAGGATTTCCCCATTCCCGACATGCAGAAGGCCTGGGTGCTCGGCGATCCTGGCCAGCTCATCTTCAAGGAGAAGCCTGTTCCGGTCCCGGGCAAGGCTGAAGTGCTGGTCCGCATCGATGCGGTTGCGATCTGCGCAACCGACCTCGAAGTGATTTATCGCGGCCCGCCGGCCCTCATCGAAGGCGGCCTGCCGTTCAACAAGAATTGGACACCGGGGCACGAGTATATGGGCACCGTCGCGGCACTGGGGCCTGGCGTCGATGAGTACAAAATCGGTGACCGCATTACGGTGGAGATCCATGCCGGCTGCGGGCAGTGCAAGCGCTGCCGCGAGGGCATGTACACGTCGTGCCACAACTACGGCAAGAATTACGGCGACGTGAACAAGGGCCATCGCGCCAATGGGTTCACGACGGACGGCGGATTCTGCGAGTACGCAGTCAACAATATCAACACGATGGTGCACGTCGCCGACGACATGTCGGACGAGGAGGCGACACTGGTCGTCACTGCCGGAACAGCGATGTACGGCTTGACCGAACTCGGCGGCCTCATTGCGGGCGAGAGCGTGGTCGTCACTGGCCCCGGCCCGATCGGGCTGCTTGGCGTCGGCGTGGCCAAGGCTTTAGGCGCCTCGCCGGTGATCCTCACCGGCACCCGCGACAACCGCCTCGACATCGGCAAGAAGCTCGGCGCCGATCACGTCATCAACATTCGCAAAGAGAACCCGATCGAAGCGGTCAAGAAAATCCTCGGTGGCAAGGGCGCGGACTATGTGCTCGAATGCTCGGCGGCCACCAACGCCCTCAACGAGGCCATGCTGATGGTCAACCGTGGCGGCAAGATCTGCCTCGCCGCGTTCCCGCATGAAGCGGTGCCCGTCGATGTGGCCAATATCGTCCGCAACAATATCTACGTCTACGGCATCCGCGGCGAGGGCAAGAGCGCGACGCATCGCGCACAGGCATTCATGGAACAGAAGCGCTTCGACGCGCGATTGATCCACACGCACACCTTCGAACTCAAGGATTTGCCCGAGGCGATCCGCTACGCGAAGGATCGCATCGAAGACGCGATCAAGGTCGTGGTGCGCATGCCGTCCGCAGTCGCTGCGAAGAAAATGGCGGCTGCGTAGGGTGGGTAAAATCGCCTGCCGTGAGGTCCGTCATGGGCACGGCGCGTCGGCGATTTTGCCCACGCGCCGGCGGGCCCGCAAACCGGAACGCGTGGGCAAAAGCGCGCTTGCTGGAGATCGAGATTGTAGCCCGGATGGAACGCCAAATCGCTCTATGCGATTTGGCGTGCAATCCGGGGTTCACGCCACACAAACGGGGTTCCCCCGCATTGCGCCCATAGCCCGTTGGAGACGGGCGTAAACGCCCTAATGAGCGCGCGAAGAGCGCGATTTGGCTCCATGCGGGCTACGAAATCCCTTAAGCTAGCGTCGGCGGGCCCACAAACTGGAACGCGTGGGCAAAAGCGCGCTTGCTGGAGATCGGGTATGTTGAGAGTTCGCGGATTGCGCGCTTTTACCCACCCTACGCGGAACATTCCGACATGCTCACGTGCGACAGCTATCTGAGCCCGGCGACGCTCGAGGAGGCATTCGAGGCGATGGCCGCCAACGCGGGCCGCTATCGACTGGTCGCTGGAGCGACCGACATCCTGCCCTGGGCACGCGAAGGCCGGGCGGGCGACGTCCACATTCCCGTGCTTATCGACGTCGCCGGCATTCCTGAACTTAACAGGCGTGAGGTGGAAAACGGCAAGGTGCGCCTCGGCGCCGCCACGCCCTTCCAGCGGTTCATCGATAACAAGGCGTTGATGGCGGCACTGCCCGTGATGCCGTTTGTGGCGGTGTGGTTCGCCGACGACCAGATTCGCGAGTCGGCGACCATCGGCGGCAATCTCGTGAATGCCTCGCCGGCGGCCGACGGCACGCCTCCGCTGCTGGCGCACGACGCGGAGGTCCTGCTCGCTGCCCGACGCAACGGCACAATTCACCACCGCAAGCTTGCACTGTCGAAATTCGTCGAAGGGCCGGGCAGGACGGCGCTGGGCGAAGACGAGATTCTGCTCGAGGTGCAATGCGCAGCGCTGCCCAAGCATGGAGCGGCGTTTGAGAAGGTCGGCCAGCGCCGTTCACTCGTGATCTCGACGGTTTGCGTGGCCGCGCTCGTTGAGCTCGACGATACGAACCGGAAGCTTGCCGATGTCAGGCTGGCAGTTGCCGGCATCGGGCCGGTGCCTCGGCGCATGGACAAGATCGAGGCGGCGCTGAAGGGACAGATGCCGTCCGCGCGCCTGCTCGAGGATGCAGCAGCTATCGCCGGCGATCTCGTTGCCTCGCGCACCCGACAGGAATATCGCCGGGAGGTCGTGCGTGGCTTTGTGCTGCGCGCGCTCGTCAACGCCGCGCGGCGCGCCGGTGCCAATGACCAGCTGATCACTCCGGAACTGGAGGCCCGTTATGCCTGAACTCAAGTTTGAGGCGACCGTCAATGGTCGCAAGGTCGCCAAGTCCGTCAAACCATTCTCACGGTTGCTCGACTTCCTGCGCGACGATTTGAATCTTACCGGAACCAAGGAAGGCTGCGGCGCGGGCGAATGCGGCACCTGCTCCGTTTTCGTCAATGGCACATTGGTGAAGTCCTGCCTCGTTCCGGCGGCGAAGGCCAAAGGTACGACGATCGAGACCGTCGAGGGTCTCGCGCGCTCAGGTGAGCTTTCCGTCCTTCAGAAGTCGTTCCACAAAACCGGCGCCAGCCAGTGCGGCTATTGCATTCCCGGCATGGTGATGGCGGCAACCGCCGCGATCCGTGCCAATCCGCTCGTCTCCAATGACGAGATCAAGGAGCGGCTCGGCGGCAATATCTGCCGTTGCACGGGCTACAGCAAAATCTTCGAGGCCGTCGAACTCGCCCGCGATGTCATGAACGGCGCGCGGCCCGCAACCGCGCTGCTCGAGGACGAGGTCGACGAGGGCCAGTTCATCGGCGCTAACGTCCGCCGCCTGGATGCGCCGAGCAAGGTCTCCGGCAAGCTCAAGTACGCCGGCGACATGCTGATGCCGGACATGCTGCATGTGGCGGTCCTGAGATCGCCCCACGCTCACGCCCGCATTGTTTCGATCGACACCAGTGCCGCAGAATCGTTTCCCGGCGTCGAGGGCATCGTCACATCGGCCGACGTGCCGGGTGTCGACGGTTTCGGCGTGTTCGTCCAGGACCAGCCCATCATGGCGCGGGGCAAGGTGCGCTACGTCGGCGAGGCCGTCGCCGCAGTTGCGGCCGACGATGAACTGACTGCCAAGCGCGCCGCGGCCCTCATCAAGATCGTCTACGAACCGTTGCCGGGCCTGTTCGATGCGGACGAGGCGTTGAAACCCGGGGCGCCGGTCATTCACGATTACGCCCCAAACAACGTCACCAAGCACATCCCGATCAGAAAGGGCGATGTCGAGAAGGCTTTTTCCGAGTGCGACTTGATCGTCGAGAACGACTACGAGACGCAGCAGGTCGAGCATGCCTATTTAGAGCCCGAGGCCGGCCTTGCCTATGTGGACCATGATGGCGTGGTGACCGTCATCTCGCCGAGCCAGAACATCACGCACCACCGCCACATGCTGGCGCGCATCCTTGCGAAGCCCATCAACAAGGTGCGCTTCATCATGAGCCCCGTGGGCGGCGGGTTCGGCGGCAAGGAGGACATGATCTATCAAGGCATGCTCGCGCTGCTCGCGATGAAGACCGGCAAGCCGGTGCGCCTCGTCTTCACGCGCGAAGAGTCGATTGCATCGACGGCCAAGCGTCACCC
>DATGVJ010000064.1:0-2403 GCA_035300505.1 Xanthobacteraceae bacterium
ATGACGAGAGCCGCTTACCCGCCGGCTTGGCTTCGACGGCATTTGTGTACGACAACGCTCTCGCAGCGATCGCGCTGGTTGCCTGCGGGAACGTGAAGAGTGCAACCATCATCGGCAATGCCTTGAGCCTTGCGGCCCGCAACGACCGCACTTTCAAAGATGGCCGAATTCGGAATGCTTATCGGCCCGGGCCAGTTAGTAAGGGACCTCCGGCATTGCCGGGCTGGTGGGATGACAACCAAAAGATTTGGGCTGAAGACGCGGCCCAGGATGGCAGCTCGACAGGCAACGTCGCCTGGGCAGCCTTGGCGCTGCTAACGCTGCATCAAGCAACCAAACAGGAAACCTTCCTGGCAGACGCCGAGCGCCTGATCAATTGGGTGATTGCAAACGTCTCCACCGGCAGCGGATTCCGCGGAGGATTGCATGGTTACGACCCGCAGCAGGTTAGACTCACCTGGATATCGACTGAACATAATGTCGATGTGTATGCGGCAGCCGCCTGGCTATTTCGTCTAACGAACGAGCGAAAATATGCAGAGGCGGCATCCGAGGCCCGGCAGTTTCTCGAACGGGCCTTCGACGTGGATCACTTCCTGTTGGGAACCAAACCCGACGGCAGCCTCGCCGATCCGTCGATGCTCGCATTGGACGTGCAGCTCTGGCCATGGATGGCCATCCCGGATGCGCCCGCTCAATGGCGAGCTGCTCTCAATTTTGCGGCGACACATCTGTCTGTAGCGGACGGCTTCGATTTTAACGGCGACCGGGACGGCCTGTGGGTGGAAGGGACCGCGCAGGCGTCGTTGGCCTATCGCATTGCCGGCGATCCCCGCCGCAGCGCGCAGTTGTTGACGACGCTTGAAGCCGATCGGACGCCCTCCGGCTTTCTCAACGCAACCCGGGGGGCGCGTGTATCAACGGGTCTTTCGATCGACCCTACGGCGACGGAAGCGGACTTCTTTTACTTCAGGCGTCCTCATCTCGGAGCGACCGCTTGGGCAACGCTGGCGGCGACGACTTGGAATCCATTCACCGGCAGGAAGGTGGACTGATGTTCGAAAGCGCTGCGGACAATTCATCGATCCTGTCGATCGATGTTGGGTTGCTGCTCGCATTGCTTGTGATGCGGCGACTGCTTGATCCCTTGCAGGCCCGCGACCGGATCTTGTTCGGATCGACCGCCGGCTCGTTACTGATGATGTATGCTCTGTGGCGCTGGCACGACACGCTTCCGACATTTACGTCTTCCGTCCAGACTTTATGGGAGTATTTCTTCTTCGCGTTCGAAGCCCTCGCCATCGCCTACACAATGATGTCCATCGTCATTCTTTTCCGCAGTATCGACCGGTCTGGGCAGGCTGATGCGGCGCAAAACAGAATGGAACGCGAAGGCGAATTCCTGCCCGTCGACATCTTTATTTGCACCTACGACGAGCCGCTCGAGATTCTGGAGAAGTCGATCCTGACCGCTCTTGCACTGGACTATCCCGATGCCACCGTCTGGGTTCTGGACGACACAAGGCGAAAATGGCTCCGCGAATACTGTGCGGTGGTGGGCGTACGCTATGTCAACCGGGACAACAACAGGGACGCCAAGGCAGGAAACCTGAACAACGGTCTAGCGGTTACGGCAGCCCAGACCAACGCCCCAATTATCCTGGTGCTGGATGCGGATTTTGCTCCCCGCCGGGATTTCCTGAAGCGCACGGTTGGATTACTTTCGAATCCGGACGTTGCCGTGGTTCAGACACCGCAGTTCTACTACAATCCAGATCCGATCCAGCACAATCTGCTGGCCGCGCAGAGTTGGGTTGACGACCAACGCTTCTTTTTCGATATATTTCAGCCGGCCAAGGATGCCTGGGGATGCGCGTTCTGTGTCGGGACGTCCTTTATCGTTCGCCGCGATCGGCTGAACGAGATCGGCGGATTTCCGAGCCAGGCGATCTCGGAAGATATAAATCTGACTTATACGATGTTGGCGAAGGGCTACGAAACCTGGTGGCTGAACGAGAAACTCAGCGTTGGCTTATCGGCCGAGGGCATACCCGAATACATTACCCAAAGAGCCCGCTGGTGCCTTGGAACGATTCAAGTGGCTCTGCTTCGTGACGGGCCGTTGTTTGGATCGGGATTTACATTCACCCAAAGATGGCACTACCTGCATGGTGTGTTGAATTGGCTCTGTAAGCCATTCCTGGTGCTGCTGCTGATTGCTCCGCCAATCTATTGGTTTGCAGGTATGCCAGCCTTCGAGACGGATTATCTTTCATTCTTGCGATATGGTGTGCCTTCTCTGGTGGGTCAGATCATTTACATGGCCTGGGTTTCGAGGTCGCGCACGCTCCCGTTTTTTATGGAGGCAACCCATGCCGTGACAGCTTTTGCGGTTACCGCCAC
>DATGVJ010000065.1:0-3307 GCA_035300505.1 Xanthobacteraceae bacterium
AGTTACTCCGCCTTGATGTTTGCGGTCCGAATCACTTTGCCCCACTTCTCGGTTTCGTCCGCGATCAGCTTTGCGAAGTCCGCTGTGGTGCCAGGAAGCGGCGTGAACCCAAAGTCAGCAAGCCGCCTTTTGATGTCAGGATCGGCCAAGGTCGCGTTCAACTCTCTGTTTAGCTTGTCGATGATCTCAGGCGGGGTGTTCTTGGGTACCAAGACGCCCTTCCAATCGGCGGTTTCGTAACCTGGTACGAAATCGCGCACGGTAGGAATGTCAGACAACGCTTCCGACCGGTTTGCGGTGGTCACTGCGAGTGCCCGTAGTTTATCCGCCCTGATGTACTCGATGCATGCCGAAAGGCTCCCGAACATGACCTGCACATGTCCGGCGAGCAGATCAGTCAATGCCGGGCCTGTGCCGCGATACGGCACATGAACCAAGCTGACGCCAGTCATCATCTTGAAAATCTCTCCCGCCAAATGCGTCATGTTTCCAGTGCCAGCCGACCCGAAGTTGATCTGCCCTGGATTTGCCCGCGCATAGGCTATGAATTCCGGAATAGTCTTGGCCGGAAATGATGGGGTTACTACTACCACGTTCGGCTGCTGGGCGATGGCCGCGACCGGCACAAGATCGCGAATGAAATTGAAACTGAGGTTGTCGTAGAGGGTTGCGTTGACGGTCGGCGCGGTGTCGACGAAAAGAAGCGTGTGCCCGTCCGGCGGCGCTCGCACGACTGTCTCGGTCCCGATGTTCGAATTGGCCCCGGACCGATTCTCGATGATGAATTGTTGGCCGATCCGCTCTGAAAGCCGTTGCCCGATGATACGGGCCAGAATGTCGGTCCCGCCAGCCGGTGCGTAGGGAACGATGAGGCGCACCGGGCGCGTCGGATAAGCTTGCGCTCGTGCAATGCGCGACAGGGCCGGCAGCGCGGCAGCGCCCGCGGCCAGATGCAGAAATTGTCTTCGGTGGGGAAGTTTCACCATATTGGCCAGCCTCCAAAGGTCAGCGCTCCGTGGCGCGTCCAACAAATACTGCGATGCTTGATGGAGATGCCCGCCGACGGCATGTTGCTGCGCGTTGCAATGATCGGGATTTCGGCACGTCCCGAAGGCAGCTCCGGTAAAATGCTACATCGAATTCGCTAGGCCGCGGAAGGGCCTCGACGACGTTTTTTGCAGTGCATTCGTCCGCAATCGGCCCTGACTATCGAATGTTGCGGCGCACAATATGCATCCGTTTTCTTTCACATCGCGTCGGTTTACCAACGTCAATTGAGGCATTGCAAAAGCTCGAAATGGTGAGCGCTGCGGGCGCTTTTAGCCCCCGCAGTTTTGTGTTTGACTTGCGGAAGTGAGCGCCTACTTGGCCCGTCTTAATGTCACTTCACCACGGCCATCGCCGGCCGATGCCGCAACAACGATATATTTCAGCTCGTCTCCTGTAATTGTAAACGGCCGCTTTTGTTCGGTCCCGGTCCAGTTCGGGAACGTGCTGTACTCAATATTCAAGGTCATTGTCTTGTCCGCCTCGTTGATGGAGTATCTTCATCTTCCAGGCGCGAAATGTCTTGCTCATGAGACAAGACAGAATCTGACTCGCTCTCCTCTGGCCAGCAAAAAATGCATATTATCTGGACAGCCTCCTAGGAGAAAGCCCAATACCGTCGCACTACCTCCCAAGAGGCTGGCTATAGGACCGTATTCAGTCGCTAGGTTCTTGACCCATTGCATAAACGCGCCCACGCCCTTGACGCCAATATTACGATACTTCCTCGCTGGACCATACCGGCGAGACCGTAAAAAGGAAGGTTGCCCCACTCAAAAATGAGCGCCTTGGTTTAAGTTGTACTGACCCGTGGCAATGTCGGCCCCGCTCTGCGCGCACGTTTCACCTTACAAGGGATTGACCTCAGGCGCGCGGAAATCCTGATAATTAGATACAATATGGGCGGATCCGGGCGACATTGACAGGCCGCTGCAAGTGTAGCACCGGAGGCAGAATCTGGATCCACCATCGAGACGGCCCTACGCGACGCAACTGGATATCCCCTTTCGTGGAAACGCCCAAAAAGCGGAACTGTTCGAGCTCGAGTGCATGGTGGAGGTACTGCCCGGCGAACAACCGGCCAAACTCGATCGGGAACTCTTCGATGCTGTCCAGGCCAAGCTGACCGCAGGTGCGTCAGATCAAGGACGGCGGACGGCCAGAAGCAAGCGGAGGCTTGACAAGTTTGCCTACCCCCGCCATATTGAGCTAGATGACTGACTTACGCAGAAACACGGCTAAGACACATATCGATAAACGATCGCAGCTGGTGAGTGCGGCCGTGAGCTTGGCTTACCAGAACGGGTTCGGCGCCACCTCGCTTGCCGACATCGCGCGCGAAGCCAAGGTTCCTCTGGGCAACGTCTATTATTACTTCAAGACCAAGGACGAGATTGGCGATGCGATCGTCGAGAGGAGGTTAGCGCAGCTGTCCGAGCAGCGGCAGCGATGGAACGAAATTGAATCGCCCAAGGATCGGCTTTGCGCCTGCGTCCAAGCCGTCTTCGAGAACAAGGATTTCCTGGCACGGCGCGGCTGCGCGGTCGGGACGTTTTGCTCCGAACTCCACAAGGCGGGCGGCTCGGTCGCCACCAGAGCGACCGAGATCTTCGCTCAGCACCTGGCCTGGATCGAAAGCCAGTTTCGGGCACTCGGGAAGGGGAAAGACTCCAGCGGCCTTGCTGTGCACCTGCTTTCCGCCATGCAAGGCGCTTCGGTCCTGGCTCATACCTTTCATGACCCCGGTCTTGTGGCGACGGAGACCAAGCGCCTCAAGAGTTGGATTCGAAGCTTGTGAGACACCACGCGGGCTGAACCCGTAGGCCCATACGGCGAAGCTGATGCGGGCCGAGTAAAATACGCATTGCCAATAGTTAGTCAACTGACATCTATTGCGAGTGACGAGGCGACCGGATGACACAACAAGCCCTAAGCGGGCAGAATGGAGCTTTTATGAAAATTATTTTGATTGGCGCAAACGGAAAAATCGGCGAACTGGTTCAAAAGGCATTGGCGGGTGCTGGCCATGAGATAGTCAAGGTCGGGCACAAATCTGGCGATTTGCAAGTCGAGATCGAGAACCGCGAAAGTGTCAGGAAGCTTTATCAAGCCGTCGGCGCGTTTGATGCCGTGGCCATTGCAGCAGGCCAAGTCGCATTTGCTCCGCTTTCGGAACTCACCGCTGAAAAGTGGCAGTTTTCGTTGGGAAGCAAACTCATGGGTCAGATCAATCTGGTTCAGGAGGCGATCCCGTTCATCA
>DATGVJ010000066.1:0-2139 GCA_035300505.1 Xanthobacteraceae bacterium
CCGCGGCAGGCGCGGAACCAAACGCCTTCGCGCAGATCGCTGAGATGTAGTCTGCGAGCGATTGCGGGCTGGCTGAATAGACAGTCAGATATGCTGTCGCGGCAACGGCGCCGACCGCGATCGCCGCGAGGTGCGAGCCTATTGATAAGCGAAAGGTTGGCGACACAACTGCCTCCGGCCCCAGCCGCCACCGCGACAACGTCTTGTGAAGCGCGCGGAACATTACGCGGGTTTGCGTCATTCAACGCGTCACGGTTTCGAAGGGTTCATACCTCCGCGAATTTTTTTGGTACGGACGGCGGGGCAAGATCGAGCGCCAGCAAGTTTTTCACAGCGTCGATCCTAGGAGCCTGCAACATCAAAAGCGCCGGTTGGCCATGAGCGGGGTCTGCGCTGCTCTAATCGCAAGAATTGCGTGAGTTAAATGAGGAGCAATCAGAGCGGAGGTGGTTTTGGCTGCGACGGCTTCGGGCCGAAGGCCCGCCCCGTGTCCCGCTGAGGGCGACTCATTTTGGATTTGGCGAGTTGCCGTTCATACTCTTCGTCACCGACTTTCTTGTATTGCGGGCTTGTCAGTGAGGCGAGGAACGCCACTACGTCGTCGATCTCGGACTCCGACAGCGCCAACGGTTGCATGTCCTTGTCGAGCCAGGGGTCCGTGATTCCATCGCCCTTGTTGTAATGATCCATCACATCCCATAGCGTCTCCATCGACCCGTCGTGGAAGTAAGGTCCAGTCACGGTGACATTTCGCAGGTTCGGCGTCTTGAATGACGCGATATCCTTCTCCTTTCTCGTGACGAGGAAGCGTCCGAGAACTGACAGATCACTTGTGATCGCCGCCGTATCGATAGCCGGCAGATTTGCTTGTGCCACCTCGCGCTCAGCCTGTCGCGCCGATTGGACGACATGATGCCGGAGGATTCCGACCCCAATGTTGTGAAAATCATTATCCATGAAAAGAGTCTCATGCCGCTCGTTGTCCGACAAAGCATGGCATTTGTTACAGCGGGCCTTGGTATTGAACAATTCCAGACCACGTTTGGCCGAGTCGCTGAGGGCGCTGGCGTCTCCCGCGATGAAATGGTCGTAGGGCGAATCGAAAGAAACCAGCGTCTGTTCGTAGGCTGCAATGGCGCTCAGCATATCCTGCTCGTTCACGCCACGGCCGAAGGCCTCCATGAAGCGGCTCTGATAGTCCTGGTCGGCCGCGATCCTCGACACAGCGTCCGCGACACTGGCCGAGCCCATCTCGAAGGGGTTGGTGATCGGCATCGCCGCCTGCTGCTCGAGGGTATTGACCCGGCCGTCCCAGAACTGATGTTTGTTATAGAACGCATTCAAAACGGTCGGCGCGTTACGCTGACCGACGCGGCCGTGGATGCCGATGGACGTAGGCCTGCCATCGGTGAAAGCACGGGCCGGATTGTGGCAAGTGGCGCAGGCGACGGTGCCGTTGGCCGAGAGGCGGGCATCGAAGAACAGCTTCTGCCCCAACGCAGCTCTGGCGGGCATGCGCGAATTCGGCGGCGAGATGACCCACTTGGTCAAAACCGCGGGCAAGCCGACCTGATTTAATGAGCGCGGCTCAGCCAACGGCCCCGCTACTGGTAGCGGCGGCGCCTGCCCTGGCGCCAGCGCCGGCGGCGGGCCGACCCCGGTGTCTTCACTCGCAGCCGGTGCAGCAAGCACTGCGCAACTATGCGACAGGAGCAACAGGACTGCGAGTGATGTGGCGTGCATCTAATAGCCTTTGCTTGTCGGCTAAAGCAAAGCTGAATGCACAAATAGGCTAAAGGTTCCCTAAGTCGACCCATCCAGCATCGTATGCGCCTCCCTCCTTCACCAGCCCGTTGGCGGCGCGATGGCGGCCTCCCACAGAAGGCTTGGCGAGCGGGCTGGTGGTGACTCGATGAATGGCACCCAGAACGGTTCGGTTGCGATCGCCGCTGCGTCGGTCCTGTTGTTCTTCTGTTTCTTAACTTTGATCCTCGTCACAAACATCTAGCGTGCCAGGTATCAACGGAAGCCGCCCATCAAGCGGCCGACGCCCGCGACGACAGCCGGCTGCACTGGCGGGAGTGGCGGAAGTTCGTCGTATAGCTCCCACCCGCCGCCCAGCGCCTTGTAGAACGCAAC
>DATGVJ010000067.1:0-44840 GCA_035300505.1 Xanthobacteraceae bacterium
GCGGCGCTTCTTCCATATCGACATGATGGTGCGGCGCGATTCCGGTATCGAAACGCCCGCCGGCCTCAAGGGCCGCCGCGTGGGCGTACCGGAATATCAGCAGACCGCGGCGCTGTGGACGCGCGGCATCCTGCAGCACGAATTCGGTGTGTCGCCGACTGAGATGGAATTCTGGATGGAGCGCGTGCCAAGCCACAGCCACGCCGGCGGGGTCGGCTTCAAGGCACCTCCGGGCGTCACCATCAACCAGATTCCGATCGAGAAGAACATCGGCACCATGATGGTGTCGGGCGAACTTGAGGCGGTCATTCACTATATCCGCCACGACAACCTGGTCGATCGCAGCAAGATCGATCTCGCCAATCATCCGGACATCAAATATCTGTTTCCGGACCCGGTCGCGGAGGGCGTGCGCTATTTCCGCAAAACCGGCATCTATCCGATCAACCATGGCATGGTGGTGCGGCGCGAGATCGCCGAGAAACATCCCTGGGTGATCCTTAACCTGATGAAGGCCTTCGACAAGGCCAACGCGATTGCGGACGCGCTTCGCCTAGAACACGTCGACTATCACGTTGCGGCGGGAGCGATCTCGCAAGATGCCGCCAAGGCGTTGCGCACGCCTGTGCTTCAGCATGGCATCAAGGCCAATCGCAAATCGCTCGAAACCGCGGCACAGATGTCGCTCGAACAGGGATTGACGCCGAGATTGATGAAGCTCGACGAGATCTTTGCTGCGAGCGCGTTGGAGCAGTGAGGGCTGCTATCAACCCACTACCACGTCACTTTCGCGGCATTGTCGACGATGCGCTTGACGTCTTCCGCGATGAGGTAGCCGTCGCGCTCCAGCGCCATTGCGGCGGCCTTCACGCGCTCGGAATAGTCGGCGTTGTCGCGATAGCGTTCCGCGAGCGAGGGACGAGGGTCTTTGCTCGCCTCGCGCTCCGCTTTGGTTTTGGCGAAGGGGATCTTCGCGCCATCGAGATAGCAAAGCTCACCCTTGCCGCCGCCTTCCTCGCTCCGCACCGACCAGCCCATGGCGGTGCCGGTCGCAACCGTGATGTCCGGCAGGGTCAGGCCTGCCCGCTCGTTGCCGTCGGCGTCGATCGCCGGCACCAGCACGCGGTATTGATCCTTGAGCGCCACCGGCAGCGCCTTGCCGATGATGCCCTTGTCGAAGTCCGGCCCGTAATCCATGCGCGGCTTTTCATTCGGACCTCGCGCCGGTGCAGCGAATCCCGGAATGGCGGCGTTGTGCTTGACCGACGGCACCAGTGTCCCGTCCGCAATGCGCGGATAGCGGCTCGCGGGCGCAGGCTTTCCATCCTTGACCCAGCGGTCGAGCGAAACCAGCGCGCTGCGCAACAGCGGGCGATAGTCCGTGAGGTTATAGGGCATCGCGCAGACGCCCTTGGGCATCGCGGGGTTGACGCCTTGATGGGCCACCGACGTCATCGACCAGATGCGAACGTTGTCGGGCGGCGTGGTGTCGCGCTGGCCAAGCGGATCGGTGGTGACGAGCGATTGACCCGCCTGCCAGAATTCCGTTCCGCTGTTGAGATGGATCACCTTCGGGCATGTATTGCTCGTTTGGCAGCGCGCAAAAATGCCGTCGCTGCGGCCCGTGAACGGGTCGGTCTGGTTTTCATACGCGAAGGGGAATTCGCCGCCCGGGAAGAACATGAACCCGTGGCCGGCCGGATTGATGCGGCCCGGCTGCGCAAAGCGATGATTGAGGAACATGCGGCCGGAAGCAACCGTCGGGATCGAGCCGTCGAAGACGGTGCGGTTGCTCTCGTCTGCATTGAAGCCGCTATAGATGAAATCGCGCAGATAGCGTCCGCTCTGCGAATTGCCTTGCGAGATCGTGCGGTTGAGCGCCGGCCGCCCGCTGGCCGCCAAAGGATTTGGCGTGCCGGCGTCGTCAGCCGCGGCGTAGCGCATGAACGAGACGATATCGCGGGTGGCCGCAAAGCCGATGCCGGCGACAGGCGGATTCGTGGCTTTGTAGATCAACTGATAGATCGAGCCGATCCGGAACGGCGTGCCGGCCGGCAAGAGACGCACGGTCTGCGCGTCGACGAATTCCCAACGGTCGGCCGCAACGAGGGTCGGTTCCTCCGAATTGCGTCCGCGCACCTGGAGCGTTGCCTGCGATTTGTCGGTCGAATTCGTTTTGAAGCTCAGCCGCGCCTGCTTGACGTCGGGCTCATTGAACATGAACTCGTCCCACACGGTCTCGACGATTGGGGCAGTGGATGCCGTCGGCAGATTGATGGTCAGCGCATTGTTGGCCGGGCCGATGCCGGTCATCCAGCCGTTCCACAGGAGCGTATAGCCCTGCCGCATGAGGAATCCGTCGCCCGCCTGCTGCGCCGTCGCGGGATCATTGCTGCCGGCGGCGTAATTGAAACGCGCGAGTATGCCCTTGTTGCCGCGGTTGGAGAGTTCGTAGAACAGCGCGCCATTGCCTTTCGTCAGATCAAGCGGCTTGAGGACATAAAAATCCGCTGAATATTCCACCATGCCGCGGGCATTGCGGGGCGCCTTGTCGAGATCGACGATGACGGCGTTGAGCGCGTTCTTGGGATCGAGTTCGCCGTGGAAACGGCCGATCACCTTCTCGTAGGCGCCGGTCGTGCCGAAGCTTTGGCTGGCTGCGAACGGTTCCGTCTTGGTGACCTCGATCCGCGTCACGCGTGCATCAGCACTCGCGGTTGCGGCGACCAAAGCAAGATGGGCGCAGCCCAGCATCAACAGTCGTTTCATCGGATATCCTCCCTAGGCTTCGGCAATAGGTATTATGGTTGGAGTGGCCGCAGCGGAATGCGGTTGTGCGGCGCATCGCGGCAATATAACCGCAACACCGGCCCCGTGCCACGCCCAATCGTGCCCGATCATCGATTTCGGGCCTCCATTTAGAACGTGGAATAGGAACACACACTATGAATCAACTTGGCATTCTCAGCCTCTCTGCCACGACGGTGTTGATGCTGGCCTTGCTGCCGGGCAGCGCCGTCGGCCAACAAAAAACTCTCAAGGAACAGCTTGTCGGGGCCTGGACCATGGTTTCGATCGACGCCACGCTCCCCGATGGTACGAAGCGGCAGCTCTTCGGCCCCAATCCCAAAGGTATCGCAATCTACACAACTGACGGCTACTTTTCCCTGACCCAAATGCGCGCCGACCTCCCCAAGCTGGCGTCCAGCAATCGTGCGACAGCAACCCCGGAAGAAACCAAAGCCGTGGTCGTTGGATCGATTTCGTATTTCGGCAGATATTCGGTTGACGAAACGAGCAAGATCGTTACCGTCGATATTCAGGGCAGTACATTCGCAAACCAAGTCGGCAGCACCACCGACAACAAGCGAGCTATCACTTCGCTTACAGCGAACGAATTGAAGTTTACCAACCCAGCTTCGGCCTCCGGCGTGACAATCGAAGCCGTTCTCAAGCGAGCAGACTGAGCCCCTATTAGCCTCAATGCATCAGCAGGACGGGCCGGTCCGCGCGGTCGATGAAGGACTGCGTGAATCCGCCGAACAGCAATTCCCGGAGGCGCGAATGGCCATAGGCTCCCATCACGACGAGGTCCGCGCCAGTGGTCTGCGCGGCGGCCGCAATGAGTTCCTGCGGAGTGCCTCCATGCGGCGATATCAGTTTGTCCTCGACGGGGATGCCGCTCCAGGCGAGTTGGCGGGTGATGTCCGCCATCACGTCGACAATTTCGCTGTCGCTTGGCGCGACACTTACGAAAATCGCCCGTTTCGCCTTTTGCAAAAGCGGCATGGCGGCTGCTACCGCACGTGCCGCGTCAGCCGATTCCCGCCAGCACACCATCACTGTGCCCGGCAATGTCCGGGGTGGTGTCGGGCCCGCGATCAAAACCGGACGTCCACAGTCGAGCAGTAATCGTTGGAGAAAATCAGCGGGCAGGCCGTTCGGCCGCTTTGCCCGAGCCAATACGACAAGTTCGTTATGTCGGGCATGAAAAATAACCCGCTCCAACGCGTCGTTTCTTTCCTCATGCCAGCTCGCCGTTACCCGATCCGAAGGCGCCGGCGTGTCGCAAATTGCAATATCGGAGCGTGCACAAAACGTCCGGACATGTTCCGCTGCTTTCTTGGAACGATCTTTTGCTTGTGCATCAAGTTCCTGCAACGCATTCGACAGGCTGGGACCGGCTGCAAATTCGGTGTGCGGTGAATGCACAGCGGCCTGACCGGCGCCGACATGAATGTGCAAAAAATTAAGATGTGCGGCAAATGGAAGCGCTGCCGCGTGGGCGGTTTCGAACACAAGTTCGTCTGAATCGGCTCCGCCAACAAGAACGAGAATTGTTTTCATGGTGTCAAATTCCTGCATTGCCGTTACGGCGTGTTGCTCACCGCATGCAAGATAGCTTTTCACTCGACGCCGGGCACTCTGCTTTGTCATAGATCAAAGTGGACCGCGGTGTTCTTGCCTTTGTGTGAGTCGAATCACATCGCATCGCGTCACATCGCATCGGCACGGCTTCGGATCGACTTCTTTCGGCGAAGCCCGGGACACGCGGTCTATTCAATCATCAGCGCGCTTGCGCCTTGAGCGCCGCGATTTCCTCCTCGGTGCGTGACGTCATGACGGCGACCTTGCGTGCCCGATAATAGGGGATGAACACCTGCATGGGCTGGCCTTGGCGTTCGAGGATCGAGATGTAGCGCGACTCGGTCCCACGCGTGGGCAGGTCGAACAAAGTCCATTTATTGACCGCCGTATCGTATTTGGCGATCTTGTCCGTGCTCCAAAGATTGGTCCAGACATTGTGCCGGTTGTCGACTGCGATCTGGTAGGGCTGGTCGGTTTCCGGGTTCGGCAGGGGAATTATGGTCGTTTCCTTCGTCAGGATGTTGATCCGTCCCAGCGAACCGCCGAACGAGTTGCCGGTGTAGACATAGTCGCCCTTCTTGTCGGCACCGATGCGGCGCGGGGCCTGCGCCCAGGCATAGGGCGCATTGAAATCCGGCGGCTGGAACGTTGCGTAAAATTTGCGCTGGTCGGCTGTGAGAATGTCCAAGGACGCCTTGTCGGGCGGCAGCTTGATCTCATGCGTCTTGCCGGTCCGCACGTCGCTGTAGTCGATCATGTCTTCGGTCATCAACAGCCACCAGCCATTGCCGGTGCGATCGGCGGCGAGGCCATAGACGGTCGCGGTGCCGTGCGGGCCTTTGTAGGTGTTCGATTTGAACTCGGTGAATCTTTCGTCGTTGGTGTTGAAGCGAAACGCCCCATCGGGCGCCGTCACCCAGATATTGCCGCGAAAGTCGGCATCGATCGTGCCAGCGGTTCCACCCGTGTTGCGCGGCGGCACATAGACCGTGACCTTCTCGTCGAGCGGATCGATGCGGCCGAGACCGCCATGGGAACGCGCGACATTCGAGCGCGTGTTGAACCACATGACGCCCATCTCGTCGCGCGCGATGCCATGGGTGCCGAGCGCGATGCCGCGCTGGTCTTCAAGCCTGAAATTCTTGATCGCGCCGGTCTTGGCATCGATCTTGGCAACGGTCGTATCGTGGCTCGGATAGCTGTAGGTCACCCACATATTGCCGTCGAAATCGCCTTGTACGTCGTGCACGCCGGCGATGTGGTTCATGTAAGAGGGCGTGCCGAGCGACCAGTCGCTGCCGTCGTGCGCCGCGGTGCGGCCCTTCTCCATCGGGAAGTCGTATTCGCGGTAGACGACCCGTGCGGCCTCGCCGGACGGGCGCGGGCGCAACTTGAACTTCATCGAACTTTCGCCGGGGCCGCGCGCGCGTGCCAGATAGGCGGCGAGTTCGTTCTGGTGAAACTCAATATTGCCGGTCGGCTTGCCGTCGGTACGCGGATAGACGCCGAGCACGTTCACCATTTTCATGAGATCGAGGATTTTGCTCCAGCCCTCGGCGTCGAAGCGGTGCTGCAGCGGAAAGCTTGCGCTGTGACAGCCGGTGCAGTTCTTGCGCACCAGCGTCTTCATGCGCTGATCGTCGGGCGTATCGCCTGGCAATGCGGCGAGGAATTCATCGCCGGGCAATTGCCGGATCCAATCCTCCGGATTGGTCATCGGCTGCATGACGAAGTTCTGCAGGCTTGCCTTGGTGAGGTCGACATTGTGTTTGGCGATTTCGAACGTCAGCGCCTGGGCCCAGACGCGGTATTTGCCTTCCGGCAGCGCCGGGAAATAATAGCCGCCGGCCTCGTCAGTGTAGACCGAGGTCGTGATGGTAGAGCCCTCGGCCTTGGCCGATACCGTGACGCCACTCATCTTGTCGCCAGCAGCCGACATGATGGTCCCGGCAAGCAGGGCATCCGCCGAGGCAGGGTTGGGAATGAGGATTGCTAGGCCGAGCAAGGCCGTCGTTGCGAGGAGTGTCGCACGCGTGAACTCATGGGAATTCTTCATGGCGTTTCTCCGGATGATTCTTGAGGCCGTCACTTTCCCTGCTTGATCACGATCTCGTCGTAGAGCTTCTGCCACTTGTTGCCCTGGTCGAGCACCTGCGCGGGGTCGATGACGTTGAATGGCACGTCGAGCGGCTTCACCTTCATATTGGTCGGCGTGAAGTCGCGATCGACCAGCACCTTCTGCGCTTCGTACAACATGAAATCCATGAACAGCACGGCCGCCTGCGGATGTGGCGCGCGCCGCATCACGCCGGTGCCAAGGAAGCGCGCAAAGCCGGGTGGCAGCACATACCAATCGAGCGGCGCGCCGGCATTTTTGATCTGCTCGGCCTTGTAGTGGTAGAGCGTCAGCGCAAGCGGCACTTCGCCCGAGACGACGAGATTGGCCAACAGGGTATGGCCCTTGCGCACCGATAAACCATTGGTACGCGCGATGTCGCGGAACAATTTGACTGTCTTCTCCTCCCCCATCGTATTGGCGAGCGCGCCGAACCAGACCGCATCGTCGGCCTCGATGCCGAGCTTGCCTTTCCATTTCGGGTCGAGCAGGTCTTCGTAGCTCTTCGGGACGTCCGCCTTCTTGATCAGGTTGGTATTGTAGCCCGTCGCGATGATGTTGAGGCGGTCGCCGACCCATTCGCGATGCGGACGAATGGCGGCCGGTACGATGTCGGCCAGATGCGGCGACTTGATTTCGATGAGCAGCCGTTCGCGATAGAGCGATTCCATCTCGGCGGTGCTGGTCTCGATGGCATCGACATCAAAGCGGCTGCCGCGGTATTCGACCAGGGCGCGGTTGAGGATGCTCTCGGAACTCGAGCGCCAAAACTGCAGCTTGACGCCATAAAGCTTGTTGAAAGCCGCCACCAGCACCTTCTGGTCGTCGACCGTCACCGACGAATAGACATTGACCATGCCTTCGCGCTTGGCACCTGCGATCAGGCGCTGGGTGCGATCTGCGCCGGTATAGGTCGCCAGTTCCGCGAGCGTTGGGGACTGCGCGAGCGCGGGTGGCAACGCGAGCGCCATCGTGAGCCAAAGTGCCGCAAATGTGCCACGGAGGGCAAAACGCACGGAGATGGGCATGGCTGGCCTCCGGGTCGGCATTGCGAGAGACGGATCGGCATTGCGAGAGAGTTGCGTCACCATAATCCTGTTGACGGTTTGCGTAAACGTACTTCGCTGCGGCTTGGGCCAAGATTTTGGCCCAATCTTCGCGCAATTGCGACCCACCCAATTGGCTACGTTTCGTCTTTCATATCGGAGTTCGATGACCGGTCCGGAGGACCCCGTCCGCTATTGGCGGCAACCTGGATTGATCCCGAATCGCGCCGGCAAACAGGCGAATCGCAGACGCATCGACCGGCAGCATTTTGGTCAAATCCTCATGCCGCGACCCCGCACGTGCCGCGTGACACACAAGGTCGACACGATGTTTCAGAGCAGGCGACTGATAGCCTGATTTAGACTTTTCGGCACCGTCAATGACCCGAAGCGCGTGACCACAACGCCATCGCGTGAAATCAAGAACTTGGTGAAGTTCCATTTGATGGACTTGGTGCCGAGCACTCCGGCTTTGGCGCTCCGGAGATACAGGAACAGCGGATGCGCGTGTTTACCGTTGACTTCCACTTTCGCAAACATCGGAAAACTGATGTCATAGGTTTGAGCGCAGAACCGCGTAATCTCACCTTCATCGCCGGGCTCCTGCGCACCGAACTGATTGCATGGGAAGCCCAGCACGCTGAATCCTTTCGAATGGAATTTGTGATGCAGCTCTTGGAGTCCCGCATACTGGGGGGTAAAGCCGCACCGGCTCGCCGTATTCACGATCAACAAAACTTGACCCCGATACTCCGCAAGCGATTTCCCTTCGCCGTCCAGAGTCCGTGCAGAATAGTCATAGATGGTAGTCATGTGCTTGCCGATCATCGCTATGCCGGATGAGCTCGATGACAACCCGGAATATCAGCCTGACGCCCGAGCAGGATGCCTTCCTGGACGAAATACTCAAGGCGGGGGAATATCGCAACGAGAGCGAAACCATGCGCGACGGCATCCGAGCGCTCCAACAGCGAAGAAACTGGGTCTGTCCCCAACTACCTGATCCGCTCCAGTATGCTCACGTAGTTCGCCACCGCGGCGCCGCCCATGTTGAAGATGCCGCCCAGCCGCGCGCCGGGGACCTGCATGTCGGCCGCGGTGCCGGTAAGCTGCATGGCGGCAAGCGCGTGCATGGAGACGCCGGTTGCGCCGATCGGGTGGCCCTTGGCTTTAAGGCCGCCGGATGGGTTGACCGGCAGGCGGCCGCCCGCCTCAGTCGATCCTTCCGCCACGGCGGTTGCGCCGCGGCCTTCCGGCACCAGTCCCATGGCCTCGTATTCGATGAGTTCGGCGATCGTGAAACAGTCATGGGTCTCGACGAAGGACAGGTCGCCGAGCGCAATGCCGGCATCGCCCAGCGCGCGCTTCCAGGCCAGCGCACAGCCTTCGAACTTGAGAATGTCGCGGCCGGCCATGGGGAGGAAATCCTGCACGTGCGCGGTTGAACGAAAGGCAACGGCCTTGCCCAAAGCCTGCGCGGTTTCTTCATCCGCCAGCACGATGGCCGCGGCACCGTCCGACACCGGCGAGCAGTCGGTGCGCTTGAGCGGACCCGCAACGAACGGATTCCTCTCGCTCTCGCGGCGGCAAAATTCAAAACCCAAATCCTTGCGCATCTGCGCATAAGGATTGCGCATGCCGTTCTTGTGGTTCTTGGCCGCGATGCGCGCGAGCGCATCGGACTGGTCGCCGTACTTCTGGAAATAAAGCGCCGCTATCCGTCCGAATATTCCGGCAAAGCCGCCCTCGATCGCGGCTTCGTCGCGAACGTAAGAAGCCTTGAGCAAATTCTTTCCAATTTCGGGCCCAGGCGTGGTGGTCATCTGTTCGACCCCGACCACAAGCACGATACGTGCACTTCGGGCCGCAATGGCGCGAAGCCCCAGATGCACCGCAGCCGATCCGGTCGCGCAGGCGTTCTCGACGCGCGTGGCACGCTTGAATCGCAGATCGGGTGACGCCTGCAGGACCAGCGCGGCGGTAAAATCCTGCGCTGAGAAGCCCGCATTGAAGTGACCAAGCGCAATTTCGTCGACATCGGCGGGCGCCACGCCGGCGTCGATCAGCGCATCGGTCGCGACGCGCACAATCAGGCTCTCGACGGTCTCGCCTTCAAGCCGGCCGAACGGCGTGTGGGCCCAGCCCACCATACAAGTGTTCATCGCAACCTCCCTAAGATGTGCGGTCCTTCGACTATCGATCATTATACCGCCGAAATTTGGACGTTTTCCCCCTATATCCGGCGCCTGCCGCGCGAATCGGGCGGCGCGAGCCTTGATTCGAGCGAGTCTTGTTCGAGCAGGCCTTTCTACGAGACCCGTTCCAAGTTTTGCTTTCTGACCGGTCTTCGGTGTACAAAACCGGTCTGTCGTCCGCGCAACCCGGGGGGTTGCGGGCGGTTTGGGGATACCTTCCGCCTTTTTGTACCAATAGCAGCGATCGGGGACCGCGAATCTGATGATTTCACGACCATCGACGTTAGGTTTTGCATTGGCCGCCACTTGTGCGATCACTTGGACGGCCATTACCCTGTCAGCTTCACCGGTCCGGGCCGAAGCCCTGATCCTGGTGGAGGCTGATACTGGCAAGGTGCTGGCGGCTGAGAACGCTACCCAACCCTGGTATCCGGCCTCCATTACCAAGATCATGACCTCCTATGTGACGCTGCGCGCCGTCAAGGAAGGCCGGATCACGCTCGACAAGCTCTTGACCGTCTCCCACAACGCGGCCGCGCAATCGCCCGTCAAGATGGGGTTCCCGCCGGGCACCACGGTGACCGTCGACAATGCGCTCAAGATGCTGATGGTGAAATCCGCCAATGACATCGCGGTGGTAATTGCGGAAGGTGTAGGGGGCTCGGTCGAAAACTTTGCCGACCAGATGAACCGGCATGCGGCCCGCATCGGCATGACTCAATCCCACTTCGTCAATCCGAATGGCTTGCCGGCCGACGAGCAAATCGTATCGGCGCGTGACATGGCGATCCTCGCCCGCACCGTCATCAAGGAATTTCCCGAATACGATTACTATTGGCATCTGCCCGGCATTCGCTACGGCAAAAACGTCCAGCGCAATTACAACACGCTCATCGGCCGCTATCCGGGCGCCGACGGCATGAAGACCGGCTTCATCTGCGCCTCCGGTTTCAACCTCGTCGCCACGGCCTCGCGCGACGGCAAGCGGATGATCGCGGTTGTTTTGGGGGCGTCGTCCTCGGCATCGCGTGCGCTCAAGGCGGCGCAATTGCTCGAACAAGGATTCACATCCAACACGCTTTCGTGGCTCACGCCTTCGATGGGCACGCTTGAATCATTGCAGCCGATCAATGCTGAACCGCCCAACCTGCGCGAGGACATGTGCGGCGGACATCGCAAGCGCAGGGCCAGTGAAGACGAAGACGATTCAGCCGCAATCGCCACGATGTCGACCAATGCGGCCTATTCGGTGCTCTTGTCCGCGCTGCGCGCGCCTGCCACCAAGCAAAACCTGCTCGTCGATTCGCAAATGGGCGAGCCCGTGAAAGTCTTTACGGGACCTGCGAACAAGCCGGACGTGCCAAAGGAACCAAAAGCGGCCGCACCGCGCAAGACTGCGGCTGTGGACCCCAAGGCGTCGAAGACGGGAGCCAAACCGGCCACCAAGCCGTCAGACAGTGCCGACAAACCGGCAACCGCCAAAGCTGACCCGAAATCCATCAAGACAACTGCAACCACGCCCAGTCCGTCCAAGACCGATTTGACCAAGGCAGGCCTGCCAAAGACCACGACGCAGATCGTTTCGGACAAGAAGCCGGCGGAGAAAACCTCCGCCAAGGCAACACCGCCCAAGCCAGCATCGAAGGCCGATACGTCCGAGAAAAAATGACCGTTGCCAGCACGCGTTTGCGGGGGCCGGCCGAGCCAATTCCGCTCACTGTGCTCACCGGTTTCCTCGGCGCCGGCAAGACTTCGCTGCTCAATCGCCTGCTGCAAGACCCGGCGCTCGCCGACACCGTCGTCATTATCAATGAGTTCGGCGAGATCGGACTCGACCATTTGTTCGTCAAATCGATCGACGACAATATGGTGATGCTGCAAAGCGGCTGCCTGTGCTGCACGCTGCGCGGTGACCTCGTCAACGCGCTGGAAAACCTGCTGCGCGACCTCGACAATGGACGCATCAATTTTCGCCGCGCCGTACTGGAAACGACCGGTCTCGCCGATCCGGTTCCTGTCTTGCAAACCACCATGGCGCACCCCTATCTCGTGATGCGCTATCGGCTCGATGGCGTGGTGACCGTGGTCGACGCCGTGAATGGCGCATCGACACTGGATGAAAACATGGAATCGGTGAAGCAGATCGCGGTCGCCGACCGCATCGTCCTTACCAAAACCGATCTCGTCTCATCGCCAGAGCGTGCCGAAGAATTGCAGCGCCTGCGCCAACGCATTCACGCGCTCAATCCTGCCGCGCCGGTACTCGACGCGATCGCCGGCGAGGCGACACCGGCACGGCTCCTGGCCTGCGGCCTCTACGATCCTGACGCCAAGATTCCGGACGTGAAACGCTGGCTTGCCGTCGAGGCCTATACATTGGTGCAAGAGGAGCATGATCACCACCATGATCATGGGCATCGAGACGGCGCCAGCCAGCCCGGCGCCAGCCGGCATGACGTCAACCGCCACGACGCGCGCATCCGGGCCGTGACGCTCGCAACTGACACGCCGATCCCGGCCGCGTCATTTGAAACGTTCATCGACCTGATGCGCTCCCTGCACGGGCCGAAACTCCTGCGCCTCAAGGGTATCGTAAAGATCGCCGAAGACCCGGACCGTCCCCTCGTGATCCACGGCGTGCAACACGTCATGCATCCGCCGGTGCGGTTCGACGCCTGGCCCGACGCCGACCATCGCACCCGAATCGTCGTCATCACCCGCGATCTTGAACCGCAATACGTGACCAGCCTTTTTGACGCGTTTCTCGGCCACACCAGCCCTGACCAGCCGGACCGCGCTGCGCTGATCGACAATCCGCTCATTCCGTTCGGCGGCGTGGACCGTTGAACCGGGTCCAAAGGGCCCCATTAGTGCCGGGTTAAGAATCCCATGCTTATCCTGACGCGACGGTGAGAGGCTGCCCGTCAATATTTGGATCTACGGCGCATTCCGGTCGCGCAGTGACCGAAGCGGCGTAGCCAGTTAGGGAGCGGCCGATATCGCATCCATGGCATCCAGCGTCGCATGACTCTTGCCACTCAAACGCCTCCGACCGATGCTGCGCAACACCTCGGCAGCGAGTCGCTTGCCCGGCAGGGATCGGCCATGGACATATTCGATCAATTGATTGAGCGGCTCGCGGCCGAAATGACGACCATTCGCGGAGCGCTGCGCACGCTCCGCATGACCACTCACATTGCCAAAAATCCGACACGGCTTTTCCCTGACGTCGTGGAGGAACTCGTCGACCGTTACGGCGATTCCCCGGCGCTGTTGTCCGACCGGGAAAGTTTTACCTACCGGGAGTTTGCGACCCGCACCAACCGCTATGCCCGGTGGGCGCTCGCGCAGGATCTGGCCAAAGGCGACACGATCTGTCTCCTGATGCCGAACCGGCCTGAATTCCTCGCCTTCTGGGTCGGCGTGACCCGCATCGGAGGCGTGGTGGCGCTGCTCAACACCAATCTTGCGGGAAAAGCGCTTGCCCACTGCATCAATGTGGTGAACCCGAAACATATCGTGGTGGCAGCCGAACTGCTTCTATCGCTCAAGAGCGCCCAATCCGAAATCACCGTCAAACCCAAAGTCTGGCTGCATGGCCCCGGGGATGCTGACCTTCCGCGCCTCGACCAAAAGCTCGATGGCTTTGCCGGCGACAAGCTTGTCGCCGCCGAACGGCGCGCGCTCACGATCGAAGACCGTGCCTTATATATTTATACGTCGGGTACGACCGGCCTGCCCAAGGCGGCCAACATGAACCACTATCGCGTGATGCTCGCGAGCCACGCCTTCGCGGGCGTCATGGATGTGCAGGCAAGCGACCGCATGTACGATTGCCTGCCCATGTACCACACCGCCGGCGGCCTGCTTGCGACGGGCCCGCTCCTCATCATGGGCGGCTCAGTCGTCTTGCGCGAAAAATTCTCGGCGCACGAATTCTGGAACGACATCGTGGGCTGGGACTGCACGCTGTTGCAATACATCGGCGAGTTCTGCCGCTATCTCGTCAATTCGCCGCCGCAGCCTCAGGAACGCGCCCATCGCCTGCGCCTCGTCTGCGGCAATGGATTGCGGCCGGACGTCTGGCCGCAATTCAAGGAACGATTCAACATTCCGCAGATCATCGAATTCTATGCTGCGACCGAAGGCAACGTCACGCTCTTCAACTTCGAGGGCCGGGAGGGCGCCGTCGGCCGCATCCCCTGGTATCTCGAAAGCCGCTTCCCGACCCGGATCGTGCGTTTCGACGTCGAATTGCAACAGCCGGTGCGTGACGGCCAAGGTTTCTGCATCGCATGTGACGATAACGAAGCCGGCGAGGTCATTGGCCGGATATTGAAAGATGCATCGAAACCCGGCGCGCGCTTCGAAGGCTATGCGTCACAAGTCGAAACCGACAAGAAAATCCTGCGCGACGTTTTTCAAAAAGGCGACGTGTGGTTTCGCACCGGCGACCTGATGCGGCGCGACGGACGCGGCTACTTCTATTTCGTCGACCGCATCGGCGATACGTTCCGCTGGAAGGGAGAGAATGTCTCGACCACCGAAGTGCAGGAAGCCATCGGGGCATTTGGAGCCGACGGCGGCATGCTCGAGGCCAATGTCTACGGGGTGAGCGTTCCGGGGCGCGAGGGCCGCGCCGGCATGGCAGCACTTCTCGCGCCTGGCAATTTCGACCTCGACGCCTTTCGCGATCACCTGGCGGCGCGGCTGCCCGACTATGCGCAGCCGGTGTTCTTGCGCATCCGCCGCGAGATCGAGGTCACCACGACCTTCAAGCAAAAGAAGGTCGACCTGGTAAAGCAAGGCTTTAATCCAAAAGAAATCAGCGATCCGATCTATTTCAACGATTCGGTCGCGAAGGCCTTCGTGCGCCTTGACGGAGCGCTCTATGAGAGCATTTGTGGCGGACACGTGAGGTTGTGAGACGATCGACCGCGTCGTAGCCCGGATGGAGCGGATCGCATGCGCTTGCGCGTGTTATCAAGCGTAATCCGGGAGCGGTCCAACGGATGGTCCCCGGATTGCGCCCCACAATCGCGTAAACGCGCTTATGGTTCTACATACGGGCTACAAGAGTCTTTGCATCGGAGATCGTAACCCGGATGCAGCACCAAAATGCGTTCACGCGGTTTGGCGCGAAATCCGGGGAACCCTAAACGTCGGTCCCGCATTAGGCCTTGATCGCGCGAAACGTGCTCAAGGCTCCATGCGGGCTACGGAACGCCCTGAGTGTGTGCCCCATGGATCAATCCCCTGACACCGTCCTTAACTTCTGGCGGGACGCCGGACCCGCAAAATGGTTCCGCAAGGACGATGCTTTCGACGCTGAGATCAAAGCGCGCTTTCTTGCTCTCCATGAATCGGCTGCATCGGGTCAATTGACAGCCTGGGAATCGAAGGCCGAGACCGCGCTGGCGCTCGTGATCGTGCTTGATCAATTTCCTCGCAACATGTTTCGCGGCAGTGCACGTGCTTTTGCGGCAGATGGTCTTGCCCGTGCAGCCACGGATCGCGCGCTGGCGCAGGGCTTTGACCGAGAGGTTCTGGCCGGCGAACGAATGTTCTTCTACCTTCCTTTGGAACACTCCGAAAACCTTGCCGACCAGGAACGTTGCGTGGCGCTGTTCCGTGCGACAGGTAATGCCGACCTCTTGAAATGGGCCGAATTACATGCCGATATCATTCGCCGGTTCGGTCGCTTTCCGCATCGCAATGCGGTGCTCGGACGCACCACCACGCCGCAGGAACAAGCTTTTATCGACGCCGGAGGATTTACGGGTTAGCGAAGGGCAATTATTCGATCGAGTTCAACGAGCGACGTTCACTCCGGCTTGATATTTGCCTTGCGGATCACGTTGCCCCATTTTTCGGTCTCCGCGACAATCAATTTTTCAAATTCGGCCGCAGGGCCGCCGACAATCAAGCCGCTCAATTCGGCAAGCCGCGCCTTGATCTTAGGGTCCGCGAGCGCCGCGTTGATTTCCCGGTTGAGCGTGCCGATGATTTCCTGCGATGTGCCTTTCGGCGCCGTGATGCCGATCCAGGCGCTCGCCTCGAAGCCGGGCAGCATTTCCGTCATGGCGGGCACATCCGGCAACACATCCGATCGCACCGCCGTCGTCACCGCAAGTGCACGGAGCCTGCCGGCCCGGATCTGCTCTATGGAGGCAACCAGATTGTCAAAACCGACTTCGACGTGGCCACTGACGAGGTCGATCACCATCGGGGCCGAGCCACGATAGGGCACGTGGGTGAATTCGAGGCCGGTCATGATCTTGAACAGTTCGCCGGCAAGGTGACCGCTGCCGCCTGTTCCAAACGATGCCATGTTGATCTTGTCTGGATTGGCCTTGGCATAGGCAATGAATTCGGGGACAGTCTTGACCGGAACCGACGGATGCACCTCCATCACGAGCGGCGAGCGCATAACGGCGGCGACCGGCGCGATGTCGCGCAGAAAATTGTAGCTCATCCGCTCGTAAAGCGTCGCGTTGATGGCATTGGAGCCGGTGGCCATGAGTAACGTGTAGCCATCGGCGGGAGCGCGTGCGACAGATTCAGTGGCTGCGTGGGTGCCGGCGCCGGGCTTGTTCTCGATGACAAAAGGTTGGCCGAGTCGTTCCGACAGCCACTGGCCGATGAGGCGCGCGCCAATGTCGGTCGCACCACCGGCCGGAAATCCCACGACAATGCGTACCGGGCGTGACGGATAGGCTTGCGAGCGTGCGATGTGCGGCAAAGCAGCAAGCACTGTGGTGCTTACGCCAAGTCGAAGAAATCGCCGCCGAGGAAGCTTCATCACCATGTCGTCCTCACTCTGCCTTGATGCCGGCAAATCTGATCACCTTGCCCCACTTCTCGGTTTCTTCCGCGATGAATTTGGCGAATTCACCGGGCGAGGTCGCAAACGAAATGGCACCGATATCGGCAAGCCGCGCCTTGATTCTGGGATCGATGAGCGCGGCATTGACCTCGCGGTTGAGCCGATCAACGATTTCCGTCGGCGTGGCCTTGGGGGCGCAGAGACCGCACCAGCCGCTCGCCGCGAAGCCCGGCACTGTTTCGGCCACCGTCGGGATGTCCGGCAACACCTCCAGGCGTGCGGGCATAGCCACCGCGAGCGCACGTAGCCGGCCGCTCCTGGCGTGCTCGATCGACGTCGGTACGGCGTCGAATGACGTTTGCACCTGCCCGCCGATGAGATCGGTCATCGCCGCCGGCGAGCCGCGGTAGCGCACCACGACAATGTCGATACCGGCCATCATCTTGAGAAGCTCGCTGGCGAGATCAGGCGCGGTTGCGAGCCCGGGAGTCGCCATGTTGACCTTGCCGGGATTGGCCTTGGCATAAGCGATCAACTCGGAGACCGTCGCGACTGAAAATGAAGGATGCACCGACAGGAGGAGCGGAATGTGGTTGATGCTGGCGATCGGCGCGAAGTCGCGCATGAAGTTATAATTGAGCTTGTCGAACAGTGTCGCGTTGATCGCGGCGGCTGCTGCTGTCACGAGCAGCGTATAGCCGTCAGCGGGCGCACGCGCGGCCGCCTCGGTGCCGATATTGTTGCCGGCGCCAACCCGGTTTTCAACCACGAACGGCTGGCCGAGCCGCTCCGACAACCATTGGCCGATCAGGCGCGCCGCGAGGTCGATCGGCCCGCCGGCCGGGACGGCGACGATGATGCGCACGGGCCGCGACGGAAAAGTTTGCGCGCAGGCGATGCGCGGAGCAAAGGGCAGGGCGGCAGCGCCGGCTGCGAAATGCAGGAATTTGCGACGGGAATATTTCATCATGATGACACTTCGCTGTTCCAGTTAAACGAGAATTCGCGCGCATCCGAATTTATGAAATTCCGCGCAGTAGCCGATCCTAGTTGATTTGATCCGCCCCTTCTACGTCCGTCGAGAACAGCCACTTCGCCGTCGCACCTGACAGGCCCCATAGCCCCACATAAAGTCCACTATCGCACCAATGACCCGACTCGGGCTTCATTGGTTGCGCTGCCTGCGCTATTGTTGCAGCATGAGTTCAACCCGCATGACATGCCATATCAATGCGCCTCGCGCGGCCGTCTATCGCGCGCTGCTCGATGCGCGTGCGGTCGCAAAATGGAAAGTGCCGACAGGCATGACCAGCCAAGTGCATGAATTCGATCCACGCGAAGGCGGCTTGCTGCGCATTTCACTCACGTATGACGCACCGACCGGGACCGGCAAGACGACTGCGCGCACGGATTCCTACCGCGGCCGCTTCGTAAAGTTGGTACCAAACGAGCAAGTTGTCGAAGTAGATCAGTTCGAAACCGAGAATCCGGCACTGCAGGGAGAGATGACGATCACCATCACGCTCGTCGATGCAGCAGGTGGCACGGATCTCATTGCCGTCCATGACGGGCTGCCGTCTGGTGTGCCAACTGCCGACAACGAGCTTGGCTGGCGGTCAGCCCTCGCAAGGCTCACCGCGCTGGTCGAGGCGGGATGACAATTGGGATCAATCAGAGTTCAGGTATGGACGCAGACGTGAGGGGGGACGCCTGTGCGGCAAACTACTCCGGCTTGATGTTCGCGAACTTCACCACCTTACCCCACTTTTCGGTTTCCGTGGCGATGAGCTTGCCGTAGTCGGCCGGCGACCCCGCCAGCACTTCGTTACCGAGGTCGACAAGCCGCGTCTTGATCTTCGGGTCGGCGAGGGTCGCATTGATGTCTGTATTGAGTCTGTCGATAATTTCGGCAGAAGTGCCTCTGGGAACGCCGATGCCGCCGACGGCGCTTGCCTCGTAGCCCGGTACGAATTGGCCCACGGTCGGAACGTCGGGTAGCACCTCCGAGCGCGTCGCCGTCGTCACCCCCAGGGCCCGCAGCTTGCCTGCCCTGATGTGGTCGAGCGACGAGGACACGACGTCAAACATCACTTGCACTTGACCTCCAAGCAGATCGGAAAGCGCAGGCGGAGAGCCGCGATAGGGCACGTGAACCATGTTGACGCCGGTCATCATCTTGAACAGTTCGCCGGCCACATGTGTCGAGTTGCCAGTTCCCCCCGAGGCCATGTTGAGCTTGCCCGGATTGGACTTGGCATAGGCGATGAACTCGCTAACAGTCCTGACCGGGACCGATGGATTGACTTCCATAACAAGCGGTGTGCGGTTGGTCGCCGCAACCGGCGCGATGTCGCGGATGAAATCGTAGTTGAGCTTGTCGTAGAGCGTCGCGTTGATAAGATTGCTCGCACCGATCGCGAGAACCGTATACCCGTCCGCGGGTGCGCGCACGACGAGTTCGGTCGCGATCGTGCCGGCAGCGCCCGGCCGGTTGTCGATGACGACGGGTTGCCCGAGCCGCTCCGAGAGGCCTTGCCCTACCAGGCGCGCAATGAGGTCGGCCGTCTGGCCGGCCGGGAAGCCGACGACCAGGCGCAGCGGCCGCGACGGATAAGTTTGCGCACGTGCGATAGGCGGCGCAAAAAGCAGCGCACCAACGCCCACGGCCAGATGCAAGAATGTGCGGCGAGGAAGATTCATCATCATGCCACTCCACTGATTCAGTTGAACGACAGACCGCGCGTATCGAGAAATATCATGATAATTGGTGGCCCGATTACTCCGGCTTGATGTTGGCGAACTTCACAACTTTGGACCATTTCTCATGTTCGGCTGCCACATAGCTGCCGAATTCCTGAGGCGAGAAAATCCGCGGGATAGTGCCAATTTCCGCGAGCCGCGCCTTGATGGTCGGATGAGATAGTCCTGCATTGATCTCGCGATTAAGCCGTTGGATGATTTCAGCCGGCGTGCCTCTCGGTACCCCTACTCCCGCCCATGTGTCGGCGGCATATCCGGGAAGCGTCTCTGAGATTCTCGGCACGTCCGGCAGCATGTCAAATCGCGTTTTGCCCGTCACGGCGAGCGCACGCAACGCACCCGCTCGAATTTGCGGCAGTGTAGTTGCCATCACGTCGAAGCCGACATGCACCTGACCGCCGATCAAGTCGGTAACCATTGCCGCACCGCCGCGATAAGGGACATGCACAAGATCGATGCCAGCCGTCATCTTGAACAACTCGCCTGCTACGTGAGACGCCGAGCCGGTTCCAAACGAAGCCATGGTGATCCTGCCTGGTTGGGTCTTGGCGTAAGCAATGAACTCGGCAACGGTCCGGGATGGCACCGACGGGTGCGCAACCATGACCATTGGAAAATCGATCAACCCGGAGACCGGCGCAATGTCGCGCTGCAAATTGAAGGAAAGATTGTCAAAGAGGATGCTGTTGACGACGCCGGATGCCCCGTGGAACAGGAGCGTATATCCGTCGGGCGGCGAATTGACGACAGCCTGAATAGCAAGGTTGGTGGCAGCCCCCGGACGGTTTTCGATGATGACAGGTTGGCCAAGCCGCACCGACAGCCATGGTCCCATGATCCGAACGACACTGTCAGCGCCGCCCCCCGGCGGATATCCGACAATCCAGCGCACCGCCCGCGACGGATAGGTCTGCGCCCGTGCGACATGTGGCGCTAGCGGCAGCGCGGTGGCGCCCGCGGCGAGATGCAGAAATTTGCGGCGAGGAAGTTTCATCATGATGCCACTCCTCTGTTTCGTTTGAAGAACAGGTCACGCCCAGATCGCGGTTTATGGAACACGCATCAGTTTACTCGCTCTTGATGTTGGCGGCTTTGATAATGGGTCCCCATAGTTCGGTTTCAGCCCGCAGGCGCGCGCCAAGGTCCGCGGGGCCGGAGCCCACTATGGTAACGCCGAGCAGATCGAACTTGGCCTTGATCGCGGGCTCGCCAAGCACACCGACCGTGTCGGCATTGATCTTGTGCACGATGTCGGGCGGCGTTTTTGCCGGACCCAGCAATGCATACCATCCCGACACGTCAAAGCCCGGGAGGCCCGACTCCGCGAAAGTCGGAAACTCCGGCGCAGTCGTCGGACGATCAATCGACGTCACGGCCAGCCCGCGCACCTGGTTGGTCCTCGCGGCTTGGAGCAGCGAACCGGTGGTGTTGAACATCGAGTCGATGCGTCCGGCGATCAGGTCGCTCATTCCGCCTGCCGCGACGCCGCGATAGGGCACGTGCGTCAATTCGACAGTGGCCCGGTGTTTGAATAATCCACCGGCAAGATGCGGCGTCGTCCCGATGCCGGGGGAGCCAAACGTCATCGTGCCGGGATTGGCCTTGGCCCTGGCAATGAATTCCACAAGCGATTTTATCGGCGAGGAATTCGGAACCACCAACAGGTTGCCATAGGTTCCAATCAACGTCACTGGAGCGAAGTCGACATTTGGATCGTAGTTGACCGAAGGGTAGAGGAACGGGTTGATCACCAGCCCGGGCGAGGCAAACATGATCGTGTGCCCGTCCGGCGCGGCGCGCGCGACCGTTCCAAAGGCGATATTTCCGCCGGCGCCGGCCTGGTTTTCGACGATGACCTGCTGGCCCCAAATCTCCGATAGCCGGCCCGCGATGATGCGCGCGGCTGCATCATTGCCCCCTCCGGCCGGAAAACCATTCATCAGGCGCACGACGCGGGTCGGCCAGGATTGCGCGCGTGCGATGTACGGCATGGCCGGCAACGCGGCCGCGCCCGCGGCGAGACGGAGAAATTGGCGGCGACGGAGTTCCATCATGATGCCACACTTTGGTAAAGCAGGGCGGCCCGCGGCGAAGCCGCCGTAAAGGCGGTACTCCAAACCCGCGCACTTTGGAAGTGCGTAGGGGAGGGGCCTGCGAGCCCATCAGACCGCGTTCGCGTGGTCACGTCGTGGACTACAGCTAAGAACCGTTCTAAATTCGCTTGCGTTGACCGGATATTGGGGGTCCAATTGGGCCACATGCGTACTTCGCGTTACCACTCCCGGGGAACATGCGATGAAACGCCTCCTGCTTGCGACCATGTTTGTGGCGCTGCTTGTCGCCGGATATGTCTTTCAGGACCAGCTTCTCAAACTGCCCGGCATGGCAGGCTTTGGGACCGCCAAAGCACCTGAGGCCAAGCGCCCGGCACCCGCGCAGTCCGTCTCGGCGGGAACAGCGATCGAAATGTCTGTCCCGATCCTGGTCAATGCGATCGGCACAGTACAATCGATCGCGAGCGTCATCGTCAAATCGAGGATCGACGGCCAGATTGCCGAAGTCCATCTGGAGGAAGGGCAGGAAGTCAAAGAGGGAGACCTGCTCTTCACTCTCGACAACCGCAGCTTCCAGGCTCAACTCGCGCAAGCGGACGCCAATGTCGAACGCAGCCGCGCACAGCTCGAACGCGCACAGCAGGAGGTCAAACGACAATCCGAACTGGCATCGCGTGGCGTCGCATCCGCGCAGCGGCTCGAAGAGGTCCAGAGCCAGGTGAAGGTCTTCGAAGCCGCCATACGTGCTGACGAAGCCGCGATCGAAAACGCGCGGATCAACCTGAGCTACACGCAAATCCGCTCACCAATTGCCGGCAAGACCGGCGTGATCAATCTCAAACGCGGCAATCTCGTCAAATCGAACGACACCACGACAAATGCTGTGCCGCTCGTGACCATCACGCAGCTGCGGCCGATCTACGTGGGTTTCACGGTGCCGGAGCGACATCTTGCGGATATTCGCGAGGCGATGACTTCAGAGGAGCCACTTGTCGCGGTGGTGACCCTCCCCAATCAACCACAAAAACCGATCACCGGGGCGCTCACCTTTATCGACAACCAGGTCGATGTGGTGACCGGCACGATATCGCTCAAAGCAAAATTCGCCAATGACGACACGTGGCTTTGGCCGGGCCAATTCGTCAATGTCACGCTCACGGTTGGAATACAGGCCAACGCCATCGTGTTGCCAAGCGGCGCGGTGCAGATCGGACAGAACGGCGCTTACGTTTTCGTCATCAAACAGGACTCGACGGTTGAATTGCGATTGGTGCGCACCAACCGCACGGTCGACGACAAGACCGTGATCGACGACGGGATCAAGGCTGGAGAGCGCGTCGTCGTCGACGGCCAACTGCGGCTCACCAATGGGGCGCGCGTCACTGTGCAGGCTCCCCAGAGACCGGCTGTTTCCGAGCGCAAGTCATGACACTGCCCAATCTCTGTATCCAACGCCCCGTCATGACGACCCTGCTGACTTTGGCGATCGTGCTGGTCGGCGTGGTCGGCTATCTGTTCCTCCCCGTCGCAGCGCTGCCGAAGGTCGATTTCCCGACCATCAACGTCACCACCACCTTGCCGGGCGCGAGCCCCTCCACAATGGCGGCGTCGATTGCAGCACCGCTCGAACGGGAATTCGCGGCGATTTCCGGCGTCGATACGATCACGTCGGTGAGCGGGCTCGGTACCGGCCGCATCACCATCCAGTTCAATCTCAATCGCAACATCGACGCCGCAGCACAAGACGTGCAGGCCGCCATTGCCAATGCTTCACGCAAGTTGCCGGCCGAGATGACGACACCGCCAACCTATCGCAAGGTCAATCCAGGCGCCTCGGCGATCCTGCAGATCACACTGACGTCGGATACGCTCCCTCTCACGACGCTCAACGAATATGCCGAGATCAATATCGGTCAGCGTCTTTCGACGCTGCCGGGCGTCGCCCAGATTTCCATCTTCGGCATCCAGAAATATGCCGTGCGGGTACAGGTCGATCCGGACCTTCTCGCCATGCGCGGCATCGGGCTCGATGAAGTCCAGCGCGCGCTGGCGGCGGCGAGTTCCACGACGCCGGTCGGCGGATTGAGCGGGCCGGAGAAGGCCGCAACGCTACAGGTCGACACCAACCTCACCCAGGCCTCCGGCTATGTGCCGTTGATCATCGCCTATCGCAACGGCGCTCCGGTCCGCCTCGGCGACGTCGCGCACGTCATCGACAGCGTACAGAACGACAAGCTGGTCAATTGGTACAACGGCAAACGTGCCATTACGGTTGGGATCTTCCGGCAGGCGGACGCCAACACGGTCGAGGTGGTGAACAGGGTCAAAGAACTGTTCGGCACATTCCGCGCGGAGCTTCCGGGCGCCATCGACATCCAGGTTCTCAACGACCGTTCTGCGCCGATCGAGGCCGCCGTCACCGACATGCAGCACACCTTGATACTCACCGTCATCCTGGTGGTGCTGGTCATCTTCCTCTTTGTGCGGCGGCTGTCGTCGACGATTATTCCGGCGCTCGCTCTGCCGGTGTCGATCATCGGCACATTCGCCGCCATGTATCTCGGCGGCTTCTCGCTCAATAACGTTTCGCTGATGGCGCTGACGCTGGCGGTGGGTTTCGTGGTCGACGACGCGATCGTGATGCTCGAAAACATCGTGCGTCATGTCGAGGCAGGCCTGAGTCCCATGGAGGCGGCGCTCAAAGGCTCGCGCGAAATCACGTTCACCATCATCTCGATGACGGTCTCGCTGGTGGCGGTTTTCATCCCCGTGTTCTTCATGGGGGGCGTGGTCGGCCGCGTCTTCAATGAATTCGCAGTTGTGATCGGCATCGCCATCCTGGTATCGGGCTTCGTGTCGTTGACCCTGACGCCGATGCTGTGCAGCCGGTTCCTGCGCGCCTCGCCGGCGCACGCGGCGGCAAACCAGCACGCCAAGGAAGGTCCCGTCGCCCGCGTGCTGGAACGTGCATTCCGAGCGATGCTGCATGGCTACGAGCGCTCGCTCGGATTCGTATTGCGGCACCGGCGCGCTACCATCGGCCTGACGCTCATGACCATCGGGCTCACCGGCTATCTGTTCTACGTGATCCCGAAGGGCTTCTTCCCGATCGAGGATACCGGATTCATCGTCGGCGGAGCAGAAGGACCGGAGGACACTTCCTTCGTCGGAATGGTGGAGCGGCAGCGCAAGGTCGATCAAATTCTCCAAGCCAGCCCGTGGGTGACGTCCTACAACACCGAAATCGGTCCGGGCGGCACAAGGTTCGGGGTCAACAGCGTGCATCTCTATGTCTCACTCAAGCCGCGCAAGGAGAGGCCGCAAATAACGGAAGTGATTCAGGAATTGCGCCGCCAGGTCGCCGCGGTGCCGGGCATCAACGTATTCCTGAACCCTGCGCAGAACCTCGAAATCGGTGTACGGCCGAGCCGCAGCGTCTATCAATACACGCTGCAATCCGGCGACCTCGAAGACCTCTATCGGTTTGCCCCGCTCATCGGGGATGAAATCCGCCGGCTGCCGGGGCTACAGGATGTAACGTCGGATTTGCAGATCAAGAGCCCGCAGGCCGTTCTCAAGATTGATCGCCACAAGGCGGCCGTGCTTGGCCTCACGGCCGAACAAATCCGCACCACGCTTTACAGCTCATTCGGCTCGCGCCAGGTCGCGACGATCTTCACCGATGCCAACGACTATCCGGTGATCCTGGAATTGGGACCGAACTTCCAGGAAAGCGAAGAGTCCTTGTCGAAGGTCTTCGTGCGGTCGGCGGCCGGACAACTCATACCGCTGGCAACTGTTGCGACCGTGTCGAAGGCCGCCGGCCCCTTGACGGTGAACCACCAGGGACAGATGCCCGCCGTCACGATCTTCTTCAACCTGGCGCCTGGCGTGTCGCTTGGCGATGCGATTTTGAAGATCCAGGAGGCGGAACAAAAGGTCGGACTTCCGGCCACTGTGACGGCCGGATTTTCCGGCACAGCGCAGGTGTTCCAGCAGTCGTTGCGTGGACAAGGCTGGCTCCTGCTCGCAGCCCTCGTCGTTATCTATATCGTGCTGGGCATCCTCTATGAGAGCTTCATCCACCCGATCACGATACTCTCAGGCCTTCCGGCTGCCGGCGTCGGTGCCCTGCTGACCTTGATGCTGTTCAACATGAACCTGAGCGTCATCGCGATCATCGGCATCATCATGCTGGTCGGCATCGTCAAGAAGAACGCCATCATGATGATCGATTTTGCGATCGATGCGCAAAGGAACCATGGTGAGCGTCCTGAGCGCGCGATCTTCCAGGCGTGCCTCTTGCGCTTCCGGCCGATCATGATGACCACCATGGCGGCCATCATGGGCACTCTCCCGATCGCCCTTGGCCTTGGCGCCGGCGCCGAACTGCGCCAACCCCTTGGCATCGCAGTCGTCGGCGGGCTCCTGACCTCGCAGCTGCTGACGCTCTACATCACGCCGGTCATCTATTTGTCGCTGGAGAATTTACGAACGCGAGCGGCCGCGAAGGAGCCGAGTGTAAGCCTGCAGCCGGCGGAGTGATTGGGCGGCACACTCGGTGTGACTCCCTCTCCCCTCCGGGGAGAGGGTTGGGGTGAGGGGGAACCGGTCTAATGGGAGCGGAGGCTAATGGGAGCGGATCCGTTTGTTAATGGAAGTCGTCATCTGAACAACTTCGGACATTTCTAAACTTGGCGGAAGTCGAATGAATCCGACTATCGGCAGCAAGGCGTGGGGCCTGAGTGGTTATCATCCATCAACTACCGTCCCCCCTCACCCCAACCCTCTCCCCGGAGAGGGAGTCACACCGAACTCGCTTCGACGCCATCGAATCACACCGGAACAGTTTGGCCGCTACTTCTCCGCCACGCGACGGGCACGCGCGACCAAATCGGGCGAGACTCCTCCGACCGCCGCGATATTGGCTTGCAGCTCCGTCCCATTGAGCGGCTCAAGATCGAGCTTGAGCTGTTGCACCTCATCGAGAAATGCAGCATCGCTCAGCGCCGCCGTGAACGCGCGACGCAGCGTCGCAACCCGGTCGACCGGCAGGCCCGGCGGCGCCGCAACCGATCGACCGATAGTTGCCGGCGAGGAAAATAGCTCAATCAGTGTCCGATCCGCATCGTTCTTTGCCAGATCGACCATGCGCGGCACATTCATCAGCTCGGCATTCTTTTGCGCGCCGGTCTGCAGCAACAGATTGATCTGCTTGTCGCGCAATAGCTGTTCGCCTTCGATCTTGAGCACCGCCCAGGGCTGGCTCAGGGCATCGACCTCGCCCCGCAGCATGGCGAGACGGCTGTCCGTCGTGCCCGCATAGCCTGTGATCAATTTCATCTTCGTGCCGAGTACATTGTTGAGCACGATCCAATTGAGCCGCGAGGATGTGCCGGAGGTTGCCACGACGAGTTCGCGGGTCAAAGCATCTTCGATCTTCTTCACCCGCGCATCACGGCGCGCATAGAGCACGGCGCTGTTGCTCAACAGCCGACCTATCCAATTGAACCGCGCGGGATCGGCGTTAAGCCCCGCGGTGCCGAGAACATGATCGAGGTGAACCGCCTGGTCGGGCATCGCTAGTGTGGTGCCGTCTTTCGGCGCCGCATTGTAGAGGAAATTGGCGGCGCGGATGCCGGCCGCGCCCGGCATATATTGCACGACTACGTTGGGCTGACCCGGCAGGAACCTGCCGATGTGGCGGGCGATGAGACGGCTGTATGTGTCATAGCCGCCGCCCGGCGTCGTCGAAACAATGAAATTGACGGTCCGGCCTTTGAAAAAATCGTCGTCGGCACGCGCGGTGCCGATCAGCAGTTGCGCCAGCAAGAGGCCTGACGCGGCAAGCCGGGACATTGAGTTTTGCATGGGAGGGATTCGTAGCGCGCGTGGAGCGGGAGCGCAATGTGGAACGGATGTCGCCGAATCGTAGCCCAGCATAGGGCGTTCACGCCCGTCTGCGACGGGCTATGGAGTGCGGATTCCGACCGAAGCCGGCCGGGTATTCCGACGTGAAGCCGGCCAGGGTTCCGGGCTGAAGCCGGCCACCATTCCGATTTGAAGCCGGCCACCTGTTGACAGGTTTGGCGGGATTTTTTTGCGGGTCAGCGACTCAGGCAACAGGCCCCCTCCGATCAATGGCGGGGAGGGGCTTGATGCCAGCCAAGAGAGAGCTGACCATGCGACACATACGACAGATGTTACGACTGCACCACGATGGCGAAGGACCTCGGCCGATCGCGCGTGCACTCGGGATTGCGCGCAGCACCGTCCAGGACAATCTTGAGCGGGCGCGCGCGGCCGGGATTACCTGGCCGCTGCCGGACGATCTGACAGATGATGTTCTTGAGCAGCGGCTGTTTGCACGCGGCGGCGTGAAACCAGGCAGACGTCGGCATAGCGAGCCGGACTGGCCAGCGCTGTCACTTGAACTTAAGCGTCCTGGCGTCAACCTGATGGTGCTGTGGGAGGAGTACCATCAGTCTCATCCGGAAGGTTATCGATATTCGCGGTTCTGTGATCTGTATCGCGAGTTCGAGCGAAAGCTGTCTCCGGTGATGCGTCAACATCATATCGCGGGTGACAAAGCGTTTGTCGATTACTCGGGCAAGAAGCTTGCGATTGTCGATCCGAAGACTGGTGAAGTGCGCGAAGCGGAGATCTTCGTCGCAGTACTGGGTTCTTCCAGCTACACCTATGCGGAAGCGACATGGACACAAACTCTGCCGGACTGGATCGGATCGCATGTGTGCATGTTCCGGTTTTTCGACGGAGTGCCGCGTGCTGTTGTTCCCGATAATCTCAAGAGCGGTGTAAACAAACCATCGTTCTATGATCCAGAGATCAATCGTAGCTACGCCATGATGGCGGAGCATTACGACATCGCTGTTCTTCCAGCGCGACCTTACCGCCCCCGTGACAAAGCAAAAGTTGAGGCCGGCGTCCGCTTTGCACAAACCTACATCCTCGGGCGACTGCGACATCAGACGTTCTTTTCGCTCGAGGAAGCCAATCGCGCCATTGCGGAGGTGCTCAAGCGCATCAACGCTCACGTCAATCGGCGCCTCAAACTTAGTCGCGACGATCTGTTCACAAGCGTCGAAAAGCCGGCGCTGCGACCTTTGCCGGAAAGCGATTATGAGTTTGCCGAATGGCGCTTTGCGATCGTCAATATCGATTATCACATCCAAGCGGCGAACTACTGCTACTCGGTTCCCCATGAACTGATCGGCGCCAAAGTCGACGTGCGTATCACCAGTCGCATGATCGAAGTATTCCATCGCGGAAAGCGCGTCGCAGCCCACCAGCGCCGCTATGGCGGCCAGCATCATGGCACACTTCCGGAACACATGCCGAGTTCACATCGACGCTACGCCGAATGGACGCCGGAGCGATTCCGGCACTGGGCCGCAACATTTGGCCCCAACACCGAAGGGTTCGTGATTGCGGTACTCGCCAGTCGTTCGCATCCCGAACAGGGCTTTCGAACCTGCTTGGGTGTGCTGAAGTTGTTCGGCGGCATCGATAAGGCGCGAGCCGAGTCGGTTGCCGCACGCGCGCTCGCCGTCAGTGCGTTCCACTACAAGAGCGTTGCTTCCATTCTACGAAACAATCTCGATCGCGCTCCATTGACTGCGGAGAGCACAATCGTGATCAAGCATCCAAACATCCGCGGGCCCCGCTACTTCAATTGAAAGAAGATCATCACATGCTTACTCATCCGACTCTTGATCTCTTGCACGAGCTTGGCCTTCACGGCATGGCAAACGGCTTCAAGATGCTTGAACAAAATGCCGAGGCCCGCGCTCTCGAACATGCAGAGTGGCTTGGTCTTCTGCTCCAACATGAGCAGACGTTGCGCCGGCAGAAGCGCTTCGAGTCACGCGCCAAAAATGCGCGTCTGCGTCACAACGCCAGCGTCGAGGACATCGATTATCGCGCCGCGCGAGGTCTCGACCGTGCCATGTTCCTCAAACTCGCGGGTTGCGACTTCATTCGCGAGCGGCGCAATTTGTTGATTACAGGGCCGGCCGGAGTCGGCAAAAGCTGGTTAGGTTGCGCGCTCGGCCACAAGGCTTGCCGGGAGGACTTCTCCGTCCTCTATCATCGCGTACCACGACTGTTTTCAGAACTCGCGCTGGCACGTGGCGACGGACGATATGCAAAGCGCTTGCGCAGTCTCGCGCGCGTCGATCTTCTCATCCTCGATGACTGGGGGCCAGAACAACTCACCGCCGAACAGCGTCGCGACATTCTGGAGATTGTGGAGGACCGCTATGATACGCGCTCCATCGTGATCACAAGCCAGCTGCCGGTCGCGCAATGGTACGAGGTCATCGGCGATCCAACCCTCGCTGACGCCATCCTGGACCGCGTCATTCACAACGCTTACAGGATCGAACTCAAAGGTGAGAGCATGCGTAAGCTCAAACTCTCCGCACGCGAGCAACGCGAGACCATGAAGACAGACGAGCACGATCAGCAAAACGCCGACGTGCCCAAATCCGCGCCTGCTAAAGCGCGCCAGAAATGACCCTCGTCGTACAACCACCCGCCCGCCCCGGTGGGTCAACAGGGACCTCCCACGCGCGCCGCTGCGTCAGCCGTGGGGGCACTCCGCGGCGCGCGCGGGTCCCTCCTGTTGACTACCGGGACGGCCTCCCACCGAGCCCGCGGCGACCACGATCGCGGACACGCCCTTGACCCAAACCCAAAACAAAAACATCATCCAGCTGACCCGCAGGGACTGCGCCACCTGGCCGGCTTCAAATCGGAACGGTGGCCGGCTTCGTCTCGGAATGGGTGGCCGGCTTCATATTGGAATGCATGGCCGGCTTCGTCGGAATACGCAATGGAGCCCTTGCGAAATGCGGGGCGACCAAGTTGCATTGAGAGAACCCCGGATTGCGCACACAGCGCGCAAGCGCGCTTATGTGCTCCATCCAGGCTACAAGGAACTCAAGCGAGGCGCTCCATATGATCAATCGCTTGTTCGTGCGCAGGCGCGACCCACAGACGGCGAAAATCGCTGATATCGGGATTTCGCTCAATCGTACCGCATGCATCCATCAGCGTGCGCGTGCGCCTCGGCCCGAGCACATTTTCCATGAGGTCGAGCGCCTTGGCCTCGACCTCGGCGCCCGTCATCGGGTTATCGGCGGTGCCGCGCACCGCGATCGTGCGGCGCGACAGCTGGCGGCCGTCCCGCAACGCAATCTCCACAATGGCCTGCCGGCGCGGCCGCGCCTCCATGAGTTCCTGGCTGGGCACGAGCTGGATTTTTTCGCGCACAGCAAGCATTGACGGATCTTCCATGCGAACATGATCATGCACGGACTGAAACGTCAGGCTGCCATCGACCAGCAGAAGTGCGACGAGATGCTGCACATTGATATCGGGCATTGGGGCATTGTCGACGGTGCGGGCGGAGCGCGTCGGCAAATGCACCCTGATCGTCGAAACATCGTGAGTCGCAAATTTTTCATTGTGCATGAGCCAGGTCACGGCATCGAGTGCCGACTGGGCCGGGGAACCCACCGACCATTTCTTGATGTTTGTCCCCATGATCTCGAAGCGTTCGCCCAATCCCTCGATGAGCCGTGACGGATCAGGCTCCGGCGCGAAGGCCTCCAGGAAATTGCGCTCGCCCGCGAACACATCGTCAACCCCGCTAAATCCGTGTGCCACCATGCTGGCGGCCGTCACGCCGCCACGCGCCGGCATGCCGCCAAAATCGAAAGCCTTCTCGATGTGGTCGGCATCGCGCACATTGCAGGCCACTCCCGAAGCCTGCTGGGCACAATAGGACAAGACATGCCGGACCTGCGCGGCGGAGAGATCGAAGAGCGAGGCCGCAGCGGCACCGGAGCCGAACACGCCAGCAAAACTATGGGTGCTGCGGGCCGCCGCCGCAAAGGCATCGGCCCCCAGCGCATAATTGACGCGCGCCGCGACGTCATAGCCAAGCACGACGGCACGCAGGAAGGACATGCCGGAAACCTGGTTGCGCTCCCCAACCGCAAGCGCCGCCGGAATGATTGCACAGCCGGGATGCGTGCGCGAGGGCGCGTGCGAGTCGTCGGTCTCGTCCGCATGCGCCAGCATGCCGTTGGCAAGGGCCGCATGCACGGCGGACGTGCGCACCGGCGTTCCGACGATGGAAGATTCCGGCACGCCGCCGAGCGCCGTCACATAGCCGATCGCCATGCGGCCCGGCCGAAGCTGCGACCCCGACACCATGGCGGCCAGCGTATCGAGGACATGGTGACGCGCCTTCTCGGCGACATCCTCCGGCAACGGACGCCGCAAGGCTTCGGCGATATATTCGCTCAAGCAACGGGTGGGGACACTGATTTCGTCGAGAAGCGCGATCATGTGAGCCTGTCTGGAAATATTATCGGCGTGCTATAAAAGAAGCTGTCCACCATTGCCAGGAGACGGCCATGCGCATGTTTTCCTTCGTCCTGTTCGTGCTCTGCTTCTGCGCCGGGCCGGCGTCGTCCTGGACGGAATACAATTATCTCGATCAAGGGGTCGCCATTCAATTCCCGGGCAAGCCCGAGGCGAAGAGATCAACCTACGACTCGATCTATGGCAAAGCTTTGTCGTCGATGGTCTATACGGCCGAAGAAGACCATGTACGTTATTCTCTTACCGTCGTCGATCTGGCCGGCCACCCTGAGATGGGCACGAATTTCGTCAATGAGGTGGCCTATGGGCTCATTCGCAAAGGTGACGTGCTGTTCACGGATTTCCCCCGCGTCTACCAGGGCGCGCGATCGATCTTCGGCGTGACGCTCGTGGTCGACCGCGACGATAACAGCCGCGCACGCACGTCGGTGTTTTATCACAAGGGCAGGCTTTACGTTGTCGAAGCCATCGTGCTCCCGTCACGCAGCGACAAGGACATGACCACGCCGTCGCGCTACGACCAGACCATTCGTTTCCCGCCGGATGGGCGGTTTGATTAAGGCGCGTCCAGGTTGCGCCCGGGAAACACACTCAGTTGTTCAGCATTTGCCCCGTGCCGTCGCCGCAGCCACGGTTGGAGCACACCCTATGCCCGTCGGGAAACTTGACGCTCATGAGCTGGCCGCCGCGTGAGCCGTCTTTCATCGGGCGGTAGCCAATCTCGACATTCTCGCCGCTCTTGAAGTCTTCCTTGACCCAGCCGAGCCGCACCATCTGGGTGGGCGCGCCGCCTTCGAACTGCCACGTCGCAGGTCCCTTGTCGTTTGTAACGATGACATTCACCCAGACATGCGGGTTGACGAATTCAAGCTCCTTGAGCGCACCCGACAGGTAGAGCACCTTGGTCTGGTCGAACATCGCATAGGAATGATGCGCGATAGCGGGGAACGCCAACGCGGTAGCAACGAGCGCCGCAACAGCACCGACGATGCCGAAAGCTTTCCTGGCCATGATCTGCTCCATGACGGATTGATAATCGAAGATACCACAAATCGGGAGAGTCATAAATCTGATTTCTTGAACTTTAATACTTCCGTGCAGATGTGATTCGATGCCATCAAAGCGAACTCGGTGTAACTCCCTCTCCCCTCCGGGGAGAGGGTTGGGGTGAGGGGGGCCAGTAGTTGCAATGCTGCCCCAAATCCTCTTTTATCCAATTGCCGTCAAGCGAATGAATGAACGGAGTTGAACCGGATCTACTTCTGTTTAGGAGAATATTTTAGCCCTATCGACCGAACGTAACCCCCTCACCCCAACCCTCTCCCCAAAGGGGAGAGGGAGTCACGCCGAGTGTGCCGACCGGTCACCGACTCACACTACTTAAGCTCCATCCCCGGATTTTACGCCATGAGCGCTTGAAAGCGCTCATGGCTGCCAATCCGGCTTCCAGACTGTCAGTCTTTGTGCTTCCGCCGCGCCAACGCGGCACCCTGACTCAGCGCTGCAAGTTTGGCAAACGTGACATCCCATTGCATCGGCACCATGCCGCAATTCGTGCATGCAATGATCTTTTCCTTGGCCACATAGGACATCGCATCGGTAATGACGGCGGCGACCTCATCCGGCGTCTCGACCGCATCGCTCGCCACGTCGATGGCGCCGACCATGATGTCCTTGCCGTCCAAGAGCTTGAGCAGGTGCATCGGCACGCGCGAATTGCGGCACTCGATCGACACCTGGTCGATGCGGCTTTCCCGCAGCGCCGGGAAGATCGCCTCGTATTGTCGCCATTCATTGCCGAGCGTCGCCTTCCAATCGATATTCGCCTTGATGCCATAGCCGTAGCAAATATGGACGGCCGTGGTGGCGCCGAGGCCTTCGATGGCGCGGTTGAGCGCCGCTATTCCCCATTCCTGCACCGCGTCGGAATAGACATTGAAGGCGGGCTCGTCGATCTGGATGATATCCACGCCGTCGGCCACAAGCGCACGCGCTTCCTGGTTCAGCAGGTCTGCGAATGCCATCGCCATGTCGACCCGGGTGCCGTAATGCTCATTCGCGACCGTATCGGCAATGGTCATCGGCCCCGGCAGACTGAACTTCAACTTGTGCGTCGTATGGGCGCGCGCGACGCGGGCTTCGCGCGCATGGGCGCGACCCTTGAGCCGCAACGCGCCGGTGACTGTCGGCACCATCGCTTTGTAACGGTCGGCACGAATTCCCATCTCGACCTTGCGCGCAAAATCGACCCCCTCGACGAATTCAAGAAAGCCATGGACGAAATGCTGACGCGACAGCTCGCCGTCGGTGACAATATCTATGCCGCAATCCTCCTGCAGCTTGAGCGCCAGAATTGTGGCATCGCGCTGGGCAGTCTCGAGCGCAACGCCGTCAAGGCGCCACGGCGCCCACAATTTGTTCGGCTCGGCAAGCCAATGGGGCTTCGGCAGGCTTCCGACGATCGTGGTGGGAAACATGTGGCCTCGCAGGTCAAAACAGTTGCCTCATGATGTAGTACGGCAACAATGGCAGCGGAGGCAAATTGAACGCGCCCATGGTCCTCAAGCCAAGCTGCGAGGCTACTGACTTCGATCAAAATTCGCCAGTTCGACCAATCGGTCCGGGAACCTAGCGGTGACTTGGAGTTCTCCACCCATGGCTTCGATAAGGGCGCGCAGAGTACTAATCCGCATATCGTTGCGCGCTGAGAGTTTCGACACAGCGGGCTGTTGGACATCTAGCCTCTTCGCCAGTTCCTCCTGACTCAAACCCAGCGCAATGCGCAGTTCTTCAAGCGTGGCATATTCGACCGCAACCCCCGCCTTGCGCGCCTCATTCCGCGCGCGACGATCCGCAGCCCAATTCTTTTTCAAGTCCGAGAACGGCCGATGTCCTGTCATGGAATCAATCCCTCCTTTCGGAGTTCCTTCAGGTAAGTGTCGTACAAACTATCAGCAACAGGGATCAGGCGGTCATAAAACCGTTTATCGCCAGACTTGTCGCCGCCAATCAACAAGATCGCGCTCCGTCGTGGATCAAAGGCGTATAGGATTCGTATCGGCCTGCCGCCGGACTGAACTCGCAATTCGCGCATATGAGCATGTCGCGATCCATTCACCTTCGAACTGTGCGGGAAATCCAATTGCGGCCCGTGTTCGGTCAAAAGATCGACCGAATAGTCCACCGAATCGAAATCCTCTTCGCTCAGTGCTTCAAGCCATGCCTTGCATTCATCCGTCACTTCGACGTTCCAGCCCATGTTGCAATATATTCCTAATTTGGAATGTCGTCAATGGGTCGCGCTGGCCGAAGCGAAAGCCGGGGCACGGCTGGGCACTCATAGTCCAAGCCATCCGAACCGAATATTAATGATTCCTTTGCTAACTCTGCGTCCCATCGTGCCGCCTTCGGCGGCTGCGATCCGCGGAGGTTGTCTTGTCGCTCAGCAATACGGAACCGGCCGCGCGCGTGCCGGCCCTGTCGTTGCGGCTCTGGTCCCGCCTCGTGGCGCGGCTCAGTGCGCGACTTGGGGGTGCCGACAGCATGGTGCTGCAGCGCCTGGCCGGCACCGTGTTCCTGATCCGGGTCGCAAGCGCGGCGCTGGCCTATGGATCCCAGGTGCTGTTCGCGCGCTGGCTGGGTTCCTACGAGTTCGGCATCTACGTCTATGTCTGGACCTGGGTGCTGCTGATCGGCCAATCGCTCGATCTCGGCCTCGCCACTGCGGCACAACGCTTCATTCCGGAATACCGCGACAGCAAAATGTTCGACCTGCTGCGCGGCTACGTCTCGGGTAGCCGCCTGATCGCGACCGGCATTGCGGTTGCGGTTGCGGCCTCTTGCGTCGGCCTGGTGCGGCTGCTGACCCCCTGGCTCGACGACTACACAATCGTTCCCCTCTATGTCGCGTGCATTGCACTCCCGGCTTATGCGCTCTCCAATGTGCAGGACGGTATAGCGCGGGCCTACGACTGGGTAGGGCTTGGCCTGGTGCCGTCCTATCTGGCACGCCAGTTCCTGCTCACCGTGTTGTTGGGCGCTGCCTATGCGGCCGGCCTTCCGCTTGATGCTGTCACCGCCATCACGATCGCCTGCATCGCCACCTGGCTGCCGGTGCTCGCCCAGCTCTTCGTGCTCAACAAAAGGCTCGAAAAGCAGATCGCCCCCGGACCAAAGACGTATCGGGTCAAATACTGGATGGCGACGGCGCTGCCGATCCTGATGGCGGAGGGCTTCTACCTGATGCTGACCAATGTGGATGTGCTGATCCTCAAGCAATTCCGCCCGCCCGACGAGGTCGCTGTCTATTACGCCGCCGCCAAGACGCTCGCATTGGTCAGCTTCATCCACTTTTCGATCAGCGCTACATCGGCGCATCGCTTCTCGACCTTCCACGCCACCGGCGATCGCGCAGGCCTCGTTGCATTCTTGCGCCAGGCGGTGCGCTGGACATTCTGGCCGTCGCTGCTCGCAACCATCGTGTTGCTCGCGCTCGGCAGGCCGCTGCTCTACATGTTCGGGTCGGAATTCGCCGACGGCCACTTCCTGATGTTCATTCTCGCGATCGGGCTTTTGTCGCGTGCGGCCATCGGGCCGATCGAACGCATGCTCAATGTGCTCGGGCAGCAGCGCGCCAGCGCCACGTCATGTGCCACCGCCTTTGCGGTCAATGTCGCGCTCTGTTTCATCCTGGTTCCGCATTTCGGCGCAATGGGTGCCGCGATCGCGATAGCGGCTGCCCTCGTGGTTGAAACCGCTATGCTGTTCTGGATGGCGAAACGCCAGCTGGGCTTCCACGTCTTCATCTGGAGCCGCGGCGGAAAATAGGTGCAGGTGTTGTGCGTAGGGGCGGGTCTTGTGCCCACCCGCCGTACCGCATACGCGGAGGGCCGGGCGGGCACAGCGGCGCAAGCCGCCGAAGACCCGCCCCTACGAAGAACGCCTTCATTTTAGATGACGCAACGCAGTAGGTGCAAACGTGCACGGGACGATCGAGTCCGTATTCCGCGTCGAGTGGCGGCCGCTCGCAGAGCTTGCCGCCGTGGCGGCGGATTGGCGCGCGCTCGCCGACCGGGCGCTTGAACCCAATGTCTTCTACGACTCTTCCTTCGCACTGCCGGCAGCGCCGGTATTTGGGCGCGATGTGGGAGCCGGCCTGGTGTGGTCGCGGGGTGCGTCGCCTGTTCTTCTCGGCCTCTTTCCGGCACGAATCGAACGCCACCGCTATGGCGTGCCATTCCCGCTGTTGTGCGGCTGGACGCATCCCTACGCGCCGCTTGGCACGCCACTCGTTGACAGTCGATCGGCCGATGCCGTGATCGGGGCGTGGTTCGATCACGTGTCACGCACTCCCGCACTGCCCGGGCGGCTATTGATGCCCTTGTTGCCGACGCGAGGACCACTTGCCGAAGCATTCGATTCAGCGATTGCGCGCTTGGGCGGCACGAGCGTTGCCTACGCTTCGCACCAGCGGGCGCTGCTGGCGCCAGGAGACAACCGCGCCGCCTATATCGACAATGCGGTGGGCGCCAAGAAACTCAAGGAGTTGCGCCGGCAGTTGCGGCGCCTTGGCGAGGGCGGCACGCTTACATTTGAGACGGCGCGAGAACCTTCGACAATCAACATGGCGCTCGCACAATTCCTCGTCCTTGAAGCGAGCGGCTGGAAAGGGCGCGCCGGAACCGCCGTGCACCACAATGCCGACATCCGCACCTTCATGGGAAAGGCTATCCCGGAACTCGCCCAAAACGGCAATGCCAGCGTCACGCGGCTTGTTCTCAATGGCGAAGCGATCGCGGCCCTCATCTTGCTCAAAAGCCAGGACACGATCTGGGCCTGGAAAATCGCCTACGACGAAAACGTTGCGCGCGCTTCGCCCGGTGTGCAGATCTTGGTGCACGCGACGCAAGCCCTGCTCGACGACCCCGCGATTGCGCAAGCTGATTCATGTGCCACCGCCGGCCACCCGATGATCGACCATATCTGGCGCGAGCGATTGGATGTTGCAGACCGGCTGATCAGGATCGGCTCGGATGGTCGCGCCGCATTCGCGATTGCGTGCAAGCTTGAAAGCCTGTTGCGCACCGCCATCACATTGGCCAAACGCGCCCGCGCTTTGACCCGCCTGTCCTCGTAGCCCGGATGGAGAGGCACATGGCCCGCGCAAGCGGGGCATGTGACGCGCAATCCGGGGACACCAGGCACGCCGCCCCGCATTTCGCACGCCGTCAAGTCTGCGCCGATGGCGCATGCTTGACGTTGCGCGCTCCATGCGGGCTACAATCCTGCTTCAATTTGAGTGCGCAAACATGCCGTCGCATAGCGGCCGTGCAAAGAGACGTCTTTGCTTGGGTCGAGCATACCGGTAAGCAATAGACTGATGCTCGACGAATCTCGCCCCGCCCCCGCTATCGACTGGACCGTATTGGCGCCACTCCTCGTTCATGTGGTGGTCACGCATACGGTCGTGGGCGTGGTGCGGGTCACCGTCTCTTATCGCACGATCGAATTGGGGCTGCCGCCGGCCTGGCTGGGCGTGATTTCCGCCGGCTTCGCGCTGCTGCCGATCTTCCTGGCTTTGCGGATCGGCCGCTACATCGATCGCGGCCACGATGCACATGCGGCCTGGATCGGCAGCATCCTGATGCTGCTGGCCAGCGCCGAGCTCTGGGCCTGGCCGGATACAGGGACATATCTGCTCGTTTTCACGATCCTGCTGGGCACCGGACACATGTTCCTGATGGCGTCCCAGCAGATGCTGGCCGTGCGCTGTGCAAATCGGCAAGGGCGAGATGACGCATTCGGCTACTTCATGGTCGCAGTCTCGCTCGGACAGGGACTTGGACCCTACATCGCCGGTCTTGCCGGCAGCGGCGTGACGGTTCCGACCACCGGGCCCCTGTTCGCTATCGGCGCGCTGTTGGCCGTTGTTTGTCTCGTCATATCGTTCGCGATCCGGCCGGCGCCCAAACGCGAAGTCTCCGGCGATCAGCCCACTGTCTCTCTTATGGCCCTGTTGCGCCGCCCCGGGATGCCGGCAGTGCTGATCGCGAGCGTGGTGACGGTGACAGCGAGCGACCTCCTTATGATCTACCTGCCGCTCCTTGGGGCCGAGCGCCACATCGATGCAGGCCACATCGGCAATCTCCTGATGACGCGCGCGCTCGCCGCCCTGGTGGCGCGTATTTTCTATGCGCGGCTGATCCGCCACATGGGTCGTCTGCCGCTTACGCTCGCGAGCACATTCATGGCCTCCGGCGCTTTCGTCCTGATGGCCGTGCCGTCGCTGCCGGTCATGTATGCGGCTGCGGTCGCGATCGGGCTTGGGCTCGGTATTGCTTCCACGCTGACAATATCGGGCATTGTCGAAGTGGCGCCGCCCAATGCACGGGCCACCGCGATGACGCTGCGCATCACCGGCAATCGGATCAGCCTCGTGCTCATGCCGTTCGTGGGCGGGCTCATTGCCGCCGCAACCGGCGTTGCCGGCATCCTTCTGGTCACTGCCATGAGCCTGTCAGCCTGTGCGGCCGGAATGCAAATCGGCCGCAAGGAGAGCTGATACGGTTCATCAAATTGCGTGAGCTGAAAGACCTCCGCAACGCGACCGAAAAGTCATTTCTGGCCGGCCGCCTTGAGGATGGTATCAGTGTCGGTCAGCCAGACCGCGTCATCGGTCTTGAGGCGCAAAAGAACACGCCGCAAGGCGGCCGCGCCGTCGGGCGTTCCGATCACAAAGGGATGGATTCCGATAACGACTGTCGTCGCCTCTCGCGCCGGGTCGGCACGGGCTTCCCGGGCCAGTTCGAGTACATAATCCAGCCAGAGTGTCTCGATTTCGGTCGGTGACTTCATCCGCGCCAGAAACTGGCCCATGTCGACCGTGGGGGTCGGATAGGGCAGCAGCGTCAGCGCGCCGTCGGGCGTCTTCAAGCGCGAAATGAAATCGGAATCCATCTGGTCGAGATTGTGGGTGATGCCTTCGGAGGCCATCGCCTGCATCGTGTCGCCATTGGAATAAACGCTTGGGCTGGACCAGCCGGTAGGCCTCACGCCGGTCTTCGACGCGATCAGGTCCAGCGTTTTGCGGATATATGCTTTCTGCTCCGTGAGCCCACGCCCAAGCGGCAGGATGTCGTTGCTGTTGTTCATGCCGTGGGCGATGATCGGCGCCTTCGGATTGGCGGCGCGGAACTCCTTCCAAACTGAAGGATACGCATCGATAAATGCTGCGTTCAACACCACGCTGAACGGAACATCCAATTCTTTGAACAATCGGCCGACGCGCAGGTTGCCCCAGGTGATTGCGTATTGGCGGAACGCCTCGTTCACGAGATCCGGGTTGCGGGCCATCAGGTCCGGGCGAAAGACCGGGCCTTGGCCGAAGCCGAACACTTCGACAAAGTGGGCGAAGGTGACCGCCACCTTCTTGCCCCCGGGCCAGGCGGTGACATGAACCGGGTCACGCGCAAAGCCCGTGACCCGGTCGATTTCGTCCTGCGCCAAGGCGGCGCCAGAAACGTAAGCCGCAGACAAGAGTACGGCCAGGTAGCAGAACACACGGGCCTTGCGTGTCACCTTGAGTGTCATTTTCCGTATCATGGCGCAGCCTCCGGCGTTCAAATTCACGGAAGGTCCGCCAAGGTCTTGGCACCGGGACCGGGCGTGACCAGTGTCGGCCATTGGCGTGAGCCGAACGGCACCAGCGGCGGCAGGTTTAGGGTCATCTTGCGCTTGGCCGCTTCGTCGACAATCGCCTGGCGCGCATCGCCGCCCATGAGTTCAAAATCCATCAAACGGTTGTGGCCGAAGAACGCGGCGCCGACGGGCCGGTCGGCGATGATGCGGGTGAGCGAGTCCAGCATGTCGTCGGGTGTCGTGGTGAACGAGACCGTCTCGATCAGGATCAGCCGGTCGTTGACGGCCTCAGGTCCCATAAACTGCGCGAGCATACTGAACAGGATGTTGTTTTGGCGGGCGACGTAGATCGTGTTGCTGGCAGCGAAGGTCTTTTCCCAATCGGCACCAAGCATCTGTTTCCAGCCGCCGATCACATCCATCCAGTGAGCGACCTGGGTCTGCGCCGCCCAGGCGATGTTCTTCTTCAACAGCGGCGCCTGTTTCTTGGCAAATGCGTCGAGCGCGTCCGCCGTGATCGCGTTGTTCTTGAGACACTCGTCCATGAACGCGATATTGTTCTGCAATATGCTGCGGTTGTTCGGCTTCCAGTCGTCGCGCATGTCGGTCGCATCAACGCCGTCGAGCGCGAATTGCATGCGGTTGCGGTACGATGCGAGCGAGGCACGCCACGTCAAATCGTTTGGACTATTGAGATAGGGAACGATGACTTCGGCCAACGCCATGGTGCTGTGGCCGACGGATTTGAGCAATTGATAGGCGATCGGCACCTGCGGGGCGTCGATCGGCGCCATTCCGGGGCGATAGAGGATGAACCGTCCGCCAGCCCCCGAGAACAGGCCGAGGATCAGCGGGTGCTGGGCCAGGATGTTCTTCTTGAACAGCTTCGCGGCTTCGCCGTAAAGCTCGAACATGGTCGAGTTGAGCTGCAGCACATTCTTGGTTCCGATCTCGGCCGGACTTGCCGTTTGGGTGCCGACGATCTCCTTGAAATAGGATGGCACGTCGGCGGCGCGCGCAGCCGAGTGTGATCCAACGACGCCAAGTGACGACAGCAGCGCACAGGCGCCGCCCATCATGATCGCAAAGTTTCTCATGAGTATCTCCTGATACGAGGAATGCTTGCGGAAGTTGGTCGAGCGGACCTTCCCCCACGAAGCGTTTGACGCGAAGCAAGAACAACAATCAGCTGCAGGGTCTTTCATTCATCATCTAGTTCGGACATGCGGCACCGGTCTTCGCCCACGCTTCCACGAGCGCACCCGCCTGTTTCTGCGTACCGGGAGCGGGCCGACGACCAAATCCGGGCGCCCAGGCCCAGCCGACCAGAGTGTCATCGCCGATGTGATGGATGAGGTCTTCCGGCGACCGGCCGCCGTTGCGGTCACGATCCTTGATTTGGGTACAGATTTCGCGGAGCGTCTTGCCCACCCAGCCCATCTCACGCGGCGCCAGATGCCATTCGGGATGGCCTGGCACACGGCCGGGATCGAAGTTGGCCGCCTGATGGCAGATGGAACAGCGCATCGCAACGAGTCCATGCCCGTCCGGACCGCGCTCGACCGGCGGCTGGTGGAGCCGACCCGCTTCACCCTGATGCGGTCGGTCGCCGGCCGGATGGCAGTTCATGCAGCGCGGATGGGTCAGAACCTTGCCGAGTTCAGTGAAGATTGCCGCCGACCGCGCCGCCGCATCGGTGATCGTGGCAAAACTCTCCGGTGTGGCGAGGCCGCCCGGTTGCTCTTCGTTAGCGGCGTAGCTGGTCACAATGCCCAACATCAGGGCTGCGAACGCGACACCGACATTGATCCGAATCGCGAATTTCATCAGTCGCCTCCTGGCTCGGTCACACGTCTGGCAACACGCAACACGGTTAAACAACGCAAACCCACTCACTCGTCTCTAGGCGAGATAGCGTCCCGGATCGGCAAGAATCACATCACGCACGGCCTGGTGATATTTGACGTAGCCGGTGCAACGGCACAGATGGCTGTCGAGCGCCTCGGCGACCGTCTTCTCAACGTCCGCCCGTGCCACCGGCTTCTTTGCCAGGCGCTCAAGCAGAACCTGGCCCTCATTGAGAAAGCCGGCGGTGCAGTAACCGCACTGAAAGGCAAAATGCTCGATGAAAGCTTTCTGCAGGGTGGAAAGCTCGCCGTTATTGGCGAGACCTTCGACCGTTCGGATCGACTTGCCGTTGAAGCTCGCCGCCGAAACGACACAGGTCGGGCTCGTGTAGCTCGTCCCGTCGGTGTTATCGATGATCACCGCGCAACTCAGGCACTGCGCGGCGCCGCAGCCGAACTTGGTGCCGGTCATCCCAAGGTGTTCACGCAAGAAGTCATTCATCGTCAACTCGTCGCGTATGTCCATCGGACCATATGCGCGACCATTGATCGTGATCCGCAGTGGTGTCACGAGAGCACTCCCTTGAGCATTTGTTGCGTTACCGGCAATGAATTGAAACGGCGCCCGGTGGCATCGTGGATGGCGTTGAGGATTGCGGGAGCGACGGGAATCATCACGACTTCCGCCATCCCTTTGGGCGGCTCGTCGGGCGTTACCGGCGGCAGCACTTCGATCTGGAGATCGTGCAGCGGCAGGTCGGACCCGCGCGCGACCAGGTATTGCCCCAGGTTCCATTCCCCGTTACCGGGCCCGCCCTCGAAAGGCGGGAGCTGCTCGAGCAACGCGAAACCGACGCCCATGGCGAAGGCGCCTTGCGCTTGCCCAAGAACGATTTCCGGCACCAGCGCCTTGCCGCATTCAAGGACGCTGTAGGCTTTCGCGATGCGCAATACGCCGGTAGCGCGAGCGATCTCGACGCGGACAAGCGTGGCGCACATGGCCCCGTAGACGGTGCCGAAACGGTTGTTCTCGGTGGGCGGATATTTCACGCTCGAGCGATCGAGGCACGCGTATTTGCCGCCGCCCCTGCGCACGGCCAGCGCATCGATGTCGGCGGTCCAGTTCTGACCGGCGACGGGGAAGGTCGCCCGCGACCACGCCCAGCGCGAGAAGGCGTGCGTTATGGCCCCGGTCACGAAATTGCGCGCATGTGCCTTGGCGGCGATCAGGGACAAAGACAGCGGCGCAAGGCCCGGCATCACCAGGCGTCCGTCCTTCCAGCGCGCCGCCTCCCATTGCTTCGCCACCGGATTGGTCGGCTCCAAGCTCCAAAGGTCGAGCGCGGCCGGCCACAGACCGAAGCGGAAGATGACGCGCGCGGCCTCGGCCGCGGCCTGCGTGCCGACATGCGCGCCGTTCGAGGCGAAGGTGGCAGTGCTGATCACCGGCACCCAGCGTGGATTTTTTTCCACGGCGTCCTGGGTCGCCTGGCTCATGGTGCGGGAGTTGCCCGAAGTGACCAGCCCAAGCGGGCCATAGCTGTCGACCTCGTGCACCGTGACTTCATCAGCCACGCCGCCCAGATGGGCCGCCACCCGGTTGGCCAGCGCCGTGCCGATGCCGGTGCCCATATCGGTATGATCGCCGTGGATGGCAATCCGGCCCTGCGCATCGATTTCCACCGTGCTCAGCGAACAGTCCGCGCCGCTGCCGTAATTCTTGGTGGCGCAGGCGACGCCGGTGCCGACGACGATCCCGCCTTGCTGCCCGCGCGCTTTCTCTTGTGTGCGTTGCTGCCAGATCGGGTGCTTCTCAAGCTTGTCCAGAAGCTCCGGCGCGCGGAGGGAAACACTGTATGTATTTCCGGTCAAATTCTTGCCGCCGGCCTTGAGCGCATTGCGCCGCCGGAACTCGATCGGGTCGAGCGACAGCGCGGTCGCCGCCTCGTCGATCAGCACCTCCAGCGCCGTCATCGTCTGCAGCGTCCCGTAGCCGCGCATCGACCCTGCGGTGACGCCGCGCGTATGCAACGCGACCGTGGTGATATCGACTTTCGGAATGCTGTAGATGCCGATGGCCGCGACGGCGCCGACGGCCGCAACGGTGCCTGAATAGTTGGCGATGCCGCCGCCATCCAGCACATGATCGGCGGCGAATCCACTGATCTTGCCGGTCGCGCGATCGACGCCGATGCGCGTGCGCATCTTGAATGCGTGACGCTTGATGCCGCCTTGAAACTGCTGATAGCGGTCATGCGCCAGCCGCACCGGACGGCCGGGCAGGAAGATCGCGGCCAGCGCGACATAGAACGGGAAGGGGGTATGGTCGCGTCCACCGAATCCGCCGCCCATATAGGCAAACAGGTATTTTATGTGCGCCGGCTTGAACGGAGCCCGCGCGTTGCCGAGCACGTAGGCAAGCGCCTCAGCGGTCTCGTAAGGCGACTGCACGCCGAGCACGAGTTCAAGGTTTTTGGCGCCTGTCTCGTACCAGCCGAGCCCGCTTTCCGGCTCGAGAAACATCGGGTCGTTGGATTGCGTTTCGAACTCGCGGTCCAGCACCAGAAGGCCGGGATCG
>DATGVJ010000068.1:0-2603 GCA_035300505.1 Xanthobacteraceae bacterium
ATCTACCAGGAGATGGCGCTTCTTGCCCTTGATCTTCTTGCCCGCATCGTAGCCATGCGGATCGATGCAGGCCCCCCTTTTTCGGCGCTTTTCACGCTTTGGCTATCGATAATGGCGGCGGTGGGACTGGCTTCTCGTTCCACCTTCTCGCGGCAGGCGACGTAGAGCGCATGGTGAATGCGATCCAGCACCCATCGCAGTGCCACCAGATGAAGTAGTGGTGGACCGTGCTGTACGGCGGAAAATCCTTCGGAAGGTAGCGCCTGCGGAATCCGAGCCAATGCGGCCACCGATTCCGACGGAAAGCGGCCACCCAATCCGATCGAAAGCGGCCACCGATTCCGAACGAAGCCGGCCACCCTGTTGATGGGGTGAAGCAGGGAACGTTGTCGGCAGTCTGAGCCGGGCAAGGTCCTCCTTTTGCGATTCGCAAGGGGAGGTCTGATGCCCGCCGAGAGATTGTCGATGCGGAAGGTTCGAGAAGTTCTTCGCCTGAAGTACGCCTGTGGGGCGAGCGAGCGGGTGATCGCCCGATCGGTTGGGATCGGCCGCACGGCGATCGGGAATACATTCGCCGCGCCGCGGTGATCGGCATCACCTGGCCGATCCCGGAGGAGCTCGACGACACGGCGCTGGAGCGCAAGCTGTTCGCGCCGGCCGGCTACAATCCGCCGCGATCGAAGCCGCTGCCGGAATGGGGACATATCCATGCCGAGCTGCGCCGCCGCGGCGTGACGCTGGCGCTGCTGTGGGAGGAATATCGCGGCCATCATCTCGACGGCTACGGCTACAGCCGTTATGTTGCGCCGGGATTTATGTTGCGCAACCGGGTTGGGGCGGCGAGTTGCGCAATGATCGGCATTATTGACGCAACATAATTTTCCGGACCGGCTGGCGAACCATTCCACTTTGGAGGTTTGCCATGTTCCAGCAGCTATTCTCCAGCGAGTCCGCCCGTCGCCGGCACGGCGATGCGCCATTTGCCGACGAGCGCGAGCGCTATCTTCAGCATTGCGCCGAACAAGGTTCGACACACGCAACGCTACGTGTGAAGGCCAATGAGCTTCTGTGGCTCGCTCAACATTTGGAATCCAATGCGTCTGACGGCGTCAACATGGAGGCACTCCAGGACATCGTGCGCGAGCGGCAGTCTGTCTGCCAGGGAGCCACGACCGCGCGCCGACTGGTCGATATCGCTCGCCCGTGGCTGAGGTTTCTGGGCTGGTGGCGTGCTCCTGTCGCCGAGTTCCGATTTCAGAATGAACTCGATCGGTACGTCGCTTGGATGCGCGACGAGCGAGGATTGAGCCGACTGACAGTTGAGCGGTGGCAGGCCTACGCAAGGATATTCCTTCTATGGTGCGAGCAGACCGATCAGCGGTTGGCCACCCTGCAGCCGGACGACGTCGACCGCTACTTCATTGACGAAGGGGCACGACGGTGGTCTCGCGTTTCGGTTTCCAACACCGCGGCGGCGCTGCGGGCGTTCCTGCGTTACGTGGCGATCCTCGGCGTGTGCGATGCACGCCTGGCCGACACGATCCGCGGGCCACGGATATACCGCCAAGAATCCGTACCGCGCGGGCCAGGGTGGTCCGATGTGAGGCGGATCTTGACCAAGACCGATACCGACGAGCCCCGTGACATCCGCAACCGAGCGATCCTGATGCTGCTGGCGATCTACGGGATGCGCAGTGGAGAAGTCGCGTCTCTACGGCTTGACCAGATCGACTGGCGCGGTCACGTCCTTCGATTATTTCGCTTGAAGCGGCGGCAGGCGCAAGTCTATCCGCTCCTCCCGTCCGTTGCCGAGGCGATGGCCCGCTACATCGATACGGTGCGCCCGCCAGTGCCTCATTCAGAAGTTTTCATACGACTGCAGGCACCGTGGCGCCCGATAAAACCCAGCAGCCTCTACGACATTGCCAATCGCGAGTTTGTCGCGCTTGGCATCCAGACCGCTCACCCTGGGCCTCATGCGCTGCGGCATGCCTGCGCAACGCGGCTTCTTGCTGATGGCCTTACCCTAAAGGAGATCGGCGACCACTTGGGGCATCGCAGCACATCGGCGACCAGAACCTACGCTAAGGTGGACATCGTGTCTCTCCGCGAAGTTGGCGACTTCGACTTGGGGGACCTCCAATGACGCTGATCGACGTGATCGACACCTACGTGCTGCTGCAGCAATCGCTGGGCAAGCGCTTTGAATCAGCCCGAACATTGCTGCGGCGATTCAGCCGAGAGGTGGGCAATCCGCATATCCAGGAGGTCGAGGCTGCTGACCTCGCCACATTCCTTCGAGGATCGGGGCCACTCAGCGCGACATGGACACTAAAATACAGAGTGCTTACCGGCTTCTATAGGTTCGCAATCACTCGAGGCTATGTCGACAGTTCTCCGCTGCCCACGAGCCAACCCAAGCTGCCGCCGCAGCAATCGCCCTACGTTTACTCCACCGACGAGATTCGCAGGCTGCTCGATGCCACATCAGCTTTGCGTGTCGCGAACATCCGTCTGAAGGCGATGTATAGAACGCTGCTCATGTTGCTGTACGGTGGGGGCCTTCGCGTGGGCGAGGCGCTCTCCCTGACCTTGCGGGACGT
>DATGVJ010000069.1:0-24376 GCA_035300505.1 Xanthobacteraceae bacterium
TGTCCCTGTCGTCTACACCCACCCGCCACGGAAGCTATCTGGCGGTAAGCGGCCAATCCCCGCCGAGCCGGCGAGTCTTTCCGCTGTCGGGGGGACACCTTCCGTCACCATCAATGCAGCATGACGGAAGAAAATGACCCAGAGCGGAAGATTCTCACCGGCAATTGTTGCGTTGCAACAGGGCTCATTCGCCCCGGATATTGGCTGTCTTGGGCCAAGCGGAATTTGTCGAATGGAGAATATGGAATGCTGGGCCTGGTAACCACAGACCCCATCAAAATTCCATCAAGTCTTTGGCGATGAGCACCGGTCCGGAAAAGTGCTTTTTCAGGCGTTCCACGAAACGTGTATATTCGTCCTTCGGATCGTCTGTGGGCGGCAGATGCGTGAGGACCACGGTTTTGACGCCGGCACGGGACGCCATCTCCCCGACCTGCTCCAGGCTCACGTGTTCGTCGACCATGTGGCGGATCGTCTCCTCCTGCTGTCTGGGCGTCATCGCCTGCCAGCGGCCGATCTGAATCTGCCGGGCCCTGAACTCGTCGACCGAGTTGACCTCGGAGAAGAGCAGGTCAGCCCCTTTGGCGAGTTCCGATATGGCATCGCTTAGACCGGTATCGCCGGTGAACACAATCGAGCGGTCCGCCGTATCGAAGCGGTAAGCGTAGGATTTGTATTTGCCGTAAGCCGAGTTTCCAGCGGGGAAGTTGAAGTGGCTGTTTTCGACCGCGGTCACCTTGATGTTGGCATCCTGGAAGATCAAACCCGGCTGCTTGTTGTGACCACTGAAAATCTTGGAGGCCATGACCGTTCGGGTCCCGTCGCCCATGCGCACCTCCGCATTGACGTCCAGGAATGGCAGGATTCCCTTGACGATCTCCTCGGTTCCGGGTGGACCGTAGACGTTGACCGGCTTGGTGCGGATCGAGTCGTATTGCACGGCCAAAAGCGCTGGCAGCCCGCCCGTGTGGTCGCTGTGCGGATGCGTGATGAAGATCGTGTCGATGTCGCGAAACCCGATCCTGGCTCGCGTGAGGCGGCGCGTCACTCCATCGCCCGCGTCGACGATGTAGGGAACACCATTGACGATCAACGCATTGGATGTTTGCGCGCGCCAGACTGTTGGAATGGGCCCCCCGCGCGTCCCTAAGGTGATGAAACGGGTGCCGGTCTTCGACGGCGGCACCGGTTGCGCCCAGGCGAAGCGCGAGACAGCCGGTAGCGCGGCAGCACCCGCTGCCAGATGCAGAAATTGTCTTCGGTGGGGAAGTTTCAGATTCGTCATAGGCCTGCCCCTGGGTAAGCGCGCGTTGCGCGTGAAGTCATAGTGGTGACTTGTGAGCCGATGAAACTTGCAATGCTTGCCGACGGCACTATCGCTACTGAGCGTGGCATCGACACTTCAAATGTTACATCAGCTTCGCGAGTAGGCGAAAGGGGTGTCGGCGACATTAAGTTGCAGTGCATATGTCCGCACCTGGCCCTCAAGAGAAGGCCCACTACGTCCGCTTTCCCGGCGCTATTGGGGGAGCAGCGGAAGTGTCCCGGAGACTGTCAATCCGGCGCGAATGTCCCGCTGCGGAAGTCCAGCAACGTCGACTAGGCCGGCCCGACTGCGGATGCTCCGCGCTATTCAGTTTGCCTTCACCATCTCAAATTCAACTACGCTAGTGGCACCTGTCATGGGAACAATCACGCCCGGCGACTTAAAGAACAATCTGTCACCGTTGGCTCGTATGAAGTACACGCGATCGGTGTTGTTGATTGCTTCGCTCGATGCGGCATCGACCCTGGATGTCAGCTTGATACCCTCCGGTGTCTGTTCGCCGGTGATATATTTCCCAGTCCAGGAGACATGAGATTTCATCGCAGCGACCGATTCAGCCTCGGTCAGTGACGGTGCGGCGGGCGGTTTTCGCGTCGAATCCACAAACAACAGCCAAATCCGATCAGGAGTAATCGTCACATACCCAGCCACCTTTGCTCCCAGGGGATAGTTGACGTTACTATCCGTTGTGGCCTTAAGGCTGAGCACCTTCCATGAGCCGATAAGCTGGTCCTTTGTCGTCGCCTGTTGGGCGTGTGACGTCCCCGCTGCCACGGTCACTGCGATGATGGTCGCGAGCAATGTCTTTTTCATTCCAGTCTCCCTAACCTACCAATCCGTTCCTCCCGAACCCAAGCGCTCACAGACCTGAGCTACCTCGGAACGCCTTCCGCGATGAATAAAGTCGACGTGGCTGTCCTTTTCCGAGTTTCAAGCAGTGGCTGGTAAACAGGCGAATCATACCAACCGCGCGCTTTCTCAACGCTATCGAATGCAATGATCACAAATCGTTGCGGCACGTTGCCTTCTAGTGCCGTCGTCTTGCCGGAGGTGAGGAACCGGCCGCCATAGGCTTGCACCGTTCCTGCGACCTTCGGGGCATAATCTCGTGCGAAAGTACCGGCATCGTGAACTGCAACTTCAGCTACAACATAGGCTGGCGGTGTGCTCTGAGCCCGCAAAGCCGTTGCAAGGAGTGCACCGATCGCAAGACCTGCAACTAATGTGGCTGGCAGTGCGTAATATGGCTTCATGTTCGTCTCCTTCCCTGACGTTGGTCAAACCTACTTGCAAAGTATACGTCATCACACCATTCGGGCGGAAGCCCGTTTGAAGACATCTACCGAATAACCACAAGCGGCTTTTTCTGTGGTGGATTGAACTCATCGGGTCGACGTCCGCATTTGGCCCACCAGAGAAGGTTGACCACGTCCGCTTTCCTGACGCTATTGATGCATGAGCGGACCAGCCGGGGAAATCGCGGAATCGACGCGAATGACCCAGGCCGTGTGAAAACTCGATCTGATTTGGTCGTAATGCCGTGCGGAGCACGAAGTTTTGCGTTTATTCGCTCTCCGTGCGCCCACACGCCTCAAAAATCATGGTGAGTTTTTACCGCGGAGAATTTTCACACAGCCTGGACCATAACCGGACGAATGCAGCGCAACATATCTCGTCGAGCCCCCTTTCGCCGGTTCACGAAGCTGATGTAACATTTTACCCAAGCCGCCCAGAGGGGACGTGCCGAAAGTGCTGATCATTGCAATGGGCAGCACGGGTGCTATCGGCGGGCGATTCCGGCTTCATCGTTTACAAATTGAGTTGAGCGTCCAAGCGCGCATTGCGCGGGGACGCTGGGAGGACTTTATGAAATTTCGCCACCGCAGACAATTTCTGCACCTGGCCGCGGGCACTGTCGGGCTGCCGCCTGTATCACGCATCGCAAGGGCGCAGACCTATCCATCGCGGCCGGTACGCATCATCGTCGCGTTCCCGGCCGGTGGGGGAACGGACATAGTCGCACGCCTTATGGGACAATGGCTTTCGGAGCACCTCGGTCAGCAGTTCGTCATCGAGAACCGGGCGGGCGGCGGTAGCAATATTGGCACAGAAGCGGTCGTGCGCGCGCCGGCAGACGGCTATACGCTCCATCTGGTCCAGGTGGCGCCCTTGAGAATCCTGCCGAGTAGACGCCGGCATAATCGGTTCTTTTTTCCATTCTGTCCTCGGTATCGACGTCTCAGGGAGAGGTGCAGGCAGGACCCTTTGGGTATGCCAATGCCGGGGGAGGAATGGCCGCGCCCTGCAAAGGCGAACGATCGCGGAAGCCCGTAATTGGCCGGAACTTTTTATATCTCAGCACGTTCAGGCTACTGCGTTGTTCCGTTCGCGAGTCGAGAAGAAATTGGTGACAACGGCTGGGAGACGTCAATGGACAATCGGGCGGCAATTACGCCGACAAATCTTAATGGTCGAAAGCTGCTTGCCGCTCTGAGAGTATTTCGAAAGGGGGATTTCTCGGTCCGGCTTCCCAAAGACCTAACCGGACTCGACAGCGAAATTGCCGTCGCGTTCAATGATGTGGTCGAGCTCAATGAGCGCATGAGCAAGGAAATCGAACGCCTCAGCCACATTGTCGGCAAGCAAGGCAAGATCGGGCACCGAGCCAGGTTGCCGAACGCGACCGGCTCGTGGGCCGCCAACATCGACATGGTCAATGACCTGATCGGCGACATGGTGCAGCCGACCGGGGAAATGGCGCGCGTGATCGGTGCCGTGGCCAAGGGCGACCTGTCGCAGACGATGAACCTCGAGATCGAGGGCCGTGCGTTGCGCGGCGAATTTTTGCGCATCGGCAAGGTCGTGAACACGATGTTGGAGCAGCTCGGATCGTTCGTGTCGGAAGTCACGCGCGTGGCCCGCGAGGTCGGCACCGAAGGTAAGCTCGGCGGCCAGGCCAATGTGCGCGGCGTGGCGGGCGCCTGGAAGGACCTCACCGATAACGTGAACGCCATGGCGGCCAACCTGACCGGCCAGGTGCGCAACATCGCCGAGGTGACCACCGCTGTGGCCAAGGGCGACCTGTCGAAGAAGATCACCGTGGACGTCAAGGGCGAAATTCTCAAGCTGAAAAATACCGTCAACACGATGGTGGACCAGCTCAACTCGTTCGCCGCAGAAGTGACGCGCGTGGCCCGCGAGGTCGGCACCGAAGGCAAGCTCGGCGGCCAGGCCAATGTGCGCGGCGTGGCGGGCACCTGGAAGGACCTTACCGACAACGTGAACGCCATGGCGGCCAATCTGACCGGCCAAGTGCGCAACATCGCCGAGGTGACCACCGCGGTGGCCAAGGGCGACCTGTCGAAGAAGATCACCGTCGACGTGAGGGGCGAAATTCTTGAACTGAAAAACACCGTCAATACCATGGTGGACCAGCTCAACTCGTTCGCCTCAGAAGTGACGCGCGTGGCTGGCGAGGTCGGCACCGAAGGCAAGCTCGGCGGCCAGGCCAATGTGCGCGGCGTGGCGGGCACCTGGAAGGATCTTACCGACAACGTCAACGCCATGGCGGCGAACCTGACCGGCCAGGTGCGCAACATCGCCGAGGTGACCACCGCGGTGGCCAAGGGCGACCTGTCGAAGAAGATCACCGTGGACGTCAAGGGCGAAATTCTCAAGCTGAAAAATACCGTCAACACGATGGTGGATCAACTCAACTCGTTCGCCTCGGAAGTGACGCGCGTGGCTCGCGAGGTCGGCACCGAAGGCAAGCTCGGCGGCCAGGCCAATGTGCGCGGCGTGGCCGGCACGTGGAAGGATCTCACCGATAACGTGAACACGATGGCCGCCAACCTGACCGGTCAGGTGCGCAACATCGCCGCGGTGACGACCGCGGTGGCGAAGGGCGACCTGTCGAAGAAGATCACGGTGAACGTGAAGGGCGAAATTCTGGAGCTGAAGGACACCGTCAACACGATGGTGGATCAACTCAACTCGTTTGCCTCGGAAGTGACGCGCGTGGCCCACGAGGTCGGCACCGAGGGCAGGCTCGGCGGCCAGGCCAATGTGCGCGGCGTTGCCGGCACGTGGAAGGAACTCACCGATAACGTGAACACGATGGCCGCCAACCTGACCGGTCAGGTGCGCAACATCGCGGAGGTGACGACCGCGGTGGCGAAGGGCGAACTGTCGAAGAAGATCACAGTGAACGTGAAGGGCGAAATTCTGGAGCTGAAGAACACCGTCAACACGATGGTGGATCAGCTCAACTCGTTCGCCTCGGAAGTGACGCGCGTCGCCCACGAGGTCGGCACCGAGGGCCAACTCGGCGGTCAGGCCACGGTGGAAGGCGTGGCGGGCACTTGGAAGGATCTCACCGATAACGTGAACACGATGGCCGCCAATCTGACTGGTCAGGTGCGGAACATCGCCGCTGTCGTAACCGCAGTTGCACAGGGTAATCTGCGGCGCAAGTTGACTGTCGACACCAAGGGCGAGATCGCCTCGCTCGCCGACACGATCAACGGCATGATCGAAACTCTCGCGATCTTTGCCGAGCAGGTTACAAACGTGGCGCGCGAGGTGGGCATCGAAGGTAAGCTCGGCGGCCAGGCACGCGTGCCTGGCGCGGTCGGCATCTGGCGCGACTTGACCGATAACGTGAACCAACTGGCAGACAACCTGACGACGCAGGTTCGCGCCATAGCCGAGGTCTCGGATGCGGTCACAAAGGGCGACCTCACTCGGTCAATTACGGTTGAGGCCTCCGGCGAGGTCGCGGCCCTGAAGGACAACATCAACCAGATGATTCGCAATCTGGTCCAGGCGCAAAAGATGGAAGCCGTCGGTCAACTCACCGGAGGAATCGCGCACGACTTTAACAACATGCTCACGGTTATCCTCGGAAATATCGACTTGCTGAGCCGCAGGCTCGTCGGCAATGATCATCTGCAACGGCACTTGTCGGCAACCCGGCACGCATCGGAGCGGGGTCAAAGCCTTACACGGCAGTTGCTGGCGTTCTCGCGACGCCAGCACTTGCAGCCTCAGACGCTCGACGTGAACGCGCTCGTGTGTCAATTCGAGCCGCTGATCCGCCGCGCGGTAGGCGAGAGCATCGGGCTTGAAGTAGCGGTTTGCCATGAGCCGCTCGTGTGCGAAGTTGATCCCTCCGAGCTGGAATCGGCGCTGCTCAATCTGGCGGTCAATTCACGCGACGCGATGCCGAGGGGCGGCACGCTCACGGTTACGCTCAATCGCGTCGAGCGCGACGAGGATCTCGTCCGTCAGAATTGCACGGCTTCGCCGGGGCCATGGGTAGTGCTGTCGGTAGAGGACAGCGGAGTTGGAATGTCCAAAGAAGTCGTTGACCGCGCTTTTGAGCCCTTCTTCACCACCAAAGAGCCGGGCAAAGGCAGTGGGCTTGGTCTCTCCCGGGTCTATGGCTTCGTTCGGCAGTCTGGCGGCTTCGTCACGCTCGCGAGCAGTGTGGGAATTGGTACACGCCTGTCGATCTACCTACCGCCCTCCACCAAGTCGCTCAGCGAACAAGTTGCCGTGAATCAATTTCTCGTCGCGCCGGCCGCACGAACGGGAACAATCTTGCTCGTCGAGGACGACTCGGGGGTGTTGGCACTGGTCATTGAAATGCTGGACGACCTCGGTTACCGCGTGATTACGGCATCCGATGCGCATGGCGCGCTCGAAATCGTCCGCCGTGGAGAGCCGATTGACCTGATCTTGACTGACGTGGTGATGCCAGGGGGTAAGACCGGTGTGCATCTTGCGGCAGAGGCGAGCGCGCTACGGCCCGGTATCAAGGTCCTGCTCACGTCCGGATACCCGGGCGAGGCTCTGGCACGTCATGAGCCAATGGATGTCGAGTGGCCGATGATTGCGAAGCCGTTCCGCCAGCCTGAGTTAGCGATCCGGTTGCAGAGCCTCCTCGAAGGACGAGTTGACGCCTCAACGAGCAAAGGCCGCTCGGCTTGAAGGAAATGAGCTGACTTCCAACGGCTGTAATCCACAAACGGCACCGCTCTCGCGGGCTTCCATACCGCTGCCTTGAGGCGAGATGTATCGCGAAGAGACTCCGTTCAATCCCATGACCGCTCTGGGTCGGATTCGGAAAGACTCAAAGTGAGCAAAACGAGTCCGCAGCACATCAGTAAAGCGGACGAAATGTTGCACTGCCGCGTTCCTGAGCAAAAGCAATAATTTTCGTCGAGCCCTATGTCACTGAGCCCCCTATTGCCGCCCCCTTTCGGATGGGCGGGAACCAGAGTGACCTAAAGAGCGATCGGTCTCTATTTTGGACGACCGGGTGCCTTAATATCTGAACGTCTATCAGAGCCAGAGCGCCTGTCGGCATTGGTTCTCCGCTTGTCAATCAGCCGCTTGTCCTCGTTTGATTGATTGGCGATGCCGCTCCGTCGGTCTTTCCCTCCACGGCGATCACTGCCCGTCCGCTTCCCGTCGCTGCCCATGTGCTCCCCCTAAGCCAACGTGAATAGAAAAAACGCCACCAGCCGCCGTCTAAATCAGCGTTGAAAAACGAACTGTCCCGAAATCAAAGCAATGCCAATGATGCTGATCACCCCAGACAAAATAACCGCTCCCGTAAGCATGGCGGTCTTGGCGATGGTGTAGAACATGATGTTGCGTGCCAGCGCATTTTGGTTGTGGTGCGCCATGGTGCGCCGACATGGTTAATTCCTGGTATATCCGCGCTCGCGCCAACAATGCGAGCGCGTTGCAGCATCCTGACACTGCGTTCGTATCCTTGGGTCATTTTCGACGAAGGGGGCCGACTACCCGGGACCTTCAGTATACCTGCGGGCTAGGAAGGATTTGCTAGCACGGCAGGGTTCGGCAGCTTACTGCTGAATAGCTTCCGTGGCCGACGGCTGCAGGCGACGGGGATAATGGGCCCAGGCTGTGTGAAAATTCTGCGCGGTAAAAACTCACCATGATTTTTGAGGCGTGTGGGCGCGCGGAGAACGAATAAACGCAAAAATTCGTGCTCCGCACGGCATTACGACCAAATCAGATCGAGTTTCACACGGCCTGGGCCAGGAGCAGACATCCGCCCGGTTGAAAAAGCGAGGCAGCGAATTGTCCTATTTGCGGCCTTTAACGCCGGCCTCAAGAAACTCCAGGAGGTTCCGCCACGCATCGACGCCGGCCTCGGCGTCGGCCTTCGGCGTGCCGCCCATGCTGAGCAGACGATCGGTCATGCCCTGAACTTGCAGCCGGAGCGTGCGCGTGGTTCGCGGTCCGCCCGGCACGAGGATCTGGTGGCCCGCGCCCTCGTATTTCAAATGCCTGAACGGATAGGGATGATGATGCGCCTCAAGCCGGCGCATCGCGATGTCGGCCATCGCCGTCGATGGCCACATCTGATCGTCTGTCCCCGAGACCAGCAGAATCGGTCCCCGCGTTTTCTCCACCGGGATCGTGGCGCGCTCCACGGCGCGCGCATCGCGGAGATGGCTGAGATAGACCGGCGTGAAAGCCACCATGCGCTCGGGCTCAACGACGGGCGATGGCTCCATGCTGGTGTTGTTCTCCTGCAGATACGGCAGCGGTTTGCCACGGAACGTCCACGCCGCGCGTGGTCTCGTGTCCCCGGGCTCGGCGAGGCCCAGCGCCCAGAACACGACTCCGCTTGGGACCCACGCGATGACGGCATTGATCTCCGGAAAGGTGGCTCCGAGCAGCAATGCAAGTTCGCCGCCCCGGGACTCTCCCCACACCGCCAGGAAATGATCGCGCAACCACGGCTGCGCCCGTATCCATCGGACCGCATTCTCGAAGTATTCAAGTGGGATGTTGACCAGACCGCGCGGCAACCCCTCCATGGCGAAATAGCCCAGATTGAGCGCCGCATAGCCGTGCGACGCAAGGATGGCGCCGCGGTACTCGTCAATTCCGCCGTCGCCGCCATTGAGCACGATCACAGCCGGATGCGGACCCGCGCCCGGCGGAAGGAACAGCGTACCCACGATGCCCTCCGTGCGGATTGGATGCCGCGTCACACCCGGGCCGGCCACGCGGCGCTCAAACGTGAATTCAGCACGCATACCGTCAGAGCTGGTCGCTTCGAACTGAACGAACCAGGGCAGCATGATGAAGTCGGCGGGCGGCGCTTTTGCGTCGCCCGGCAATCGTTCCGCTGACCAGATAAGCCCCATTGCGGATACGCCATCGTAAGTCCCGGACACCGGGGCTTGACGCGCGACATAGACGCAGCCATCGTCGTCGCTCATGAAGGTTGCGCGTGCCTGCCAGCGTGACCCGCTGGGAAACGTCTGGAGCGCCGTGACAGTCACGGGTTGTCGTGGGGGAAAGCCGCGAAGTTCGATGGCAACCGCCGCATTGATCAGCGCGACCGGTTGATCGACTACGATCATCGGGGATGCCAATGCAGCGCTCATGTTTGGACCGCACGTCGCCGCGACCAGAGCACCGGTCCCGGCTGCGAAGGATCGCCTGTTGAAACGAATGCCTTTCCGATTAGCATCGACCATTTCCTATGCCTGCAAGTCTCGGCTGATATTGCAAGAATAATTCAGTGAGCCCCTCATTTGCCAGCACCAAAGAGAGACAACGGCAGCTTTGGGTCCAGGCCGTGTGAAAACTCGATCTGATTTGGTCGTAATGCCGTGCGGAGCACGAATTTTTGCGTTTATTCATTCTCCGTGCGCCCACATGCCTCAAAAATCATGGTGCGTTTCTACCGCGCAGAATTTTCACACAGCCTGGGTCATAAGCAGTAATACTCAACGTGAGCAAATATCGTCTGGTTTGGTACCACACAGCGGACATAGTCCGAAGCGGTTGGCAGGGCAACCACAGGCCAATGCGCAACCTTGCCAGGTGCTCACACATTATCGAAGCCATGTCTTGCCAACCTCGTCGCCCATGAATGGGCAGAGGCGCCCCACAATTCAGCCGATGGTATTGGCGCCGCCGCCCTCGAGAATGTAGCCGAGCGTGAATCTGCTTCGGCCATTGACCCGGATGCGGGTGCTTATATGCGCGCTCGGAAGGTGGCGGAGAAAGTTGGTCGCGGAAGGACTGGCGGACAAAGCGGGATCCGGGCCCTCTGGCACGCGCTGAAGAAGACAACGATTATGCTACCTATATGTAGCCTGTACCAGAAAGCCCGAGGGGGTGCATCTTAAGTAATTGAAAAACAGTGTTTATTTTCGAAATCAGATCTGTGAACCTCTCCCCTTGAGGGAGAGGGCAACTCCGAACGATCAACAAACACTGTGGGGTGAGGGGTGCCACATCAAGAATCTTCGTGTGGGACCCCTCACCCATTCTTTTCGTTGAACCACCGAGTTGCCCTCTCCCTCAAGGGGAGAGGGCACAGATACGAGCACCGCATCAGGTCTAGTGACACAGTAGTACTAACGGATTTGCGCCCGCAGGGTCTTCTCGACGGCGCGATCGAATGAATCGTCCGAACGCGCCGGTGCCTTCTTGCGCTGATCGGTGACGTAGTGATCGCGTTTGCGAACGAGGTCAGTGAGCTGCGCATTGAGAGTCATGCGCTCCTGCGCCTGTTTGTCGAGATGAACCTGCCGTTCGGCGGGTGTCAACCGGCGCACCGAATCGGGTAATTCTTCGTCGTTCAGCGTGGAGAGCTGCTTGCGACCCGCTTTCACGTCAGCGACCAGATCGCCCTCGCCCGTAATGGCGTCACCGCCACTCGAGCGTCCAGCATTGCGGTTGAGATAACCAGCCATGTCGGTGGCGACCGATGATGGTGCGGATTGCAATTGTTCGCTGCGCTGATCGACGCGCTTGCGTTGCTGGGGCGAACCATAGGGAACCACAGTGCGGTTGATGCGACCCTGCAGATCGATGATGTCGCGGTCAAACGGGGAGACGATAATGACGACCTCGCCGCCATTTTGCGGAATCGAAATATATTCGCCACGTCCCATCTGGGCGATGTCACGCCACACCCGCTCGGTGTCGCGCGCAGTCCCGGCCTGCACCGCATTGACGACGATGCCTGCTGGCGCGCAAGCCGCATCACATCGGGGTATTTCATATCTTGCGGATAATCCATGTGGGGCGGCGCATCCCCGACCAGGAAGATAATTCGCGTGGTGTCGCGGCCCCGCGTCCAGGGCAGCTTCGTCACAGCTACAAAAAGCGCCTCGTTGAGGCTTTCGGGCCAATCGCCACCGCCCGATGCTCTAAGATTCACAGTTCGCCATACAGATCCTGAATGTCGGTCGTCAGATTGAATCTCTTGGTGACATAGACGTCGCCGATATCGCGATAGGCAACTAGCCCCATACGAATTTCGGCATCCGGACTGGCGTCCATGATCGCTAAGGCGATCGACCAGATTTTGCGTTTGGCGCCTTCGATCAACGGGCCCATTGAACCAGTCGTATCGAGTACGAAAGCAACCTCGACGACCGGCCGCGCGCTCGCCGGGGCGGTCGCCGCAATCGCGGGTGCCAGCGCGAAAGCCAAAACAAACGCTTGCATGACATGCCTGAGCATGATTTTTCCTCCATAGGCCGCCCTTCCCAAGATGTTCTGATGGGTTCGGGTCGGGCACACGCCGAAATTGCGGCGGGCCATCGGCGGATTAGCGGTAAAATTGGAGTGCGTCTTCGCGGCAACACATCGCGTGTCCAAATTGGCGCGCGTCCAAATCGATAACGAATTTCAAAAAACGGCAAGGCGAACCAGGTTTCCTCCCATGAACGTCAACGGCAACCCAATGCGCACGATCTGGCTCGAACCCGACGGCTCAACCGTCGGCGCCATCGACCAGACCCAATTGCCACATCGATTGTCGACCATAACTTTGAGTTCGCTCGATGACGCCGCCCGCGCCATCAAATCCATGCAGGTGCGGGGCGCGCCGCTGATCGGAGCGACGGCATCTTATGGAATATGCCTCGCCTTGTGGGCCGACCCGAACGACGAGACGCTGGAACGCGCCTATGCGACACTTCTTGCTACGCGACCCACCGCGATCAATCTCAAATGGGCGCTCGATGAAATGATGCTGGCTCTGCGCAATCTTCCCCAATGGGAACGAGTCGACGCCGCCTATCGGCGGGCTGCCGAGATCTGCGACGAAGACGTCGCCATCAACCGGGCCATCGGTGTTCACGGCCTGCCCTTGATCGAAGCCCTGGCGGCAAAGAAGAAGTCCGGCGAGCCCGTCAATGTGCTCACCCATTGCAACGCGGGCTGGCTCGCCACCGTGGATGTCGGCACCGCAACCGCCGCGATCTATGCGGCGCACGACAAGGGCTTGGCCGTCCATGTCTGGGTCGACGAAACGCGTCCGCGCAATCAGGGTGCCGCGCTCACGGCCTGGGAGTTGGGGCAGCACGGTGTCCCGCACACGGTCATTGCCGACAATACCGGCGGACACCTGATGCAGCATGGGCTGGTCGACATCGTGATCGTCGGAACCGACCGGGTGACGGCGAACGGCGACGTCTGCAACAAGATCGGCACCTATCTCAAGGCGCTCGCCGCGAACGACAACAGCGTGCCGTTCTATGTGGCGCTGCCCTCGCCGACGATCGATTTTTCCGTTTCCGATGGTGTAACCGAAATTCCGATCGAAGAACGTAGCCCCGAAGAAGTCGCCACCATGACGGGGCGCACGGACGACGGCAGGATCGAATCCGTGCGCGTGGTGCCTGACGGCTCGCGCGTTGCAAACTTTGCGTTCGATGTCACGCCGGCGCGCCTCGTCACCGGCCTCATTACGGAGCGTGGCGTGCTCAAACCGGCGCGCGCGGCGCTTGCGCAGGCGTTTCCGGAGCGCGCATGACAATAACGATGCTGCAGCCATTTCCCGTCGACGGCCGGCAGTCGCCAACCGCGCTGGCGGTCGCGCGCGGCGCCACGCGGCTGTTGCATTCGCTCGGCCTTTGCGTCGTGAGCGAACTGACGCTTGCCTCCGGCCGCCGCGCCGATCTCGTTGCGCTTGCGCCAGACGGCACCATCTGGATCGTTGAAATCAAATCCTCGATCGCCGATTTCCGCGTCGACCAGAAATGGACCGACTATCGCATGCACTGCGACCGGTTGTTCTTCGCCACCACGATCGATGTGCCGGGCGACATATTTCCGAAAGATGCAGGTCTCATCGTGGCGGACGCCTTCGGCGCCGAGATCATCAGCGAGGCGCCCGAACATCGCCTGCACGCCTCGACCCGCAAAAGCATGATGCTCGCCTTCGCACGCGCGGCCGCACTGCGGCTGTCGGCTCTGGCGGATCCGGAGGGGCCATTTGGCGCGGAATTGTAGGATGGGTAGAGCGATAACGCGTTCTTCACGCGTTAGCGCGAAACCCATCATGGACCCGCCGCAAGTTGATGGGTTTCGCCAAAAAACGCATCTGAAGATGCGTTTTTCGGCTCTACCCATCCTACGCACGCGGCAATTAGAGCCCCTCAGCCCCGCGCGCATATCGGGTCGCATAGGCCTTGGACTCGTACTGCGGACGATAGCGGCAAGGGCCTTCGAATTCCTTGACCAGTTGCTCGCACCGTGTCGCGATCGACTGCGGCGTCGGCTTGACGCCCTTTTCGACCCACTGCATCAGGCTATCGAGCGATGCCGCGAGTTCCGCCGAGCTTTGCCCGGTGTGCGCATTCTCGTCCGTATAGGCTTGTACCAGACGGTCGCCGCGACCGGCGGCATGAACCATTTCACGATAGGGCGTTTGCACTTCGACCGCCACCTGCGGATCGTTGATCGAATGAATCGACAGCACCGGAACCGGCAACTGGCCGGTCGGCGTGCCCTCGGCCTTGAGGATAGCGAGGGCCTGCGGATCGGCGTCAAAACGGACCACGTTCCGGTTGAGATCGGCGTCGTTGCTGGAACCCTTGTACGCAACATTCATGTTCGAGAACGCGCTGCGGCCATTGGTCATGCGCTGCGCAATGTCGCGGAACAACAAGGTCGACGCCTGCATGTGGCGAACCAGCATGGATTCCGGAAAGCGCATCACGCCAAGTATGTTGGCGAGATTCTGCTTCTGGGCGTCGGTTCGCGCGCTGGCGGGTTTGGTGATCCCGGTGCACTCGTCGATGAGCTTCGCCATATCCGCAAGCGTCATCTTGGCGTCGGCCGAGATGCCGGTCCAGAGCGGATATTGCGCCTCATCCGGACGCGGCAGGTTCTTGCAATAGTATTGGTAGACGACGCGCAAATCGGCGCGGAAATCATGCACCTGGGGTACGCCAGCAACGATCCCGCTGTTGAAAAATCCGGCATCGTAATTCGCAGCTCCGTCCGCGCCCTTGGCATAAGTCTCGATCGTCTTGGCGCCCACCAGTCCGCCATAGGACGCACCATGCAGGATCGTGCGCTTGGGTTTGCCGATGCGCTCGATGAAAAAACGACGTGCGTTGTCGGAATCCTCCGCCGCCATGCCGACCCCATAACCTTCACGCCGATAGGTCGAGGCCACCCACGCATAGCCGAGCTTGACCGCATAGCTATACTTGGTGAGATCGGCTTGACTGCGGATTGCGGTTGGCGGAGCAACATCCGGCCCGCCATGGGCGAAAACCACCAGGTTGCCGTTCCAATTCTTCGGCAGGGCCGCAAGCAGAAAAGCGCCACTTGCGTGCTTGGCCGTGTAGCAGGTAGCAACCTCGGCAATCACATCTGGACATTTTGTCGTATCCGGCAATGCGACCTTGGCGGTTTCCTGGGAATACCCTGGAACCGCGCCCATCAGTGCAGCCATCGTGCATGTGACGAGTCCCAAACCCGGTACCTTGAAGCCTCTTCTCGTGAAGCCCGCCGTCGTGCCGTAGCGCATCTGTCCCTCCAGCGATTGCATTATTGAAAAGCCTACAGTTTCGAGCGACTTGCGTAAAGCGCGCCACAATTATGCAAGCGAGGTGCCTATTTCGGCGCGCGCTTGGCCAGGATTCGCTGCAGGGTGCGCCGGTGCATGTTGAGCCGGCGCGCGGTTTCCGAAACGTTGCGGCTGCACAATTCGTAGATGCGCTGGATATGTTCCCAGCGCACGCGATCTGCCGACATCGGATTTTCCGGCGGCTCCAGGACCTTGTCTTCAAGCGCAAGCAAGGCGTGCACCACGTCGTCGGCATCGACCGGTTTTGCCAGATAGTCGACGGCGCCGAGCTTTACGGCGTTCACCGCGGTGGCAATATTACCATAGCCGGTGAGCACGATCGCCCGGGCCTCCGGGCGCCGCCGCTTGAGCGCAGAGAGGACTTCAAGTCCATTGCCGTCACCAAGCCGCATATCGACGACCGCGAAGGCCGGCAGACCGCTCTCCAAGCGCATCAGCCCTTCGGCCACCGATTCTGCAGTGGCGACCGTGAACCCGCGCATCTCCATGGCGCGCGCGAGCCGCTGCAGGAACGACTTGTCGTCTTCGACGATCAACAGCGTTCGTTCGTTCGGGACGGCTGGCGAAGTAGCGGTAGCGTTCACGTCGCCTTCCAGAGTGGTGTCGGTTCTTGCACTATTCGGCTTATCAATCATGAAACAACCGATAGTTCGGCAATCGCATCGCGTTCAACGGTGCATTCCATGCGTGCTTCGTCCTGCAAGGTCTTGCCTAGTCTTGCCCCCACGTTTCTCGCATTACATTCCACAATAATAGCATGGGATCAATCATTTGCCATCGGCTTGGTATACGGGGTCCCCGTTCGTGCCGAACAGGGCGAATCCCGTCAAATGTCGGCACTCGTCAAGGAATGCGGCCACCAGCGATGCCAAAATCAAAAGTTACCGGCCGGCTGCTCGAAATCGGCACGAGCCCAGCGTACCGCGACAATCGCGCCCCGCCGTGGCGCGAAATGATTTTCAAAGGTCAATACGGCGCCCGATCGCTCCAGCAGGGTCTTGGCAATGAAGAATCCCAGGCCTAAGCCGCCACCGGTTGTACCCCCGATATTGAGCCGGCGGTCGCGCGCGCTGCGGATGTAGGGTTCGCCCAGCCGGTCCATGATTTCAGGTGCAAAACCGGGCCCGTCATCGGTGATCGTTACACCAACATCGTCCTCGCTCCAATCCACCACCACATCGACCCGCCGGCCGGCAAAATCGACAGCATTTTCGACCAGGTTACCGAGCCCATACAGGATGGCAGGGTTGCGTCCGCCAATCGGTTCCGTGGCTTCATAAGGCGACAACGTGACCCCAATGGTGACACCGAAGTTGCGATGGGGGGCAACCACCTCTTCGATCAGGGCCGAAAAGGGCATGCGGTCGAATGGCTCGATACTGGAGGATAGTTCGGTCAGCTTGCCGAGAATGGCACGGCAACGCTGCGCCTGTTCACGCAACAGCTTGACGTCGTCGGCCAAGGGGGAATCCGCCTGGATCGCCCGTTCGAGTTCGGTGGCAATCACGGTGATCGTGGAAAGCGGCGTCCCGAGTTCATGCGCAGCCGCCGCAGCCAATCCGTCGAGTTGTGAGAGATGTTGCTCGTGCGCAAGGACAAGTTCAGTTGCCGCCAGTGCGTCGGCAAGCTTGTGCGATTCTTCGGTGAGCTGCCACGCATGGACGCCAATGAACCCCAGCGCAAGGAGCAAAGCCAGCCACATGCCCATCGTATAGAACGCCGGCAACACCAGCGGGTCGTCCGGGTCCCACGGCAAGGGAAAGTGATAGAAGATGAGCACCGTGGCACAGGCCGCGGCAAAGACGCCGAGCAGCACAGTCATTCGCGGCGGCAAGGCCGTTGCCGACAACAGCACCGGTGAAATCAGCAAGAACGAAAACGGATTCTGCATACCGCCGGTGAGAAACAGCAGGATGGCAAGCTCGGCGACGTCAAAAGCGAGGAGCCAGGCCGCCCGATCCGACTCCATCTGCTGCGTCATGCGGAACCGGACGCGCAGCGCGATATTAAGCCAGGCCGCAAGCGTTATCACGGCAAGACAGGCCGAGATCGGCAGGTCGAATTCCAGGCCCGCATAGACGACGAGAACGGCCGTCGTCTGCCCTATGACCGCGACCCAGCGCAATCGTACCAGCGTGTCCAGGCGCACGCTGCGCCAGGGCTGGACTGAATCTTCGTGGAACTGCATCGACATGACGAGACTTTAGCGGTTTTTCCTGAATTTGAGCCAGATCAATGCTCGGGCGGAACACCATCGTTCATTAATCAGGTTCGCCAATTGGAAACCTGGGAGAATGTCGATGTTGAGGGCCGGACAAAACACTTTAGTTACGCAAACCGGCCACGGAACTCCCATGGGTGCGCTGTTCCGCCGCTACTGGATACCCGCGCTCCTTAGTGAAGAGCTACCGTCGAATGATTGCCCGCCGGTGCGGGTCAAACTTCTCTCGGAACGGCTGGTAGCCTTTCGCGACAGCCAGGGCCGCTACGGACTGATCGACGAGTTTTGTGCCCACCGCGGCGTATCGCTTTGGTTCGGCCGGAACGAGGGATGTGGGCTGCGCCGCCCCTACCACGGCTGGAAGTTCGATATCACGGGCCAGTGCATCGAAGTCCCGTCGGAACCCGTCGAAAGCGGTTTCGCCAAGAAGATCAAACTGAAATCCTATCCGCTGGTCGAACGCGGCGGCATCCTGTGGACCTACATGGGCCCGACGGAGCACAAGCCGCCGCTCCCGGAATGGGAGTTCATCATGGTCCCGGACGCGCAGCGGTTCATCTCCAAGCGCGTTCAGGAAAGCAATTGGCTCCAGGCCATGGAAGGCGGGATTGATTCGAGTCACGTTTCTTGGCTGCACCGCGACAACATCAACAAAGATCCCTTGTTCCAAGGTTCGAAGGGCAATCAGTACAATATGGCCGATATGATGCCGGCTTTCGAAGTGGTCGAAAGCCCAGGCGGCCTGTTCATCGGCGCGCGCAGAAATGCGGAAGAAGGCCGTTATTACTGGCGCATTACCCAGTGGGTAATGCCATCCTTCACGATGATCCCGCCACGCGGTGGACACACCCTGCATGGCCATTTCTGGATCCCGATCGACGATGAAAACTGCTGGGCCTGGAGCTACGATTTCCATCCCACCCGAGACATCACCAAGGCCGAACGCGAGGCGATGAAGGCCGGCAAGGGTATCCACGTCCTCAACAAACCCGGCACTTATCGCCCGGTCGCCAACAAGGAAAATGACTACCTGATCGACCGCGAGGCGCAAAGGCGCGGCGACACCTATAGCGGCGTCGAAGGCATCGCCATGCAGGATGCTTCACTCCAGGAAAGCATGGGGCCGATCATCGATCGCACCAAGGAAAACCTCGTCTCTTGTGACAACGGCATCATCATGGCGCGCCACCGGCTGATGCGCGCAGCCAAGGAACTGGCCGAAAAAAGCGTGACGCCGCCCGGCGTCGATCTCGCGCACCAGCGCGTGCGCTCGGCTTCTGTCATCCTTCCTCCCGACCAAGCCTTCAAGGACGCCGCTCGCGAGGCGCTGGCGGTTCGCCCGGTACCGCGCCCGCCTCCGTTTAAGCGGATTTAGCGGATCCGCGGCTGGATCGCTGCGGCCCGCCGGAAATTTGATCTCGATCAAAGCGCCCGCCGACCGATTCGATACCTTTCATAGCCAGGAAAGAGCAAGGAAGGAGCAAGTACGTCATGCCGACAGAATCCATTGTTGCACTGTCTGTGATCATCTTTGCGTTCTGCGCATTCGGAGCCGTGCTGGCCTGGGCCGAGGCACAAACACGCAGTGTGAGCAGATAGGCACGAAAATTCAGATCTTCGGATCAAACACGGAACGGGCGGCGACCCGTTCCGTGTAAAAATTGGTAGGCGCTAAGATTTCAACTGATTCTGTTGGTTGCCTTTGCGATGTGGCTGCGAGACCTGACATATACAAATATCCGACAGCCCTTAAGTTTCACCGATTGAAAACTCACGTCACCGGTATGACCCTATGACCCAAAAACCTCGGCAGCCGATAAAGCACTGTCCGGTCTGCGGGATTGCCATGCTGGGACATAGGTCGGATGAGACCAGTCCAAATTACGATATGTTCAAATGCCTCTGGTGCGACACCGTAATTTCGTATGGTGCGACGCCCCAGCAGCGCATTCCCAAGGACCAAAGCTAAGCACCGCGGCTCGTCCAACGGAAGCCCGAACGAACGTGGTTGGAGGTCCACTACCGAGTCAGAAAATGCGGTGCTTGTAATTGTGCTCTCTCGTGGAGTTGCGTAGGGGCGGACCTTTCTTGTGTCCGCTCGGCGACCCGCAAGCTCCAAAAGATAGGATTGCCCGAACTCTTCAGGCCCAGTTCGTCCTGGCAACCGCTCGGTGCCCTGATCGCCAGCGACATGAGATGACCTCTGGGTTCGCGATGCTTGGCTGCGTGACAGATCGCGTTCTCAATAACGTTTGAACGCACGGTTGAACATGATCCAGATCAATGAAACATCGCCATGTTGCCCCGAGCATTTGATCAAGATCAATGCGATGACGCCCAATAAGGCCCCTGTTCTCGACTATGAAATGGAGGAATCCATGCTGGACGGGATAATTTTATTCGCAATCGTATTCTTCGCTCTGTTCGGCGTCTCAGTCCTGGTCGTCGACTGGATTCAACGTCGCGTCTCCAGCACGCGGCGGTAACTCCCTCAAAATCCTGTTCAAGATACGGCAGGAGCACGGCGCCTCGAAACTCATGTCAATGTGACATCAGCGTCGGAATAGTCATCGTTCCCAAGACGCTGCGTGTCACGCCGCCGAGTATGAATTCACGAAGTCGCGAATGACCATAGCCACCCATCACCATGAAATCGGCGGATATATCGGCCGCATGAGAGAGGATGATGTTGGCAGCGTCCATATCGGGCGCAATCAATTCCTTCACTTCGACCTTCACGCCATGTCGGGCAAGATGCTGGGCGATATCGGCCCCCGCAATTTCCCGACTCTTGATTCGATCTCCCACGATGGCGACTTCAACCGATTTGGCGCGCTGCAGGAAAGGCATGGCATCGCCGACTGCGCGTGCCGCATTGCGGCTTCCATCCCAACACACCAGGCCGCGCTCAAGTCTGGCAGCCCCCTTGTGCACATAGGGCACCACCAGCACCGGCCTTCCCGAATCAAACAACGCGGTCTCGATCATCAGAGAATTGGGGCTATCGTCGTCCGGTTCGCTTTGCCGGATAATCGCGAGGTCGAACCGTCGTGCAATGCGGCCGAACAAGTCTGCGCTTCCCCCGACCGTCGTTGTCAACCAGCGCGCATTCGTCAAGAGCCCTGATCCGCGCGCCGCGTCATTGAACTTTTTCACGGCCGCTTCCGCGGCGGCTTCTGCCTCGCGCAGCCACTCTGCAAACAATTCCGGCGGTCCGCCCTCGACGACCAAAGTCGGCGCGATCGGCTCGACAGCAAACGCAACGGCGAAAAGATGCGAACCGAATTCGCGGGCAAGCGTTATCGCGTAATCCCGGGTCGTATCATCGGCTGCTGTCGTCGAAAGATTGACAACCATATCTTTGAGCATGAAATCCTCCATCGACAGGACAATAGCCTGAACGTTCGCACAGCTTCACTCATTGACTTGCGTCAATACAGGTTAGCGTTTTGAACTTCGAGCAACGTTCGCGGTTCCGCCGGAGGCGCAACTGCCAACACATATTGATCGACCCTTGATCGAACATGTGGGGTTGACCTCTGTGGCTAGCCACCATAAATTTCAGCGTGCGGAGCAAGCCGCACCCGGGCCCGCGGGAAGGGGAGAACCCACTTGCAGCATTAAACTACCACTTAGACCCTTTGTGCAGCCGGTATTGCGGGCCGTCGGCGAAATCATGCACGGAGGTCCGCATGAACCGATTGCCCGATCGGTCGAATCTCGACCATCTCAAGAAACAAGCAAAAGCGCGCGCTGCCGGCAGCCACCGGCCGGAGCGACGACGAGATCGCGTCGCTCACATTCCGTCTGCACGACGCGCAATCATGCCTGGCGCGCGAACACGGTTTTGCATCCTGGACGGACCTGCGGAAATACGTCGAAGTGCAATCGGCTTCCCGCGACGATCGGGCGGCTCGCGTGCTTCATTGGCTCAAGCTCGTGTATTCCGGGGAGGTCGCTGGCGGAGGCAATCGCGCAAATCCCCGCGTCGCCGTTCGGATGCTGGTCGAAAATCCCGATGTCGCGGCAGGCAGCCCCTATCTGGCGTGTGCGATCGGTGACGAAGACGCGTTGCGACAGGCGACAGAGGCCGATCCCGCATGGGTCAACCGTCCGGGCGGGCCGCTGCGCTTGCCGCCGCTCGTCGCGATCACGCATTCAAGTTTATTGCAGGTGCCGGAATTTCGCGAACGTCTTCATCGCAGTGCGACATTTCTGCTCTCCGCCGGCGCTGACCCCAATCAGCGGATCGGCAATCGCTGGCCGCCAGGATCCTTGAACAAACCGGACGACGATCACCCCTTGTCGGCGCTCTACGGAGCCGCCGGAAAAAATCAGGATGCCGAACTGACAAGAGTGCTGCTCGATGCCGGGGCCGATCCCAACGATGGCGAATCGCTCTACCATTCGGTGGAGAGTCTTGCCTGCACCCGCGTGCTCCTGGAGAACGGGGCGCGCTTTGACGACACCAACGCGATTTACCGCGCGCTCGACTTCGACGAACTTGCCGTGCTCGAACTGCTGCTCCGACATGGCGCCGATCCAAATTGGCCCGCACGCAATCCACCTTTGACCGACTGGGGCTCGCCGCTGCTCTGGGCAATCAGGCGCCGGCGATCGCGCCGGCACGTCGAGGCGCTGTTGAAGGCAGGTGCCGATCCATCGGCACGCACCCCGAGCGGCGTCAGTGCTTACAGCCAAGCGCTGCAGTTCGGGCTTGGTGACGTCGCCGAGCTTTTGCGCGAACATGGCAGAGCGGAACCGATCTCGGAAGAAGAACAGTTCGTTGCGGCGTGCGCACGGGGCGATGAGGCAGAGGCGCAACGCATTCGGTCCCGACGGCATGATCTGCCCACCTCGCTCCCGGACACACAGCTGCGGTTGCTGCCAGACATGATCGCGGACGGCGGTGACGAAGGTGCGAAGCTTATGGTCGAGCTCGGCTGGCCAATCGCGGCGCGGGGCGGCGACTGGCATGCATCGGCTCTCAATCTCGCGGTCTTTCGAGGAGATGCGGGGTTGACGCGATTTCTTCTCGACCATGGCGCGAGCTGGAAAGAGGAGCACGGCCACGGCGACAACGTCTGCGGGACGTTGTCATGGGCCTCATCCTCAGAACCGATCGAGGGCGGGGACTGGGCGGGCTGTGCCCGGGCGCTGCTTGAGCACGGCCTGCCGCAAGCGAAGCCCGATCCCGAAGATCCGGAGTGGGTTTTGATCGACGGGCGCAGGAAGCATTTTTCCGACGAGGTCACCGAGGTCTTGCTGGGAGTGCGCGACCCGCCATGAGGCTAGCGACCTGCGGGGCGAGTATCTCGCTGGCGGTCTTCCTCCAGTCATCGGACAATGCCCTGGGCCCCACAAACGTGGACTTGATCGCCCGCGTGCCTTCAAGGCGGGCGAGTAACACAACAAAAATAAGAAGCACCGGCATTGACCTATCTCAAAGCGCCCAAGGCCTCATCTTGTCACAATAGAAATCATGAAAAGGGGAGCATTGGACATGAGACACGTTGAGGCTATTTTTTCGGCAGCCGCTGTCGCAACCATACTTGGGAGCAGCGGCACGTTTGCACAGGAAGGCGATCGCACTGAGGGCCTTGCGTTGGCACGACGCATCTGTTCCCAATGCCATACTGTTGACCGTTCCCCGGCTCCCTCGCCGAACCCTGCCTCACCACGCTTTGAGGTAATTGCGAAGGTTCCCGGAATGACGGCCGCGGCATTGAGCGTCGCGCTCCTTACGCCGCATCGAACGATGCCGAACGTAATGCTCACCCCAGAACAGTTGCCAACAACGTCGCCCACATCTTGAGCCTTCAGCAACCGAATTGATTAGACAAAATCAGTATTTCCAGCAATGCCAACGTCTCACTCGGGAACCTTATAGGGTTTGGATATTTATCGAATTCATCTGGATCACTATCGATAGTGATCAATGGCGACCCAGCCTGGGCCGCTTCAATTTGTTGTGATCGAGGAACTATGAGGTCAAACGATGATCAACAACTTCGCGATGCTGAGACGCGTAAGGTTGGGACGTGTATGGTTGGCGTTGCTGATTGCAACGTGCATTCCTGCCGGACTGTCGTTGGCCGCGCCCGCGCAATCGAGATTCGATGGCGCATGGAGCGTGCTGATCGTTACAGACGCAGGGGATTGCGACCGTGCATACCGCTATGGAGTTCAAATAGCAGGCGGAAGGGTGTTTTACGAGGGCGGCGGCACCGAAACTCAAGGTCGAGTTTCAAACAATGGGCAGGTCACTGTATCAATTCGGCAAGGTGACGGCAACGCGACGGGATCGGGCCGTCTTTCGGGAAATTCTGGCGGTGGACAATGGCGGGGCGCATCGGCCACCGGCCGATGCAGCGGCCATTGGCAGGCGCAGCGGCGGTAGGAGGCCAAGACTCTTGGTACTTACTGATCTACTCCTGCTACTTACTGATCTGGTGAAAAATCCGGATTGTGCCTTTAATGCCTGCGGCGACCGAAATGGTCGAAGAAATGGCGGCGCATAAACCGAAGCATCCGATTGCGCAGATTTTCGGGCTGCATCCTCACGACCCTCGGCGCCGCACCGAACAAGCCGCGTTGCCTGATGAGGCCGGCAACAAGCGGGTTCTACTCGATCAGCGCCCGCTCCGCGTCGTCAGCCATGAACCCGGAAACCACCTCGGGTGGCGGAGCAAACACTTCAGTTGAATGATGAGTTGTTGCCGAAAGGCAAGTCTGTTCGCGCCGCATGGAACGGTTGCTCGCGTTCGGTCGCGGTCAGGATGGGCCAACTGGTGTTTCGTTCCTTTTGTTCATTCCCTGCCAAAGGCAACGAAACGCAGAATAGCGGCGGACGATTGGTTCCGGAAATCCGGGTCCGGCTCGTCCTTCGAGGCCCTCATCTTGCAGGCAATGCAAACCGCCGGCGGGCGTCGCA
>DATGVJ010000070.1:0-19673 GCA_035300505.1 Xanthobacteraceae bacterium
GCGGGTCGGGGCTTTTCGGTTGTTGCGTCGGAAGTTAAATCGCTGGCCAACCAGACCGCGAGAGCGACGGAAGAGATCGGGTTGCAGATTTCTGAAATGCAGATCGCAACCGGCGGTACCGTCGGGGCAATCAAGGAGATCAGGGAGACAATCGGGAAGGTCTCACTCATTTCGGAGAGTATTGCCGCCGCTGTAACGGAGCAAGAGGCAGCTACACGGGAGATTTCACGCAACGTCGAGCATGCCGCGAAGGAAACGTCCGAAGCAGCTGCCAATATTTCAAATGTGAGCCGAGGCGCGTCGGAAACCGGTGCTGCATTTGGCCAGATGCTGTCTTCAGCTCAAGGACTGTCCGTAGAAAGCAACAGGTTGAAGACCGAGGCCGAAAAATTCCTGGCAAGAGTTCGCTCTGCTTGAGCCGGGAATACGAATAATAAAGCAGTTGGCAGCTTTACCCCTGGATAGCTTTCGTTAACGCCGGGTGGCGACGACGGGCTAAGTGCGGAAGGTTCGTAGGGCGCAATCGCTTTATTGCGCCATGGGCCCACAACGGACTTACGTGAATTAGGCGACGACCGGCCAATAAAGCGATTGCGCCCTACGCGCTTTTCAAAAATATTCGATCCGATCTGCACAATTCGCGTTGACGGCGCTCCGCGCAGCCGGCCCGTCAGGGTTTGGCGGGCACAGCGGCGACTAGCATCGCCGCGAGCGTGAATTGCGCCAAATTTGATTCCACAAGTTTTTCGTTGCTGCCTGAGCTCATCAATTCGATCGCGACGGTCGATGTCAGTACGGTCCGCGAGACGGTCGTCTGCGTGCGTCCGTCGGGCGCGGTGACCAAGCGGCGGCTTTATGTTGGCGCTCGTCTTGCCCTGGCTGGTATGCTGGGGGGGGTAGCGATCACCTCCCATCCGTCGCGTACGAATTGCTGTCGGTACTTTGAAAAGTACTCGCTTGTCGTGGTTCCCTTAACTCAGTCAGTAGGGTTCATGTAGCAACGCCGAATGACAAATTTGTGGGACGCGCCGCAAGACTCGGTACTTCGCATGCCTGCAAAGGTTGACAGCGCGGCCTCGACCACGCGGGTCGGCTCGGGATCGCCGATCGGGAACGGATGGTCGGAGCCGAGCATCACGCGGTCGGCACCGGCCTTCTTGGCCAGATATTCCAGCACGTGATCAATCATCAACGTCAAATTCGCGACGATCTTGTGAACCATAGAAAATTGCAATGATTATGATCTCGTCCGCGTCGTTGTCGACGCGATAGAAGACCACGAATGGTGTTCGAGCGATGGTGTGCTTGAAAATATTTCGATCGGCCCGGTAACGACCGGCCATTGGATTTTCGGAAAGCGTGACAAACAGGAACGTTCGAATGCGATTGAATGTCCTTTCTGCCACTCTGTGCCCGAAACGAGCCACACCGGAATCAAAACACCAATTCCGCCTCGACGCGGCTGGATAAGACGACCTTCATGTGTCGGAAAAATGAAAGCGCGACGCCAATCGATCGAACACATCTTTTGCGGGGATTGTATCGCCACGCTCGGCTTGTTCGATGCCCTCGTCAAGTGCGGCGCTTTGCTCAGCGGTCAAGCCTTCATATGCCGAACTCGCATATGCTGCATCGTTCAGTTGCGCGACAAGTTCGCGCCGCTCGTGCAGGGTAAGCGTCCGAAACAATTCGAGTATACGTGTTTGAGTCACGCTCATGTCGCAAGGATATCATTGTTATGCGAGCGACGCCAGAAGGCGGCAAACGCATCTGTCGGCAAACGCATCGCGTTAATCAGGTCAGCGCGGCCAACATCAAGGCGGAGTAAGGGTCACTTTCCACACCAGCAATCGGTTCGCAGACGGAAGACATTTTTCGCGTTGCCGCCCAGAATCTTGGTGCGATCATTGTGCGAGAAACGCGCGGCTTCGACTACTCTCGTGGGTTCGGGGTCGCCGATCGGGAACGGATGGTCGGAGCCGAGCATTACGCGGTCGGTGCCGGCCTTCTTGGCCAGATATTCCAGCGAGTCGGCGTCGAACACGCAGGAATCGAAATACATGGCCTCGAAGCCTTTGCGCGGATCGGCGTATTTGCCTTTCGCGATCTCGTGATTGCGCGCCAGGCGTCCGAGTGCGAACGGCAGCGCGGCGCCGCCGTGCGAGAGGATGAGTTTCAGCCCCGGGAATTTGAGGAGATGGCCCGAGAACAAAAGTCGCGATACCGCGATCGATGTGTCGGCGAGACGCCCGATGGCATTGACCAGGTCATAATCGCCAAGCCGCGGTTCGCCGCAGACAAACATCGGGTGGAGATAGATGGCTGCCCCGAGTTTCGAAGCCGACGCCCAGAACGGGTCGAGTGACGGATCGTCGAGGTTGCCGCTTGAGCCCTTTGGCAGGGTCCCGATCATCGCGCCGCCGAATCCTCGCCCCATGGCCTCTTCAAGCACTTCGGCGGCGCACCGACCATCCTGCAACGGCACGGTAGCGAGCGGGGTGAAACGCGGTTCGTCGCGCAATTCATCCGACATGCATGCGTTGGTGAAGCGGCTCCACCTGCGCCCTTCGTCTGCGGGAAGTTCATAGCCGAAGATGTCGAGCCAGCCGCCGAGCAGTTGATGGTCGATGCCGTTCCGGTCCATCCAGGCGCAGCGGGCGCGGAGATCGGAAAGCGCGGGCGAGACAGGCCGTGTCAGCTCGCCTCCCGGGAACTGCATGCGCACGCCCTTGTCGTCGCGCAGAAGCCCCACGTTCGGAAAATTCTCGGCCTCGCCGTCGAACCTTTCAAAGAGACATTTGGGAATGTAATGCGCGTGAATGTCGACAACGAGTTCTTTCATGGGAAACTCCGGGAGGGGTCTTGGGTTATGTTATTCTAAGAGGAGAATTTGTTTGACACTGCCTTGCAACTCGGCTTATCTGGCGAAATGGTTATGTCGAATTGCGCCCGCGGACCCGCCGGGCGCTTTTTTGTTTCGTCGGCGATGTGCCCCGCCGACTCTTCGATCTCGTGGTGGTGCCATTACATGGACCTGTCATTGCTACTAAGAGTAGCGCAAGTGCATCGAGTTCAACTTACAAGTGGCACAGGGCAGCCCGGATCAGGAACGAACTCGGCTATTTTGGCCAAAACGAACCCAAAATTTTGATTGGTTGCTCGGCCGGGAGTGTCAGAAGCCGTCATCGTTTTTCTTCTTTGCCGATGCCTGCCTTTCCAGCATCTGCTTTGCAAAGCGTTTCCCAGATGGCGAGGTGGGACATCGGCAATTCGTTGACTTCGACACCGAGCGGCGCGAGCGCATCGTTGATCGCGTTGGCCACGGCGGCGGGCGCGCCAAGATAGCCGGCTTCGCCCGATCCCTTCTGGCCGAAAGTAGTCAGCGGCGACGGCGTGCAGTGGTCGACGATTTCGATGGGTGGAACTTCGAGCGCGCTCGGAATCAAATAGTCCATGAATGTGCCGCTGGTCAGCTGGCCCGCTTCGTCATAGGTGAACTTTTCATAAAGGGCGGCGCCGATGCCGTGCGCGATGCCGCCATAGGTCATGCCGTGCACGATATCCGGGTTGATCATGACGCCGCAATCGTGCCCGCAAACATAGCGCTTAATTTGCGGGGCGGCTGTCTCGGGGTCGATCTCGACATAGACGACGTGGGCCTCGAACGCATAGCACGGATAGACCTGGACGCGATTGTCCGCGGTCGGCAAGTCGCCGCCGGTTGGAACGTCCCAGACGAATTTGGCCTGCAATCCCGGCTCGATACCGGCCGGCATGCGATGAATTTTGCGGTGCGCGATCTCGACCAGCTGATCCCAGGTCAGGACTTTTTCCGGCACGCCTTTCAGGCTCGTATTGCCGTCGCGATAGTCGATGTCCTCACTGGCGCATTCGAATTGATGCGCCGCGATCGAAATGAGCGTGTCCCTGATGATGCGGGCCGCACCGGCTGCCGCGCCGCCGAGCATGATCGCCATGCGGCTGCCGACCGGGCTGTTCGATGGCAAAGCGGAGAGCGAATCGGCGTGGATGACGCGGATGGCCGCGGGATCGCGTTGCAGAATCTCGCCGACGACCGTCGCGACCAGCGTTTCGTGCCCCTGTCCGGACGACGAAGTTCCCATGATGCCGGTGATCGAGCCGGAGAGATCGACGCGCACCAGGCAGGAATCCATCCATGTCGTGGTGTCGATCTTGGGGTTGAACAGCGGTTCGAAGGATGCGTTTCCGCCGCTGGGTTCAAGGCAGGTTGAAATGCCGATGCCGGCGAGCAAACCTCGCTCGCGTGCCGCATCGCGCCGGCGCACGAGCGCCGGATAGTCGATCGCGTTAAGCGCCTTGTCGAGGACGGTGTGGTAGTCGCCGGAATCATAGGTCGAGCCGCTCGGGATAGTGTACGGAAATTCGTCTTTGCGGATCAGGTTTTTTTGCCGTAGCGCAATCTGGTCCATCTGCAGATAGCGCGCGACGCGGTCCATGGTGCGTTCGAGTGCAAAGTTTGTTGGCGCCTGGCCGAAACCGCGCACCGCCTCCTGCGGGGTCTTGTTGGTCATCACCGAGACCGGCTCATAGGCGACAGCCCCAATCCGATAGGGCCCGCAGATGGCGCTGATCGGCTTGCCGAGCTGGAACGGCGCGCGGCCCGCATAGGCCCCGACATTGTCAACCGCCCTGATCTTCAGTGCCCGGATGGTGCCGTCGTGATCGAAGGCAACGTTCATGTCGAAGCTACGGTCGGGGCCATGCATGTCGCCGCCGCGCATGTTCTCAAGCCGGTCCTCAACGAGCCGCACCGGCACACCGAGCCGCCTTGCGAGATAGCCGACGAGCACGGTGTGCTTGAGCCCGCGTTTGACCCCATAGCTGCCGCCGACGTCGACGTCGTAGTGGACGCGCACTGCATTGCCGGGCAGCCGCAGCGCCTTGGCGGTCTGGTCGGGATATTTCGGCATCTGGATGGAGGCCCAGATGTCGAGAATTTCCGTGCCGGGATGCCACTGCGCGACCACGGCGAATGTCTCGATCGGGACGGTAGCAGAGCGGCTCCAGGTGGCGCGAAACGCAAGGTGGTGTTCTGCCTTGGCGAATTCCTCCGCCACCGGACCCCAGACGAAATTCCGATGCAGAAGGACGTTCGAACCGTGCGCCGGGTGCACCAGCGGACTTGCCTCCATCATCGCGCATTCGGGTTCCATGACGTGTGGCAACGCCTCGTACTCGACCTCGACGAGTTCGGCGGCGTCTTCGGCGAGCGCCCGCGTTTCCGCCACGACCGCCACAACCCACTCGCCGGCGTAGCGCACATGGTCGCGGGCGAGCGACCATCGCGTGACGCTTGGGGCGTCAACCCCGATTGCAAGTGAATCGGTCGCGGCACAGAACTCCTCGCCCGTGACCACGGCGCGCACGCCCGGCATCGCACGCGCTACGTCGGTCCGTATCGATACGATGCGCGCGCTGGCGTGCGGCGAGGCCACCAGCGCGACGTGGTGCAGGCCGTGCAGGGCGACGTCGGCCGCATAGCGGCCGCGTCCGGTGACGAAGCGCGGATCTTCCTTGGTCCGGCGCTTGGCGCCGATATAGCGGAATCCCTTGGGGGTTTCGCCCATGGTCATTCGGCTCCCGCGGCCAGACGTCGCGCCGCAAGCGCGATCGCATCGACGATCTGCTGATAGCCGGTGCAGCGACAGAGATTGCCGCTGATCGCTTCGCGGATCTGCGTTTCGGTCGGTCGTGGATTTCGCTCGAGCAGGGCTTTATCAAGGAAGGCTTGGGCCGCGATGAGCATGCCGGGCGTGCAATACCCGCACTGCAGGGCGTGCGTTTCGCAAAAACTGTCTTGCAGGATGCTTAAACGTCCGTCCGCATGCGCCAAGCCCTCGACGGTGACAACGCGATGTCCATCGGCCTGTACGGCATAGATCAAGCAGGAGCGTATCGGCTCGCCATCGAGCATGACCGTGCACGCGCCGCAGACACCGTGTTCGCAGCCGATATGCGTGCCCGTGAGGTTGAGATGTTCACGTAGCCAATCGACCAGCGATGTGCGCGCCGGCACGTGGCCGCTTCGTGTTTCGCCGTTGACTTCCACCGAGACGGGATAAAGCGTGTCACTCATTGGACGGTTCCCGCAGCTTTGATCGCTTCTTGCAGAACACGCCGCAGGAGGACACCGGCGAGGTGGCGCCGGTAGGCCGCGCTCGCATGCGTGTCGGAGTCGGGTTCGAGGGCCGCTGCGGCCTCGTGCGCAATGTCACGCAACATCGCCTGATCCGGACGGTTGCCGATGAGGCTCCGCGCCAGCGCCGGAAAGGCGACCGGCACCGGGGAGGCGCCACCGACGCCGAAACTCGCCCGCGCACAACATCCTTCATCGTCCAGCGCGACCTGGGCGGCGGCCGCCACAATGGCGAAATCGCCGTGACGGCGGCTGATCTCGGTGAAGGCCGATCCAGTCCTGCGCTCGCGCCAGATGGGCCAGTGGATGTCTTCGAGGATTTCATCCGGTCGAAGCGACGTCGTCATGGGGCCGCAGAGGAACGTCGCGGCAGGCTCCGTTCGCGTGCCGGATTTGGTCCGAAGGACCAGACGGGCGTCGAGGACGCGCGCGACCAGGGAGAGTTCGGCCGACGGGTCCGCTTGCACAAGGCTGCCGCCGATCGTGCCCCTGTTGCGCGTCTGGGCGTGGCCGACGTATGCGAGCGCCTGCCGCAACAACGGAACGCGGGCCGCAACCGCGTCGTCGCCGAGAATCGTGCTTTGCCGTGTGCCGGCGCCGATGCGCACGGCATCCAATTCGAAGCTCACGGATTTCAGCGCCGGAATCTCGTTGATATCGATGAGCCAATGCGGACGCAGGAGCCGAAATGCCATCATGGGAACAAGGCTCTGACCGCCGGCAAGGATTTTGGCGTCATCGCCATGCTGCGCCAGCAGTTCGCAGACCTCCTCGGTCGAACGCGCACGGGCGTAGTCGAAGGATGGGGATTTCAATGGTCAGCCTCAACGATGCCCCGGTATCGGCGGTTGGCCCGCGGGACACCTTACAGGCTGAAAATCATATTGCGTGTTGTGCGGTGTGGTGCAAGCGGCCCATAATCGTGGTGGGTTCCAGCAGGTGTCCGCCATGTCGGGCGACGGAGAATGGAAACGACGATGAGACTTACATCGAACAGGATTGCGTCGATTTGGCTTGCCGCTTGCGCGGCATTGATCGTTTCGAATGTGGTCGTTTCAAACCCCGGCGCAGCGCAATCGTGGCCAAGCAAGCGCGTTTCGGTCGTCGTGCCTTTCACGGCGGGCAGCGCCACCGACATCATGGCGCGCACGGTGACGCAGCGCCTGTCGGAACAACTGGGCCAGGCTTTCGTCGTCGAGAACCGGCCGGGCGCGGGCGGCACGATCGGGGTCGGGGCCGTGGCCAAGGCCGATCCGGACGGACACACGATCCTGGTGCACTCGTCGTCCTACACGATTACGCCAACGACCTATCCGGGCACCCCCTATGACACGATGCGCGACCTCACCGGCATCACGCCGCTGGCGCTCTTGCCCCAGGTGCTGGTGATCTCGCCCGCCAAGGGCATCGCCTCCGTTGCGGATCTGGTACGCGCCGCCAGGGCGAAGCCGGGCACGATGAATTATGCGTCCGCCGGCGTCGGAACGGCAACGCAGCTCAACGCCGAACGGTTTCGTCTTGGAGCCGGTATCGACGTTGTCCATGTGCCGTTTCGCGGAACCCCGGAGGCCCTGACCGAAATCATTGCCGGGCGCGTCGATTATTATTTCTGCCCGGTGAATGCCGTGCTGCCGATGATTGCGGAAAAGCAGCTCATCGCGCTGGCCATGGGGAGTTCGAAACGGTCGGCCGCCTTGCCTGAATTGCCGACAACGCTTGAGGCCGGTATTGTGGATTCCGACTACAATTTCTGGGTTGGCATGTTCGTGCCGTCGAAAACCCCGCGTGAAATCGTCAACCGGCTTCACCAGGAGACCGCCCGGGCCCTTGACCGCAAAGAGGTGCGGGACAGCATGGCCAAGCTAGGCGCCGAATCGATGCTCATGCGACCGGAGGAATTCGATGCCTACATTCGCAATGAGATCAAGACCAATGCGGTGCTGGTGAAGGCGGCCGGGATTTCCGCCAGCGGGCTTTAGGGCATTTATTCCGCGGATATGATCACGTGTTTGTTCAATACACCTTGGGTCAGGTTGAACAAGCTTTCGTCCTGCTTTATATGAACGTTTTCACCCACTGCGATTCCGGTCCCGGATCCGCAGCTTTAGGAAAACTTGGAGAATCGATGAGTAGCTTTCAATACCCTGACTTGGATGAACGCCAGACCGCCGCTGCCGCGGCCAAGAAGGCCCTGCTGGCGAAGTTCCGCGCCAAAGCCGAAGACCCCGCCAGGGAGCAGGTGCGAGCAGCCCGCGCCGCCATTCACCAGGCTCGCCTAACGCGCGAGGCGCAGCGTGAAGCAGCCCGCCAGGTGCGCGAGGCAGAACTCGCCGCCCAGCGCGCCCGTGAGGCAGAACTCGCTGAAAAGACGCGGCTTGAAGCGGAGGCCCTGGCAGAAAAGGCCCGCCGCGAAGCTGAAGAACTCGCCGTTATGGTTGCCGCCGAAGAGGCCAGCCGAGCGGAAACTCTCGCGATCGAGCAGAAAGCCGCACGGGATGCCCGTTATGCGGCGCGCAAGGAGGCGAAGAAGATCAGGCGCAGGGGGTATTGAGGACATTCCGCGATTCGTAGGATGGGTTGAGAAAAAGCGCGTTCTTCACGCGCTTTTCCGAAACCCATCGACGGCACTTGCGGCGAGATGATGGGTTTCGCGAAGGGCTCAACCCATCCTACAGTCCCCTCACCACGAGCCTGTTGAGCCGCGACGTGAAAGCGGCCGGGTCGTCCGGGACCTCGCCGTCGAGAATCTGTGCCTGTTCGAACAGCAGCAGCGCCAAATCCGTTACATCGTCGGCATGGTCGGCTTCCTTGGCCTTGCCCAAGGCAAGCACGATCGGGTGGCGCATATTGACTTCGAGGATTGGCTTCGACCCCGCGCCCTTCTGGTGACGTGCCAGCAGCCGTTCCAATTCGCGATCCGGCCCCTGTTTGTTTGCGACCAGGCAGGAGGCGCTGTCGGTCAGGCGCTGCGAGGCGCGCACGTCCGAAATGCGTTCGTCGAGCGCCGTCTTGACCGCCGCGATGATGCTCGCATCGTCCGCGGCGGGTTTTTGTTCTGCATCCGCCTTGGCTTGGTCCTCGAGCGGCACGAGGTTGAAATCGACCTCGCCCTGGCTGAGCGATTTGAGCGGCTTGCCTTCGTGTTCAAGCGCCATCGAGGTCCAGAGCGCGTCGACCGGATCGGTCAGCAGCAATACTTCGATGCCGCGCGCCCGCGCCGCTTCGAGTTTGGGATTGGCCTTAAGGCGTTCGATACTCTCGCCGACCAGGTAGTAGATCTCGGTCTGGTTCGGGCGCAGGTCGGCGACATATTGCTGCAAGGAACGATGCGCGTCGCCTTTGGTGGTCGTGAAGCGGGCGAGTCCCAGGAGCTTTTCGCGCCGCTCATGGTCCTCATAGAGGCCCTCTTTGACGACGCGTCCAAAGGATTGCCAGAGCTTGTCGTAGTTTTCCACTTCTTTGCCGGCGAGATTCTCCAGTTCCTGCACGACGCGGCCGGTCAGGGCTTTACGAATCTGGGCGACCTGCGGATTGTTCTGCAGCATTTCGCGCGAAATATTGAGCGGCATGTCTTCGCTGTCGACGACGCCACGCATGAAGCGGAGATAGGAGGGCAGAAGTTCCGCCCCATCCGTAATGAAAACGCGCCGCACATAGAGTTTCACATGGCCTTTGCGGGCAGGATCGAACAGATCAAATGGCGGTGATGACGGTGCGAACAACAGCACCGCATAGGACTGCCGCCCTTCGGCCTTGTAATGAATGGTCATGGCGGGGTCGTCGAAGGCGCCGCCGAGGCTCTTATAAGCTTGGTTGTAGTCCTCCGGCTTGAGTTCCGACTTCGGCCGCTGCCAGATCGCGCTCGCGGAATTGATCTGCCGTGGCTCGCCTTCTTTGCCTTGAAGCTCGATCGGAAACAAGATGTTGTCCGAATAGGCGTGCACGATCCGCTCAATCTCGTAGGTTTCGAGAAATTTCCTGGCGTCCTCTTTGAGGTGCAACACGATGTCGGTGCCTCGGACAACGCGGGCCGCCTGGGATTCACTCGCGGGCTCGATTTCAAATCCCGCGCCGCCCGTGGAACGCCAAATCCATGCCTCGCTTGCGCCGGCCCGTCGGCTCACGACCTCGATGCGGTCCGCCACCATGAAGGCCGCGTAGAAGCCGACGCCGAATTGTCCGATCAGGCTGGTGCCGTCCTTGGCTTCGCCAAGGCGGCTAATGAAGGCGCGCGTTCCCGAGCGCGCGACCGTGCCGAGATTGTCGATGAGTTCCTGGCGATCCATGCCGATGCCGGTGTCGGTGACGGTCAGGGTGCCGGAAGCGCTGTCGGGTGTGATGCGGATCGAAAGCGCGCCGCCGGTCGCCATCAGGTCAGGGTTCTGGATCGCTTCGTAACGCAGCTTGTCGCAGGCGTCCGAACCATTGGAGATCAGTTCGCGCAGGAAAACTTCCGTCTCGGAATAGACGGCGTGCACCATCAGGTGCAGGAGCTGGGCAACTTCGGCCTGGAAGGTATGGGTCTCGGCAACGGTTTCGGTGGCAACGGTTTCGGTGTTCATGCGGTCTGTTCCACGTCCGACGATTGAAATCGGAGTGGATATAGCGGGTCAGCGCGCACCTGCAAGACCCGCCATTGCGTGAGAGCGAGTCCCGTTATCAATCTCGTAGCCCGGATGGAGGGAAATGGCGCGTGCTTACGCGCCATAGATCGCAATCCTGGGCAAATCTTGCCGTGAGGCTGGCCCCGCATTATGCGGTAACCGCGCCAAGGCGCGTTTACCGCTTCATAGCCCGTCGCAGACGGGCGTAAACGCCCTTATGCTGGGCTACGGCGCCCTCTCGCTACCTGGTCCCGCGCCGCGGCTGTCCGGTTGATTCCATCCGGGCCTGGATGTCGGCCAGCGACCAGCCCGTGAGGCTGGCGAGGTTTTGGGCCTCCTTCTCAAAACGTGCGGGCAGCGAAGCCTGGTAGCGGCTTCCCGGTTCACATGCGGTCGCGCCCGTCCAGGGATGCCGCAGCACATAGCGGCCCTGGAAGTTGGTGCGGTCGCGCGTCTCCAACAGAATCAGATCCTCCGGAAATGTCTTGGCGTCGTAGCGCACGTGGAGCCGCGTGACATAGACGTTGGAGCCCTGTGCGGGGCGGAAACGCGTGCTGTCGTCGCTCGCTATCCAGCGTGCGCCGAGTTCGACCAGCTGCTTGTTGCTCAGCGGATCAGCCGCACAGGGGTCGCACCATGCCATGTCCCAGGCATATTCGACCAACACGGCGCGCATGTTCTCGCGTTCGACCGCGCGATCGAACATCGCTTTGTAGAAATTACCGAAGTCGTTCTTGACGTAGAGCGGTACGTCGAGATCGGACGGCAGCTTGACGGTGCGATAGTTCGCGGTTTCAACGCGGCCGTTCTTGGTCAGCGCATAGATGATAAGGTCTTGCGGCCCATTGGCATTGACGGTGCCAAGGCGGATCGGCAGCATGAATTTCGGCGTTTCGTAGCGCACCTGCAACGGACGCAGGAAACCACTGCCCATTTTCTGCATGCGATCGAGATTCACCTTCGCAATAAAAAAGCGCATCTTCTGCTGGATATAGCTGCCGAGCACGGCTTCGGCACCGGCCGGAATCTTGTATCCGTTGTCGTTGAGGAAATTGGTCAGGCCATCGCTCTCCTCCGCGGACAGGATCGACACATCGTATTCACCGACGTCGTAGGTTGCCTCCACCGTCACGCCGCGATAGCGAACCGCAATTTCGGTACCCGCACCGCCTGTTTTTGCTCGCGCCTGCGGGGCTGCCATCCGGTAAGCTATGATCGGCCGGCATGGGTCAGGATCGTGATATTCGACCAAGCGCGGCGCCGTGTAGGCGTCGAGATGATCGATGGTCTTGGATTCGACCACGCCGATCTGCTTGCGTTCGATGAAAGTGGGGACGGGAATGACGATGGCGAATTCCTTCGGCTCCCCCTCGTAGTCGCTGGCCATCGTGATGGCGGTGGTGTTGCCATCGCGCGTCAACACGACTTTCGATGATTTGTTGAACAGCTTGGAATCCGCCTTCGCGACATAGAAGCCACAGAACGCCGCGGCCGGCCCGCCGATGGCGACGCAGAGGGCAATTGCGGCGACGGTCGCCTTGAGGCGTGAGGTAACGGGTTTGGTCATCGCGATACTCCTTCGATTGCGGATTTGGTCCGAGGATTGGTCCAAGCGAACCGTTGCGCGGGTAAAAGTTTGTCGACGAGGATGATCAACGGCGACAGAGCAATCAGCGCCACATAGAGAGCCGGGCGCATTTGCATGAAGAACGCCATGTAGTGCCCAAGCACTGCGACGGATGCGGCGAACAGGAAGCGACCGAGCCGCGCGTCGGGCGAGGTGCGCGGGTCCGAGATCATGAAGAATGCAAAGATCAGGAGCGAGCCGCTTTGCAATTGATGCAGCGGGATGGCGAGCGGATCGCCGAGCCACCAGGCGCGGGCGAACAACAGCGCGGCATGGCTTCCGAGAAAAAACAATGCCATGTCGGAGCGGCGCGATGCATGCAGCACAAGAATCGCAAAGAAGGCGAGTAGCGCGCTGAACCAGACGGCCGTCCCCCAGGCCCCGGGTGAAATCCAGACGTCGTTGGAAGTAAAGATGAGCACGACGATTGCAAAGCCTGCCGGATTCCAAATGTGCTTGCCGTCAATCCGGAGGACGAATTTCGAGGCGATCGCGATCACGCCCGCAGCCGCGTGCAGCCAAGGGTCATCAGCGCGCAGGAGCAGCGAGAGCGATAGTCCGGTGATCAGCGGTGACCGAAGGTCAATTGCCGGGAGGCCAAACCATCGCGAGCAGAAAGCTTGTGTGGCGAGCGCGCTGCCGACGGCCAGCGCGGAGTTGAGCGGGCGCGCACCGAAATCAATCCAGCCGATATTGAAGATGACAAGCACCGACAGCGCGGCGATCTGGAAGTGGCGTGCATCGGTAAGAAGTTGTCGAGTGAAAAGTTCTCGGGTGAAGAATTCACGCTTGAGCCAGCGCGACATGTTTCATCTCTTGCTAACGCCACCCAGCGCGCAGCATCAACAACATTACGACATTAAGAGGGCATGCTCTAGCGGCATTGGGGGTTGCGACGACGTCAACGCTGCGTCAAATTGTGTAGCGCCGGGTTTTCCGGCGTGGTGCTGATGGCGCAATCGGAGGATTGAACGATGGGCGGCTTTGGAAGGTCAACCCGAATCCATTCCGAGCCGGGATGCAGGACAATCCGTTGCTTTGCCGCTGTCATCGCCGCAGTTCTGTCCGGTTGGACAGGCTTGGCCAGATCGCAGGAAGTCCAGTGGCAACGTGTCACTGATCCGAACGAGCGAGCATTTACGGTCGAGGTGCCGGTCGGCTGGCATGTCGAGGTCGGCGTGGTGCGGCGCAATGGGATTGATCCGCGCCCAGTCATCACGATGCGTTCGGCGGACCGCGCGATCTCAATTTTCTATGGGGATCACAGGATTCCGGTTTTCACGGCTCCCAGTGAGTTATTGGCATCGGGGGGCTTCCAGGAGGGTATGCTTTATGTTCCGGCTCCCGGCATGCGAACCCTGGTCGCAAAATATCAGACGGGTGCGGAATTCGCTCTCAAATGGGGTAGCGAGCGCCTCGGACGCGAGTGCCAGGACTTGAAGAGTGCGGAGGTCCGCGCTTTGCCGGAGGCCGACCGCATTCTCGATTTCGGCTACACGCTGCGCGGCGTGCGGCTTTCAAACGATGCCGGAGAGGCTAGCTTCTCTTGCAGCCTGCGCGGGGTGCCGGCGGCAGCCTACGTGTTTGCGACCACGCAGCAGCCCGCGGTGTCATTCATGGATGGCCAGAACGCCAGATGGTGGCTCGATCTCTGGACCGGTTTCGTCGCGGCCAAAGGGCGTGCCGGCGAAGCCACGGAGGTTCTTACTTATATCGTGAATTCCCTGGTCCTGGACCCCGGTTGGGTTGCCACCCAAGGACAGAACACGATGGTGGTCAGTCGAATTGCGTCGGCTGCCAACATGGCGATCACGCAATCGATGAGTGACGCCTATTGGTACCAACAGGCCATGCAGGATCCCGCCTTCGCGCGCGGCAGCCAGGCCAGGCGCGGGGTCGCGACCTTTTACGACCCCGAATTGGGGATCCGTCGCGACCTCCACGACCGTGGATACAAGTGGATCGACCACGCGGGCAACATCATATCGACAGAGACGCACGAGGCGCCTTGTTCTTATTGCCGCGAACTCAAACGCGTCTCGGCGCAGTAGGAAGCGGCAGCTTGAGGATGTAATCGGAGAGAGATCATGAAAGTGCAGCGGTTGGATTTCATCTTATCAATCATCCTGATAGCCGCGAGTGCGACGCTCGCTCTCGGGCAGTTCGCTCTGGCGCAAGCGGTTCCGCCAGCCGGGGGGCCTGCGCAAAACGCCACGTCGATCCCGGATTTCTCGGGCAAATGGGTTCACCCGTATTTTCCCGGTTTCGAGCCGCCGGCATCGGGGCCTGGGCCGGTGGTTAACAAGTCGCGCCGCCGGGACGGCGTGGGTAACGCCAACCAGTTTGTCGGCGATTACACCAATCCGATCTTAAAGCCGCACGCCGCAGAAGTGGTAAGGAAGCACGGCGAAATCTCGCTCGCAGGCGCGAGCTATCCAACCCCAAGCAATCAATGCTGGCCCTCGGGGTTGCCTTACATTTTCTTTCAGCACGGCATGCAGATGCTGCAGCTGCCGCAAAAGATCGTGTTCCTCTATCTTCGCAATCATGAATATCGCCAGGTGCGATTGAACCAGCCCCATCCGGCGCATGTGACACCGTCCTGGAATGGAGATTCCGTCGGCCATTATGAAGGCGCTACGTTGGTCATCGACACGGTCGGGGTCAAAGCCGATCGGCCGTTTGCCATGGTCGATATGTATGGCACGCCCTTCAGTCCAGCCATGCATGTCGTGGAACGCTATCGGCTGATCGATTACGCCGACGCAAAAGGGGCGATCGAACGCAACAGCAAGGAGAATATCCGCTTTCGCCCCGGTGTCCAGGCGTTGGAATTCGATCCGGACTATCGCGGCAAGCACCTGCAGCTTGAGTTCACAGTCGAGGATGAAGGTGTTTTCACTAAGCCCTGGACCGCAACGATAACCTATTCGCTCCCGTTAGGTATCTGGGACGAACATGTCTGCGCCGAAAACAGACGAGGGTACTTCTCGAATGGGTCGGATGCCGCGGTCCCGACTGCCGGCAAGCCGGATTTCTGAGCAGGACGGAGCTTCCTCACGGATTTTTTCACGGGTGGCTCACGACGCGTTCCAACTATTCCGCAGCCACGCGCATTGCCAACTGTGCATCAATGTCGGCCAGGCATTTGGCGAGGCTTTCGCCTTCGGGATCGACCAGCGCTGCCGCGCGGGCACTTGCTATCGCATCAATCGCCCGGGCGACCTGGATGTGACCGGCGAGCGCTGGTTCGATCACGTGTCGCTCGATGACGCGGAAATTCTCCGTTCCACGCTTGTGCGTGTCGCCATAACCTTTGATCAGGCGGGCACATTCGGCGACTTCAAGCGCAAGCTCACCCCAAACTTCTGCCGCCTTAGTGATGAGCAACAGCCAGCTCTCGATGGCGCGCTGCTCTTCATCGTAACGATAGGTGCCGGGGCGCCAGCGCCGCAGTTTTGCCAGCGCCCAGAAGCGCAGGAAACCCGTCACCGACACGGTGTTTACCTCCATGCCCCAGTGCCAGCGATGCAACCAGGCACGGCGGTTTGCGATTGCCAACAGGCCACGCGCCAGACGCGGTGGCAGGACCGAACACAGTTCGTCTATCCCAGGCTTGAGGAATTCCGAAATGCGAATGGGATCGCCGGGGCGTAGGCCCATGTCGGTCGCGATGCGCTCGAAACGCGCCGGATTGATCTTGGCCTGCGCCACGCGGATCACGTCTTCATAAGACATCCGCACCGCGAGATGCCGTGCCGTCACGGCGACCAGACGGCCGCCAGCCCCGATGCGTTCGTCGGCAAGCCGGATGGGCGCAAGGCGGTCGAGATAGAGCTGCGCATAGGCTTCGTCTTGATAGGCCGCAAGACGTTTGACTCCTTCGGTGACGATGTCTCGCGCCGGCTGCGGCATAAGGCCGATGATCTCCGCGAAATGACCAGGCGCGGTTTGATCTTCAGGCTTGTGCGTTGCGCGATTTGTGGCTTGGTTCGTACCTTTGGCTGCCGCGCGCGGGGCCTCGGCGGCTTGCCGCGCCGCCTCCAGTCCGGCACGAAAGCCGCGCAAATTGGCCTCGACCGCCTTGTCATCCGCCCGGATCGCGGCTTCGAATGCTTCGACCGGAATCGGCAGGCGGTCACTGGCGGCCAGCGCGCCCAACATCACGGCATTGATGATCGCGCCCGTGCGCTGTGCGACCTCCGCCATATCGAAAAAGATCTGTTGGCCGGATTGTTTTTCAATCGCCTTGATCAAGGCGCCGGAATCCTGGCGGGCGTCCCCCATCGCGATCTTTTCGTCGATCACATAAAAGCGCGAGGTCGACGTGATTGCCACGGTCTGTTCGGGCGTCGCAAACCCCGATGCGACCGCGCGCCCAGCTTCCATCAATTCGCTTGCCAACAGTACATCGATGTCGCCGACACCAGGCACCAGCGAGAGCACCGGCTTGCGGTCGCCCAAGGCACTCCAGGGCGTCGGCAGGATCTCGATATAGTAGGTGGTGGCGCCGGTGCGCTGCGCGACCCCCGGAATGGATGTGCTCTGTACCGGGAGGCCCAGTCGTTCGGCCGCGCCCACGATCCAATTGGTGAGAACGCCGCCGCCTTCGCCCCCCAGTGCCGCGATCAGGAGTTTGACCGGGGCTTCTTGGCTGATTTTGCCAAGCAGGGCCTGAACGTTCTTGCCTCGCCGGCTCCCATTTTCGGGTTTGTTGACGGGCGATGGGCCTGCGGTAGGCACGAGTGAAGCGGTCGCAGTGCCGCTCAATAATTTGATGAATGCGCGGCGAGTTCGGAAAACCGCGCGGTCCCAGATGGTCGGATTGCGAACGACGTCGGCGCGATAGAACGACGGGCATAGCACGGCCGCGTGGGCTACTTCGCCGCACAGCCCGCAACCGACGCAACTTTCAATGACGGTTGCAACCGGATCGGTGCGCAGCGGATCGGGATTGGGTTTGACCGTCAGCGATGGGCAGCCCGACAAGCGAATACAGGAATGATCGCCCGTGCAGATTTCGTCATCGACACCGAAGCGGGTCTTCACCACGCGGGCGCCGCGCTTGAGCCTCTCGGCATCCTCCGCACGCACCCGCCGTTGGCGCGCAAGCTGGCATTCGCCGTCCGCAATGATGATTTTGAGGCCGCGCTCTGCGGTCTGCATCGCCTCCTTGAGTGTCGCCGTCATCTTGGCAACCGAATAGGTACGCACCTTGCGCACCCACTTGGCTCCGAGCGAGCGCAAGGTATTCTCGATGTCCATGCCGGGCGCTGCGCCCTGGCGGCCGGCCTTGCTCGACGGCACATATTGCAAACCGGTCGCCGACGCGTATCCGTTCTGCATCACGATCAAGATGCCGTCGCCTTTGTTGAACAGGTTCGACGTCACCCCGGTGATGAGACCATTGTGCCAGAAGCCACCGTCTCCCATGATCGCAATAGGGCGGCGATCGAGGTTGGGACCGACGGCGGCGGCGCTCGCCAGCGACATGCCGTAGCCGAGGATCGAATTGCCGAGGCCAAACGGCGCGAAAGTTGCGAATGCGTGGCAGCCGATGTCGCCGCTGATGTGGGTCGGCCCGAGTTCGCGCTGCATCAGCTTGATGGCGGCAAACACCGGTCGTTCCGGACAACCCGTGCAGAAGTTTGGCGGGCGCGGCGGCAGTTCGCCGACCACCTGTGCGGCCTTAGTCTTGTGTTCCAGGACCACGGTTACGCGTTCCACGAGCGCATTGGCGTCGATGCCGCGAGGCGCCATTTCGCTCAGGAAACGTGCGAGCCCGCCGAGCAACACATCGGAAGTGTATTCGCCGGTCTTGGGCAGCGCACCCTTGCCGAACACGCGTGTCTTGATGTCGGCGCGGCGCAATTCGACATTGACCTGCTGTTCGATGTAGTCGGGCGAACCTTCCTCGACGACCAGCACCGCGCGCTTGCCGGCGCAGAATGTGCGAATCTCTTCCGGCACCAGCGGGTAGACGGCATTGAGCACCAGGATGGGAACGCGGGTCGCGCCATAAAGATCGGCGAGATCGAGGCGCAGGAGCGCGCGCAGCACGCCTGAGGTGAGCCCGCCCATCGCGATGATGCCGACATCGTCAAGGTCGCCGGCCAGGATTTCGTTGAGTTTCTCATTGCGGATGAATGCGAGCGCGGCGGGCAGGCGATCCTCCACCTTCAGGCGTTCTTGCACGAAAGTGAGCGGAGGATGGGCAAGCCGAGCGTAATTGAAGCGTGCCGGGCCCGATATACGATTGATGCCCGAAAAAGGTGCGCGACGATTGTCTTTGGCGGTGAACGAGCCGGTCACATGACAGGCGCGGATGCGCAACTCCAGCATGACGGGGGCATGGCTTGCTTCGGAGAGCTCGAAACCTTTCTCCACCATGCGAACGATTGTCGGGAGATCGGGGCGCGGATCCAGGAGCCACATCGAGGATTTCATCGCATAGGCATAGGAGCGCTCCTGTATGACGCTCGCTCCCTCGCCGTAGTCCTCGCCGATGATGATCAGCGCTCCGCCGAGCACGCCGGGCGACGCCAGGTTTGACAGCGCGTCGGCTGCCACATTGGTGCCGACGATCGACTTCCAGGTCACGGCGCCACGCAATGGATAATTGATCGAGGCCCCAAGCATGGCGGCGGCGGACGCTTCGTTGGTGCAGGTTTCGACGTGTACACCGAGATCGCCAAGCAGATCCTCGGCTTCCACCATGACGTCGAGCAGATGCGACACCGGCGCGCCCTGGTAGCCGCCGACGTAGCTCACGCCGGACTGCAGCAGCGCCTTGGTGACCGCCAGGATGCCTTCGCCGCGAAAGGTTTCGCCGGCGCCGAGGCGGAGCGCTTCGACTTCCTTTTTGAATGACCGTTCCATGCCCCTGACGCCTGCCCCTGATGCTCGCCCCTAATTCTCGCTGCCGTCCGGCGAGAACAGATATCCTGCACCACGCACCGTGCGGATCACCGACGGATGGGCCGGATCAGGTTCGATCTTACGCCTGATCCGTGTGATCCGAACGTCGATCGCCCGGTCGAAGGCTTCGCGGTCGCGCGCTTCGGCGAGATCGAGAAGGCGTTCGCGCGTGAGCACTTTTTTTGGGTTTTCCGCAAATGCCTTGAGCAAAGCGAATTCGGACGTTGCCAGCGGATGCTCGTTGCCGGCCTCATCACGCAGCGCCTGGGCATCGATGTCGAGCCATTTCGTTCCGAAGCGAATCGTCGCCTTGTCGGCTTGCACCGGAGCAGGTGGGACCGCCTGC
>DATGVJ010000071.1:0-3291 GCA_035300505.1 Xanthobacteraceae bacterium
TCTCGACCACGAAAGGCTGGCCAAGCCGCTCCGTTAGCGATTGACCAATCAGTCGCGCGAGAACGTCGTTTAATCCGCCGGCGGCAAAGCCGACGATCAGCCGCACCGGCCGCGTCGGGTATACTTGAGCCCTTCCGATGCGTGACATGGCTGGCAGCGCGGCAGCGCCCGCGGCCAGACGCAGAAATTTTCTTCGGTGGGGAAGTTTCATGGCGTTCCCTCTCGAAATGCTGGCAACAGAAGGGCTTCACCCCGCCTTCTATGGCGAGTGACGTGGGCGTATTTGTGTATTACTTACGTTCGTGCCTACCGGCGGCATGAGTGCTGCCAATTGCCATCAACGAGAAATACGGCACATTCTCGTTTTAAGGGCAGCTTTCGGAGAAACCGAGCTAGTTCATCGCCTCGAATCGGTCCGATCTTTTGGCCCCGACCGTCCGCACCATAGGTCCGGTTGCGATAGGCTGTCCAAGACTTTCTTGTTGCTGGATTAAGACGCTGTTCATATAAGACTTCGGTGGAACATCGACATCTGAGATTCTTCGTCGCGGTCGCCGAGGAGCTCCACTTCACTCGAGCGTCGGTGCGGCTCCGCATTGCACAACCCCATCTCAGTCAGGAAATTCGTCGGCTTGAGCGCGAGATTGGCGTCGAGCTCTTTGTACGTACGAAAAGATTGGTCGCCCTCACCCCGGCCGGCCGTGCTTTTTTGGAGCGCGTTCGCATTGTCTTGGACGATACTGCCGGCGCTGTGTACGCCGCCCGGCGTGCGAGTCGAGGCGAGACCGGACGCATCAGTCTTGGTTTTATGAGCGTGGCCGCCATCGGCGTGATCCCAAACGCCATCGCCCGTTTTCGAAGTGCGTATCCTGACGTTGAAGTATTGCTGAATGACGTCAACAGCGATGAGGGGCTTGAGGCGGTCCGCACCGGGCAGCTCGACCTCTGCCTGTTGCATCCGCCGCGGACTGTGGACCCCGCACTTAATATCGAGACGATTTGGGTCGAACCCTTGGTGGCGGTTCTGCCTCCGAAACATCCGCTTGCCGACAAGCAACGCATCAGCTTGCAGCGTTTGAGATCAGAGCCGTGGGTTATTAGCCCCCGCGCGACCGGTTCGCGACTCCATGACGAAGTTATCGCCGCTTGCGCGGCCGCCGGCTTCGAGCCGCGCGTTGCACAGCGAACCACGCGATTAACGACGACGATCAGCATGGTAGCGAGCGGAATCGGAGTGGCGCTCCTGCCGATTACGTCGGCGCGACTGGCCTTCGGAGGCGCGGTCTATCGTCAGCTTGGGCCACCAAGAATTAGCATACCTGTGGCCTTTGCGTGGCGGCGGGATAAGACCGCTCCTGTGTTGGCTCACTTTATGGTCGCTGTTCGCAATTCGGCATTGCGCCGAAAAGTCGGAAGCTGACGACCGAAGACCCCTTGGTCTCTTTCTTGGTTTTGGCCAGTCGGCGTTTGCGCAACAATGACGGATTTCGCCAATAGTGCCGAAATCGGTTGCTTAGGCGCTCTGTGCCAGCGTTTTGCGCACTACGTCTGGAGCACTTGCAATTACCTTCAAGTACGCGCGGGCTGCTTGATCCGGTTCGGCGCGGCCCTGCTCCCAATCGCGAAGCGTGCCAATCGGGATGTGGAAACTCACGGCGAACTCCTCCTGGCTGAGACCGAGCGCGCGGCGAATGATTTTCGAGCGGGGGGTGCGCTTCATGCGGCGCATGTCCTCATCCGTCAGCGGTTGCGCATTTGGATCGCTCAAAGCGGCAGCACGCTTTTCATCCTCGGTCATGGCATCAAGGGCGCTCCAATCGCACTTGGGGCGGGTCTTCTCAGCCTGTATTTTCTTCGTGGTATTTGCGTCGCTCATTTGGTTGCGCCTCACGGGTTGTATCGAGTGGCTCACGGCCATTTCACGACGGGCGGCAATGACGAAAGTATGGAATCCACATTGCCGCCGGTGCGCAGCCCAAAAATGGTGCCGCGGTCATAGAGCAGGTTGAACTCGACATAGCGTCCGCGGCGCACGAGCTGCTCGTCGCGATCGGCTTCGTTCCAGCGTGTCGTCATGTTGCGGCGTACGAGTTCGGGGTAGGTTTTGAGAAACGCGCGGCCGACATCCTGTGTGAAGGCAAAGTCCGCGTCCCAGCTGCCGCTGTCGAGATAATCATAGAAAATGCCGCCGATACCGCGCATTTCCTTGCGATGCTTGAGATAAAAATATTCGTCGCACCACTTCTTGTATTTCTCATAGGGCGCGACCGACGCATGGGCGTCGCATGCGCCCTGCATGGCGGCATGGAATGCAATCGTATCGGGGTCGCTCTGGGTGCGCCTTCGATCCAATACCGGGGTAAGATCGGCTCCGCCACCGAACCAGGCTTTGGTCGTCACCACGAAGCGTGTGTTCATATGGACCGCCGGCACGTTCGGATTGTGCAGATGGGCGATCAGCGAAATGCCCGACGCGAAGAAGCGAGGGTCGTCCGCCGCACCCGGGATTTCCTTGCGAAATTCCGGCGCGAACTCCCCGAATACCGTGGAGGCGTGGACGCCCACCTTCTCGAACACGCGCCCCTTCATCATCGACATCATGCCGCCTCCGCCGGGCGCGCCCGTATGGTCGATACGGGTCCAGGGCGTGCGGACGAAATGTCCCGCGCAATCGCCGCCATTTGGCGCATTTCCCGGCAATTCATTTTCAAGCGCTTCGAACGCCGCGCAGATGTCGTCGCGCAACTGCTCGAACCAGCCGCGCGCGCGGGTTTTGCGGAATTCGATTTGCGCATCGTCCATGTTGGGGCACCGGTCGGTATTCAGTTAATAGTAAATTCAATCATGGACCCATTGATTTAGGTCAATCGGGCCGTCTTGTGGTGGCAGGGTATGGCACAGTCAATGCTTCTTTGCGCGGTCTCCTAACGCGATTCCATCGCTATCAAAATCAGCTGAATTCTTGCACGTCCGCGGCGTCGCCGCGGTAATTTGGTACTTAATTTCGTAAAATTTGCGCTTTTGTCTGCACATTTTCTTCAATCCCCAAAGGCACAAGCGGCGGCGGTGGATGGCTTTTTGACTTTAGCGCAAGCGCAATTTGCAGGGAGAATTCATGGTTACGAAGCCAACCGATAATAATGCCCCCGTCGTCTCGCCATACGAGGTCGTGCCGGGCGCTACAGACGGCAACGACACGCTTCAGGGTAACGATGGTTCGAACCTTCTTGACGGCGGCTTGGGCAATGACATCCTCATCGGTGGCGGCGGCAAGGATCTTTTCGTTTTCAA
>DATGVJ010000072.1:0-2961 GCA_035300505.1 Xanthobacteraceae bacterium
ATGGGAGTTATCCGGCTAGAACTCTCGAACGGTGGGCGGATGCAGCCGCAAAGTGGACACTTGAGCAACGCGACGTGCTCATCTATTTCGACAATGATCAGAAGGCGGCGGCGCCACAGGATGCACAACGACTCATGCAGATCATCAAAAGTTGATCGCGACTGAATGATGTCCCACCGATGTGGTCGTGGCTATCGGTCCTGCTGATATCCCTGATGTGTCGTGTTCTGTCTGATATTGCCTTGCTGCCCCTGCTTGGCGTTGTTTTCCTTTCGATCGAGCTTGGGATCCTCGGTTCGCTCCTCGTTTTGTGAACCAACGCCCTTCGGCGAACGATTCTGAGGGGGGACCGGCGGCATTTTGGTCATGGCCAATACTCCATCGTTTTCAAGTAAACGCTGAAAGGCGCAATTTGTTCTGCGGCCTGCTCGGATTGAATGCCAGTGTTCGGGGAACACTGAATGCCATTGTTCGAGGAACTCTAAAGGGCGCTTTGACTTATTGCTAAAAGGGAGTTCTCAGATGGACCGCACAGAAAAGCCTAAAAAGCGACGTAGATTCGCAAACCATGGCGAAGTCAGCGAATGGGATGCCGCTGCCCTTCCTGGTTCAACTGGTCGCGAGACCAGCAACCCGGACGAGAAGGACGTCATCGGAACTGTGGACGCGCATCGTCGTAGTGAAGTCACAGGCCGGCATGACGCCGGCAGCGGCGCAAACGAGACGACGGACGGATTGACCGCCTCGGAGGAGGCACTACGGCGCGGGGCTGAAGACACGCCAACGGGCACGCCCGAGGAAGAACTCGAGGATCTGCCGGTGTTCGATCGCGCCGACGCGCTTTGGAAAAAATAATACGTACGCGAGGGTCAACGCTGTAGGGGGACCACGTGTGTCCCTGGGAGCCAGCAGGACCCCTGGACGAGCCCGCATCAAACTAAATTATTGAAGTGGGATTTCATCCTTGATCTGAAGCACGAGGCCGATGTCCAAGGTGATCAAGCCCTCAACTTGAATGTTTTCGTTCCCCTTCAATTTGCCGTCGGCGAGAGCTTGGCGAACGCTCTTTTCGATTTCGCGTTGAGCCGTGACGCCTAACTTTTTAAGAAACCTGCGAATGCCATTGTTAAAAATGTCCTCGTCCATGTTTGCCTCCTGAATCGATCGCGCCGCCTATTCCGACTACTTTCCAGGCGGCACTCGCGGGTCTTTTTGACAAGACAACTTATTTCGGTCGCGGTTCTTGCAGCCTCGATCCCGCTTCAACCATCCGGCCCTGGCGTTTGGCTTCTACGGCATCGACGAGAGTAAGCGCTGCATTGCGTACCTCTTGTTGAAACGCGGTGTCCTTGTCCAAAGCCTGATGGCTGGTCGCATAGGGTTCAAAATAGCCCACATAGGCGTCCAGTTCGGCCTTTGAGCCCGCTGCAATCAGCCCGATGTCGCTTGCCCAATCCGAAAGGCTGCGCCGAAGCGTCTCCGCGCCGACGGTGTCGCCGTGCACGACGATCGAGAATAGCCGCCCCGCAAGGTGGCGCGGATAGGGCCAGCCGGCCAACTCCAGTCCTTTGGCTTCCGCCGCGTTCTTTCCATGCGTCGAGGTTGGGTCGGGATTTCCACCGTCGGCGCAGACGAGACGGTCCATCATCGACTTCAGGGGGCCTGAGGCCTGATACCAGTTCACGGGTGCGATCACCATGATCCCATGTGCCGCGACCCACAGCGGATAGATTTCATTCATCCAGTCATGGACTTGGCCCAACGAATAGTTCGGATAGCAACTGCACGGCCAATGACACAAAGCCATCGAAGTCGAAACGCAGGATTTGCAGGGATGAATGGTTCTACCGAATTCAGAAGTGGTGCGGCTCAGATCAAGGATTTCGGTATGGGTGCCTGCGCATCCGGCAATGGCCTCCTGGGCAATGCTCGCCAAGCGCCAGGATTTTGACATTTCGCCGGGGCAGGTATGTTCAGTTCGCGACGAACCGTTCACGATGAGGAAGCGCGATGGCGAGTCCGGTTCGTCATGCAGGGTTTGCACTTGATTGATGGCGGCCCGTGCATTGAGCCAATCGATGGACAGTTCATAGTCCGGGTCGGCAAAGCCAGCGCCCGCGGTTCGTGTAAGGGGCGCCTTCCGGCCAGCGGCATAAGCCTCCCAGGCCGCATCGGTGAGCGCCTTCAACTCATCTTGCAATCGGTCAAATACTGGATCGACAAAGCGCGACATGAAGCGCTTTTCGAAGTCATCTCGATCGAGCTTGCGCGGCGGCATGCCCTTGCGCAGGTCAGATGGCAACATGGTCCGACTCCTTGGCCCGACTCCTTCACCCTTGCCCACCACCGCCATCGAAGGTCACGACGACCAAAGGCTCAAATGTCTTTGATGTCGCGTTACCTGATCGCATTCAATGGAACTCTCGGATCGTCGCGAAGTTCCACATTGTGCAACCATTGACTCCTACGGACTTTTCGCATGACCCCAGAAACGGATCAGGAACGACCTTCGGGCGAGAAAATCGCCCGCAATTCCGAGCAGGCGGCAAAGAAGGCGCAGGCAGCAGCAGTTCACACTTCGCAAGCCGCTGTGCACACTCAACGCGCGGCGCAACAGACGGCAGTGGCCGCCGACGTCGCGAAATCCAGTGCGGAGAGAACGACAGAACTTGCTGCCGACCGAACCGTCCTGGCGTTCGAGAGAACGTACGCGGCGTGGGTCCGAACAGGACTTTTCGCTCTCGCCAGCGGCGTTGGCGCCCCAAGACTGTTGGAAGGCATTATGCCGAATTGGACAGCCACCGGCACCGGAGTTGTTCTGTTGCTGTTCAGCGCGTTTTGCTTTTCGGCTGGCGTGTGGCGACATTTGTTTCGTGTCGAAGCACCCGTGCCTGAGACCCGGAAACTTCCAAGCTCGGTATTGGTCACAGTGAACGTCTTATTGGCGCTCGTCGCGCTGAC
>DATGVJ010000073.1:0-2699 GCA_035300505.1 Xanthobacteraceae bacterium
CGTGAATACAAAATCCCGGCGACACCGCAGATGACGCCGAAAAGCAAGGCAGCTCCGAGTCCCAAGGGATTCAATTTCGATACTCAACGGTAGGCCGCGACTCTGTGGTTTGTCTGGACATGTTGGACAAGAGCAAACAAAGCAGCAGCGTCGAAATGCGTGACACGGTTGGAATGGACAAACAGCGTGAAATCAGATTCGTGGATTTCGCGTCCGACGTTGATTGTAACATCGCTTTTGTCGGTCGGCTTCACGATCTTGACGGTACGCAGGTCGCCAGCAGTTGCGCAGACGTTGCGTGTTGGCGTTCCGACATCGTCGACGAGAGAAAAGTCTGCAAGTTCGGCGCTGTCGACGACGCGCACGCGCAGATCCGGATTGGGCATCCCGTTGTCGATTCGAACCCGGAAATCGGGGAAATCTGCGTTCGGAGCTAACTGGTAGGTCACTGAACCAGCCGTGAAACAAAGGTCCGGTGACGATCCGAAGTTGGGAAATATCGCCGCCGCTACAGCGAGCAATACCAGCAGCATCAAACTCTGACGAAAACGCTCCATACGACACCTCGGCACAAGGGCAACAGACGCCACAACGGTCCCAGCCGCTAAGGTGATGTTAAGGTTGACAATTTGCTAAATGGTTAAGGCAGTACCAAAATTGTTCGGCTTGTTGCGAGAGAAAATCCTACGCAGCGCGGCGCGCCTCATCGGCGAGCGCCCGATAGGACAAAGCCTCGGCAAGATGCACGCGGCCGACCATGTCGGCGCCGTCGAGATCGGCGAGCGTGCGCGCCACCCGCAAAACGCGATGATAACCGCGCGCCGATAGCCGCATGGCATCGGCGGCGTCGCGCAAGAGGGTGAGGCCGGCGGCATCGGGCTTTGCCACGTCTTCGAGCACCGGTCCCTGCGCCGCCGAATTGGTCCGGATGTGCGGCAGGCCGATCGTCTCATAGCGCTCAATCTGGATGGCACGGGCGCGCGCCACGCGTTCTGCGACCTCGCGGCTGCCTTCGCGTGGCGGCGGCAGGATGAGATCGGCGGCCGTCACGGCCGGCACTTCGATGTGGAGATCGATGCGATCGAGCAAGGGGCCGGACAATCGGCCCTGGTAGTCGCCCGAGCAGCGCTCGGGCGCGCCGCGCCTGCACATATAGCCGGGATCGGAGGCATAGCCGCAGCGGCACGGGTTCATGGCGGCCACCAGCATGAAACGGGCCGGATAGGTCACCCGGTAATTGGCACGCGCAATCATAACCTCGCCGCTTTCGAGCGGTTGGCGGAGCGAATCGAGCACTTGTGGGTGGAATTCCGGAAATTCGTCCAGGAACAGAACGCCGTGATGGGCCAGCGAGACTTCACCTGGCTTTGCGCGCAAGCCGCCGCCGACCAGCGCCGGCATGCTGGCTGAATGATGCGGGCTGCGGAACGGCCGTTGATCGGTGAGCGCGCCGCCTTCCAGCAAGCCCGCGACGGAGCCCACCATGGAGACTTCCAGGAGTTCGGCCGGTGTGAGCGGCGGCAGGATGGTTGGCAGCCGTGCGGCGAGCATCGACTTGCCGGCGCCGGGTGGCCCGACCATGAGGAGATTGTGCCCGCCAGCGGCCGCGACTTCGAGCGCGCGCTTGGCGCTCTCCTGGCCCTTGATGTCGCGCAGATCGACGCGCGCGGCTTCGGGTTCGCGCACCCGCGGCTGCGGCCTCGTCAGCACCTGCGTGCCGCGGAAATGATTGGCGAGCTGGATGAGGGAATCCGCGCCCACGATGCTCATCTTGGGGCTGGCCCAGGCGGCTTCCGGTCCGCAGGCGGCCGGGCAGATCAGCCCTTCGCCGCGCGCATTGGCGCCGATAGCGGCCGGCAACACGCCGGCGACCGCCGCGATCGAACCGTCAAGTCCGAGTTCACCCAGCACCGTATGTCCGGACAGCGCATCGGCCGGAATGGCACCGATCGCAGCCATCAGGCCAAGCGCAATGGGGAGATCATAGTGGCTGCCTTCCTTGGGCAGATCGGCCGGCGCCATATTGACGGTGATCCGGCGTGCCGGCAGCGCCAGCCCGGACGCCACCAGCGCCGCCCGCACGCGTTCCCGCGCTTCGCTCACCGCCTTGTCCGGCAACCCGACGATATTGAAAGCCGGCAGTCCAGGCGCGACCTGCACCTGGACATCGACGGCGCGCGCCTCGATGCCCTCAAAAGCAACCGTTGAAACTCGCTGGACCATGCCCTTGCCCGCCCGGAGACCTCGTTGGACCAGAGCAGCTTAGCAGAGGTTGGCCATTTGGCAAGAACATTCCATGAACAAATGGAAGCGTGCACCCATTTGACGGAAGCGGCGCACGAGGCAAAAAACCACGACCATCGTCCGACTTACCTCACTTGGAAAACGTCATTTTTGATTGCGATAACTGGCACTGTTTATAGAGGGAACAGAAGGCAAAGCCGGTTCGCTAGCAAAAAGCTACCGATTGCTTGGTTCGTTCGATACCGAGTCGTCGCCATTACTGGAGGGAGCAGCTTCAATATTTTGATTGCGGTTTTGAGAATCACTATTTGATGGTCGTGTGAGCCAATTCGGATACTGGCTGGCTCGCTTCTGCGCGGAATCGATTTGTCGAGCGAGCCACCCTGATTCAAAACTGACCACCCGTGTCATGATGTTCCTCCATCTCTTTTGAAAGGCAATTATAAAGAGGAACC
>DATGVJ010000074.1:0-5701 GCA_035300505.1 Xanthobacteraceae bacterium
CGAGGGTGGATAGCGGTCGATGGCGCGTTGCATTGATCGACGCGCTGTCTGCTGATCTACTCGGAAAAAATCAAGGGAGGAAGCGGCGACGGTGCGGTTTCGATTTGTCGCTTTTCTTATTGCAACAGGTCTTATCGCAGCAAGTCTCATTGCTGGTGCGTTGCAAGGGTCCGTTGCGCGGGCGCAGGAATACCCCACGCGTCCGATCCGGATCATCGTCGCCACCAGCCCGGGCGGCGTCAGCGACATCTTCTTGCGCGCGCTCTCCGATCCGATGCACCAGCGCCTGGGCCAGCCATTGGTGATCGAAAACCGGCCCGGTGGAAACATGATCATTGCGGCACGGCAATGTGCCGAAGCGCCACCTGACGGTTATACTCTGTGCGTGATGCCGGGCGAGCCACTCATCTACAACCAGTTTCAATTCAGGTCTCTTCCCTACGATCCCGACAAGAGCTTTCAGCCGGTTACGAACTTCTTCTTCATAACGCAGACGCTTGGGGTTGGGGCAGCCTTGAATGTGGGAAGTCTCGAAGAACTTGCGGCCTATTCCAAGGCCAAGGCCGGTACGCTTTCCTATTCGGCGCCGTCTTCTTCGCAGATCGTCTTTATGGAGAGTTGGAAGCAAGCGACAGGAGCCGACCTCGTCAAAGTCCCGTTCAAGGGCGGTGGCGACACTGTCACCGGCATGCTGTCGGGCTCCACGCCGGTCGGGTTCCTCGGCCTCGGCAACCTGTTGTCCTACGTCCGTGCCGGGTCGATCGCGCCGCTCCTGGTCGACAGCGAGAAACGCTCAGCCCTTGTTCCCGACGTGCCGACTATGGGCGAAACAGGTTTTGCGCGGGATCATACCCGCGCGTTTTTCGGACTGCTGGCGCCAGCCGGAACACCGCGGGCGATTGTCGACAGGTTGCGCCGCGAGACTGTGCGGATCGTCAATGAGCCGGCGTTCATGAATCGACATTTTACCGAGCGCGGGCTTGAGCCTGTGCTCAACACGCCGGAGGAATTCCGCAGTTTTCTGCAGGCCGACCGCACGCGGGCCGCGCGTATCGTCAAAGCCGCTGGCATCGCACCGCAATAAGGATCTGGTGCGCATGATGAGCTGTGGATAACTGGGACAAGTCCGTCGGGTGTCGCCAAGCGGACCCTTACACCTGCGGTGGCCAAGGTTAAGGACTAAGCTTACATATCATCATGCGATTCTCGTCCCAATTTCTCGACGAACTGCGGGCTCGTCTTCCGGTTTCGGAAGTCGTTGGCCGGCGGGTGAAATTGCGCAAAACGGGGAGCGAGTGGAAGGGGCTGTCGCCTTTCAACAAGGAAAAGACCCCTTCCTTCTGCGTCAACGACCAAAAGATGGCGTGGTTCGACTTCTCGTCCGGCAAGAACGGGAATATCTATGATTTTCTGATGCTTACGGAGGGCCTGTCGTTCCCCGAGGCGGTCGAACGGCTGGCCTCCGAGGCCGGTATGGCGTTGCCGAAGGTCTCCCACGAAGACGAGGAACGAGATAAGCGGCGTCGGACGCTCAATGACGTTGTCGAACTTGCCGCCAAATTCTTTGAAACCGCATTGGCGGGGCGCAACGGCGCCAAAGCGCGCGGCTACCTTGCCGACCGCGGGCTCGACCCTGCCACACAGGTGAAGTTCCGGATCGGCTACTCGCCGAATGAGCGTTTCGCCCTGAAGGAATATCTCGGCGGTGAGGGGGTGCCGGTACCCGACATGGTTGAGGCCGGCCTGCTTGTGTCGGGCGAAGAAATTCCGGTTCCTTACGATCGCTTTCGCGACCGGGTGATGTTCCCGATTTCCGACCTGCGCGGGCGCGTCATCGCTTTCGGGGGCCGGGCGCTCGCCGCCGATGTTCCCGCCAAATATCTCAATTCGCCGGAGACGCCGCTCTTTCACAAGGGGGCGATCCTGTACAACGCCGCAACGGCGCGGACGGCGGCCCACAAGGGCGCCCCCCTCATTGCTGTCGAAGGCTATGTCGACGTCATCGCGATGGTGACTGCCGGCTTTGAGGCAACGGTCGCACCATTGGGCACGGCGCTTACGGGCGACCAGTTGGCGCTTCTTTGGAAGATGGCGGACGAGCCCATTCTTTGTTTTGATGGGGACGGGGCCGGACGGCGTGCTGCCTATCGGGCCGTCGACCTTGCTTTGCCGCTGGTCAAGCCCGGTAAGAGCCTCAAGTTTGCCATGCTCCCGGATGACCAGGATCCCGATGACCTGGTGCGCAGCGGAGGTCGCGCCGCGGTGGCCGAGGTGCTGGAGGCCGCCCGCCCGCTGGACCAGGTGTTGTGGACGCGCGAAATCGAGGCCGGCGCATTGGACACGCCCGAACGGCGCGCAGCGCTTGAGGCGCGGCTTGGCCAGGCAACGGCGCTCATCGGCGACGAGGCGGTTCGAAAATATTATCGGCGTGAGTTCGAAGACCGTTTGCGCCGCTTATTCGATCCAAATAGCGGCCGTCCGGCGCGAAATGAACAGGGCCGCCCGTTGCGGTCGCGCGAAGGACGCGGCGCGCAAGGATTTGGGTCTCGTCCCGGTCCGCGCGGTCGGTTCGATCGTGCGCGCTCTCCTGCACCCACGATGGGCGGTGGGCCCTATGTGGTTGCAAGCCCCCAGCTGGCGGGAAGTTCCCTTATGCGCGGCCATCGCGCCGCTGTTCCGCTGCGCGAGGCCTTGATTTTGCAGGCGATTGTCAACCACCCCTGGTTGGCCCAGGACCACCTGGAGGAATTGGCCAGTATTGAATTCCGTCATTCCGACACGCAAAAGTTCAAGGTTGCCCTCTTGGATATTCTGGCCCATCACGAGGCCCTTGGTTCAACTGAGCTGCAGGAGAGTCTTGCCGCTCAAGGCCATTCCGGTCTTATGGCCCGCATCGAAAAGGCGATTACGGTGCCTTCCGTCTGGGGAGCCCGGCCTGAGGCGGCCCGCGAGGATGTTTTGATGACTTGGAAGCAGCTGGTCGCCTTGCATCACCAGTGGCATTCACTAATTAAGGAACTCCGGGAGGCCGAGCAGGCTTTGGGGCAGGATATGTCCGAAGCCAATTATGCCTGGCTCCAGGATGTCAAGGGACGCTTGTCGTCGGTTGAAGGAACGGAGGCTCTTGTCGAGGGATTTGGGACGTCCTCGGGCAGGAAGGCGATTTCGTTCTGATGGTTGTTAATTTTTAATTTCGTCCCATGGGTTGTTTTCTTGTTTTGCTGAAGGAAAAGGGGCTTTGTTGATAGAAGGGTTAATCGGAGTTTAATACCGCTCCGTGACACTTCGGGGGCGCGAATCGAGGGTAGAGCCAAGGACCTTGGCGCGGCTCTGCTTTGCGATAGATCGTGGGCCGACTTGGCCCGCGCGAGGCCATACGGCCCGCGCGGGCTAAAGTGGCTCGATTGGACTGGTTTGGCGTTTCCTGGAGTATAGGGAGGCGCAAGGAGAGATTGATGGCAAGCAAAGCGGCGGTTAGCAAGGTCAAGGTTCCTGTGGGCGCCAGCGTCAAGGAGGCGCCGAAGGATGCGCCGCCCGAGAAGGAGGCGTCGGAAGCTCCTGATACTCCGCTGCCGTTGCTCGACCTTTCAGACGCAGCTGTCAAAAAGCTGATCCGTACCGCCAAAAAGCGCGGCTATGTGACGGTCGACCAGATCAATGCGGTTTTGCCGTCCGAAGAGGTCAACTCCGAGCAGATCGAGGACGTCCTCGCCATGTTCAGCGAGATGGGCGTCAATGTTGTCGAGAACGAAGAGGCCGACGCCGACGAGGAACCTGCGCGCGAAGAGGCCGAGGAAGAACCCGAGGCCGAGGCAGGCGAACTGGTCGAAGTCCAGCGTGCGGTTCCGGCAAAATCCGAGGCCAAGGAACCAGCCGAGCGTACCGACGATCCGGTTCGCATGTATTTGCGCGAAATGGGTTCCGTGGAACTTCTTTCTCGTGAGGGCGAGATCGCGATTGCCAAGCGCATCGAGGCCGGCCGTGAGGCCATGATTGCAGGGTTGTGCGAAAGCCCGCTGACGTTCCAGGCCATTATCATCTGGCGCGATGAACTCAACGAAGGCAAAGTCTTTCTCCGCGACATCATCGATCTTGAAGCAACCTATGCGGGGCCGGACGCCAAGGCGATGCCGGCGCCCGTGGGGCCGGACGGCCAACCACTTGCGACCGGCGTTCCAATGCCCGGCCAGCCTCCGCAAACCCCGCAGCCTCCGCAGACACCGGCGCCGGCCACGGCGCCCGCGAGCGCCACGCCATTCAAGGCGGCGACGCCTTCCTCCGACGAGGAAAAGCCTGAGGGCGCGCCGGAAGGCGATTTTGACGACGACGATATGGAGAATTCGCTTTCGCTCGCCGCGATCGAAGCCGAACTCAAGCCGAAAGTGCTCGAGACCTTCGATACGGTTGCGAGCGAATACAAGCGCCTGCGCCGCCTGCAGGACCAAGACATCCAGTTCAAGCTTAAGAGCACGACGCTCTCGCCGGCCCAGGAGCGCAAATACAAGAAGCTCAAGGAAGAGATCATCACGGCGGTGAAGTCGCTGCGGCTCAACCAGGCGCGCATCGATTCACTCGTCGAGCAGCTCTATGACATCAACAAGCGTCTCGTTGGCTATGAGGGGCGGCTGATGCGGTTGTCCGAAAGCCACGGCGTCGCGCGCGAGGAGTTCCTGCGGCAGTATCAGGGCTCCGAACTCGACCCGCGCTGGCTTCAACGGGTATCGAAGCTTTCCGCCAAGGGCTGGAAAAATCTCGTCCTCAAGGACAAGGAAAAGATCAAGCAGCATCGCCACGACATCCAGACTCTTGCCGGCGAAACCGGCCTTGAGATCCAGGAATTCCGCAAGATCGTACAGATGGTGCAGAAGGGCGAGCGTGAAGCACGCCAGGCCAAGAAGGAAATGGTGGAGGCGAACCTTCGCCTCGTGATTTCGATTGCGAAGAAATACACCAACCGCGGCCTGCAATTCCTCGACCTCATCCAGGAAGGCAACATCGGCCTGATGAAGGCGGTCGATAAGTTTGAGTATCGCCGCGGCTACAAGTTCTCGACCTATGCGACGTGGTGGATCAGGCAGGCGATCACGCGCTCGATCGCCGACCAGGCCCGCACCATCCGCATTCCGGTGCACATGATCGAAACGATCAATAAGATCGTTCGCACCTCGCGCCAGATGCTCAATGAAATCGGCCGCGAGCCGACGCCGGAGGAACTCGCCGAAAAGCTCGGCATGCCGCTTGAGAAGGTGCGCAAGGTCCTCAAGATTGCAAAGGAACCGCTGTCGCTGGAAACGCCGATCGGCGATGAGGAAGATTCTCATCTCGGCGATTTCATCGAGGACAAGAACGCAATCCTGCCGATCGATGCAGCGATCCAATCGAACCTGCGCGAGACCACGACGCGCGTGCTGGCGTCACTGACGCCGCGCGAGGAACGCGTGCTGCGCATGCGCTTCGGCATCGGCATGAATACCGACCACACGCTGGAAGAAGTGGGCCAGCAGTTCAGCGTCACGCGCGAACGCATTCGCCAGATCGAAGCGAAGGCCCTGCGCAAGCTGAAGCACCCGAGCCGGTCACGAAAACTGCGCAGCTTCCTGGATAATTAGCAGCGTTTCATTTCCCCCTTGTGGGGAGGTCGAACCGCGTCAGCGGTTCGGGTGGGGGGAAGCGCGCGCTGCCGACGATCTCCTACTTCTAT
>DATGVJ010000075.1:0-5472 GCA_035300505.1 Xanthobacteraceae bacterium
GACCCCGCAGAGCCAATTGCGGCAGTGCCGATTTTCCTCAACACTTATTTCCCACCGAACCAGCCGCGTCCGAAGCGCTGCTACGAATTCGGCAAGGCGCTGCGCAAAGCAATTGAGAGTTTTCCGGGCGAACAGCGCATCGGCATGCTGGCCTCAGGTGGCTTGAGCCATTTTCTGGTGGATGAAGATTTTGACCGGGCGGTGCTCAAGGCCTGCGCCGACAAGGATTCGCGCTTCTTACAAAACTTGCCGCGCAACAAGCTCCACGCAGGGAGTTCGGAAATTCTCAACTGGGTGGCGCTTGCAGGCGCCGTCGAACACCTGGAAATGAACTGGTTCGAATATGTGCCGGGCTACCGCACTCCGGCGGGAACGGGCACGGGATTGAGTTTTGCGAGCTGGGTTTGATCGTAGTCAATCGGGCTTCGCGTCCTCAATCTCGGATTGCCGCCGCGCCGGCCGTCGCCACCTGTCCGTCCTGATATCCGGCAGCGCCGGAGACGCCGATCCCACCGACGATTTTGCCATCCTGCGTGATAGGTACCCCGCCGTCCGCAACGCAGGCTCCGAAAGTCAACACGCGCAAGCCAATGCCGCCACCACCGATGGCGTCTTCGAGCAGCTTGGTGGGACGCCGGAACTCGACCGCCGTACGCGCCTTGGCTTCCGCGAGCCGCACCGAAGCGAGCTGTGCATTGTCGAGCCGATGCAGCATCAGGAGATTGCCGCCTGAATCGACGATCGCAATCGACATTCCCCAGCCATTGCGCGCTGCCTCGGCTTCCGCCGCCGCCATCGCTTTGCGGGCATCCGCGATGGTCATAGGTGCTCCATAGGGCGTGGTGGGCGGTGGCATTTGCGTGTTCGACATGGTTACCTCGTTGAAATCGGAAGACAGAGCGATAACGCGTTCTTCGCCTGTCATCGCTCTACCCTTCCGTGAGGACATTCGCCAGTCAACACGATCGTGCACAGCACCGCCGCGAGCGAACTGTTTCCATCGGCTCTATGCTCCCTCTTGGCAGCGCGACGGCCGAACATGTGCTACCATTTCGCAAGATATACTGGAACAATCACTTGTACCCCTGAGGCCGTCGAGAACCAAAGGGCGCCACAAAGGGAGGCTTCGATGCAATTGCGTATTCTTGCCCTGTCGTGTCTGATTGCCGCGACTACGGCCAGCATGGTTACACCCTGCCGCGCTCAAGGCGAGCCGGTTGCGGCAGCCCTCATCCAGAAACATGCGGAAACCAATTTCCAGGAATTATTCGAATTTCTCGCGCTACCCAACGATGCCGTCGTTCCAGCCGACATCCAGAAAAATGCCGATTGGCTCGAAGCCGCCTTTCGCAAACGTGGCTTCGAGACACGGCAGTTGCCCAACAACGGCAAACCTTTGGTCTTTGCGGAATATGCGCACAAGGTGGCGACGGCGCGCACCATCTTGTTCTACATGCACTTCGATGGTCAGCCCGTCATTCCGGCCCAATGGTCGCAAAAGAACCCATGGCAAGCCGTCGTCAAGGAACGAACTTCAAACCGCGAGACAGCGCCGCGCTGGCAGGAGATCGATGCTGCAAGATTGCGGGAGAGCAAACTCGATCCCGAATGGCGTATCTTTGCCCGCTCGTCATCCGATGACAAAGGGCCGATCATGATGTTCCTTACCGCCTTTGATGCCCTCAAGGCGGCGGGGATGGAGCCGGCGATCAACGTCAAGGTCCTGGTCGACAGCGAAGAAGAGAAGGGTTCGCCTGCGATCGGCGTCGTGGCGACCGAGCACAAAACGCTCCTGCGTGCCGATGGGATCGTGATCAATGACGGCCCGCTGCACATCAGCAACCAACCCACGATCGTTTTCGGCAATCGCGGCATCACGGTCGTGCGGCTCACGGTCTATGGGGCGAAAACCAATCTGCACAGCGGGCACTATGGCAATTACGTGCCTAATCCGGCACAGCGGCTCGCCTCGCTGCTTGCATCCATGAAAGATGACGACGGCCGTGTCACCATAGCGGGCTATTACGACACGGTGAAACTCACTGACGCCGAACGCAAGATCATGGCTGACGTTCCGGACGACGAAAATGAAATCAAACAGCGCGTCGGCATCGCCAAGCCGGAGGCCGTAGGTCACAATCTCCAAGAGGCACTGCAATATCCTTCTCTTAACATCCGCGGCATGGAATCGGCCGCGATCGGCGATAAGGGCGCCAATATCATACCGAGCCAGGCGGCGGCAGAACTCGATCTCCGCACTACGCCGGGCGCGAACCCGGCCTATCTGGCGGGACTGATCGAGAAGCACATACGCGATAAGGGTTATCACCTCGCCAAGGGCGAGCCGACCAACGACGAACGCGCCCGCCACGACAGGATCGCCTCGCTCGTCATCGCTCGCGGCAGTTCGGCCGCCTTCACGGAACTCGATTCGCCACTCGGCATCTGGGCGCAAACGAGCCTCGCCAAGACCTTCTCGGAGGCGGGGGAGCCGGCCAAGACCGTTCGTATCCGCATGATGGGCGGCAGTGTTCCGACCGACAAACTGGTCGAGGCGCTCGACCTGCCTTTTGTCATTGTGCCGTTGGTCAATCCCGACAACAACCAGCACAGTTTCGATGAAAACCTGCGCATCGGCCATTTCCTCGATGGCGCGCGCGTGTTCACGGGATTGCTGCGGTCGAGGTTCTAGCGGCTGCTGCGCTACTGGACGGCGACGGCGTTCCGTGCTGTGAAGGCCCGGAAATGTCCCAGGACACGGTGGCACACAGTGGCGCCTGCCACCGTCAGATCATTCGCAACATCCAACCGGGTCGCGATCCGGCACCTACGCATTAATTTTGGAAGGAACCCCCCATGGCCCGTATCGTTCACATCGCACTCAAGGTTGACGACCTCGAGAAGTCCACCAAGTTCTACGAAAATGTCTTCGGCATCTACCAGCTCAAGACCGGTCACGCCCGCGGCCACACATCCCGGCACATGACGGAGGGCACGATTGATCTCGCGCTGATGACCTATGACAATGAGGACGAACCGGAAGCCAAGCTCTCCGGCGCCGGCCCCTGCGTTCACCACTTCGGCGTCGAAGTGGAGGACCGCGAAGCCGCCATGAAGGCGGTCGAGGCCAATGGCGGCGAGCGTTTCTCCGATCCGGAAGAAGGTGCGTTGAAATATCGTGGCCCCGACGGCTGCATGCAGGAACTTGTCAAAGTCGGCCGTTATAAATTGCGCGAGCGCAGCCCGAAGGCCCGTATCGTCCACCTCGCGCTCAAGGTCAACGACATCGACAAGGCCACCAACTTCTATGAAACCGTCTTCGGTTTCAAGCACACACATACGTCACAGCACGGGAACCATGTTTCGCGCCACCTCACTGACGGAAATCTCGACATTGCGTTGATGAAATGGGACCGCGACGACCGCGAGGACGCCATGCAGGCCGGCCCCGGCCCGCGCATCCATCATTGGGGCCTTGAAGTCGCCAATCGCGAAGCCTTTGTGGACGTGATACGCCAGCATGGCGGCGAAATTCTTTCCAAGCCCGGCGCACCGACGCTGCGCTTCCGCGCACCCGACCGCACCGTCGTCGAGGTGGTGGAACCGGGACGTTATCAGGCCCACTAGACGCAAGGATCTCGGCGGGCGATCAGGGTCGCCCCATAGGTGCTAGGATAAGGGCGCGGATCGTAGGATCTGATGTCCCCCGTCAACGGCTCCGGACGTAGTTATTTAGCACCGCACTGCTTTAGCAGTGCGGTCTGGCGGTGGTTGGATCGTGCAGAAGTAGGGACGGAGCGCAAGGACGTCGGTGATCAAGCTCTGATTCGCGGATCGACACCGCATTTCCGTTTGTTCGCCCGGGGCTGCCTCTGTCTGGGTTCGGGTGTCGATCTTGAGGATCGGCCACATATCCTACCCGAGGTTTCCCCTACCGTTGCTCCGTCCCCGCCTCTGCATGAAGGCTTTAGCTCGTTAGCTCCTTTAGTTGTACTGTACTGCTGTTGTTCAACGAATGCTACCTCAGCGGCAGGCGGTCTTGGTGCTATCCTTTTGTTCGATCGGGCCCATCCTTCCGTCCCGACCTACACGCGCGATATGCTGGCGCGCGCAGCGGCAGTCCAGGATGGCCCGCCTTCGGGCCACCGCTTTAGCGGCGCGAAGCGTCCTTGACGGCCGCGAGCACGACGGCATGATCGAGCGTGTCGGGGCACCGATCCACCCACGTTATCAAGAAACGAGCTGCCGCCCACCTGGGGCCGTCACAGCGCGATGGATAGCCCAGATGAAGCCGCACAATTCGCGTGCGATCGCGGTCGCTACGATCGTCGGCCGCTTACCTCTCTTGATGAGCGCTCGATAACGACTTGAAAGTCGTGTCTGCGCTTTCCAGGCAATTGCGCGCACCGGCTCAGGCGCGGCGGCGACCTTTGCCAACTTGTCACGGCTGATCCGCGGTGGATAGCGGTAGCTCCACGCTGACTCCACCAGGATGCGTCTTGCGCGGCGGTTTCCTGCCTTGGTGATGCCGCCTCGCTTGACACTGTCACCGGTCGAACTCTCGGATGGCACCAGGCCAAGAAAGGCCATCAGTTCGCGCGGGCTGGCAAACCGCGACAGGTCGCCAAGTTCGGCCATGATCGTAACGGCAGCGACGAGATCAATGCCGCGAACCGCCATCAGCGCGGTGACAATTTTCGCCAGCGACCACTCCGGCACCGCGTCGATGATTGCGCTTACGAGCCGATCAACACGTTCTTGCGCCTGACGTTCCGCGCCGAACAATTCCTCAAGCACAATGCGCTGCTCGCGCTGGTCAAGCTTCAGGCTAGCCAGCCAATTGCGATGCGATTTTCCCCAGGTTTTCTCGCCCGGATAGTGCAAGCCGAGCCGCAACAGCAGCGACGATATTTGCTGGCGCTTGCTCTTGAGATCGTCGACTGCGGTCTCGCGCGCGCGGCTCAAATCGCGCATCGCTTCATGCCGCGTATCGGGCACCCACACCGCAGTCAGTTCGCCGGCGCGCAGGTTCTTGGCCAGCCCTACCGCATCGCGACGGTTGGTCTTCACGCGGTCGCCAGGCTTCTTGGGAACCAACGACGGCGCCACCACGCTGCATTCGTGGCCAAGGCTTGTGATCAGGCGATACAGGCCGTAGCCGGTCGGTCCTGCCTCGTAACAGAACGTTACCTTGCGATACTTGGTCGCCAGCTTCTTCACAAGCTTGCGCGTAGCAGCATCCGTGGTCTCGATCTCGCCCAAATATCGGACCTCGCCATCGCGTCCGCCCTCGGCAATTGCAATCGCGTTCTTCAATTTTGAGGTATCAATCCCAATGAAAGCTTCGCTATTATGTTCCATGACTCGCCTTCCTTGTGTGAGGCTCTACCCGGCCTACCCGGGCAACCCTCGAAATACACATCGAGGGTGAGTCGCCTCTTAAGGGGAAGGGACATACAGTCTGGGTAGAGC
>DATGVJ010000076.1:0-4412 GCA_035300505.1 Xanthobacteraceae bacterium
GCGCCAGCGATCTTGCCGCTGGCGCTAACCTCTGGTGCATCGCGCACGTCGACCACCAGGGTGTTTCCCTTTTTAATCATGTCACTGGCCTGATCCGGCGTGATCTTCGGAACCGCCGCGTTAGCAGTTTCCAACATCTGTCTGACGCTTGTTACCATCTGATCCTCCTTTGGTCGGGCACCGACATTTAAGCACGAAACCCGGGACGGTGTTCACAAGTAAGGCCCCGGATCACTCCGAGGCTGTCCCTGTCGCAAATCAAATCCGAACATATTGGTGGTGTAGGCCGCCGAGAAGAGACAACGGCTCCGTAGAGTACCGCTCTACAACCAGATCGACGGCGACCGTTGTTATGGCTGCCATGGCGTCGGCGCCGTCGCGAAAAGGGCGTCCCGGTTGTTTGGTTGCCTCGCATACGCCCGCTCGGCTTTTACAAGTTCTCAATCAGTAACATTAGGTCAGTCATTTTCATTCCCCATTCGAAAGCGTGGATAGGGTGGTGCCCCGAGAAGGAATCGAACCTCCAACCTTTCCGCTTACAAAGCGGCTGTTCTACCAGTTGAGCTACCGGGGCGATTACGCTGCGCTCTCCCAATACCGATTACTGATATGCTTCAGCACAACCGGCCGAAGCCAAATTTTCATCTAGTGTTAAGGAACCTCTTTGCCGACCGGAGGCGCAGCAGGCTTCGCCCGCCGCGTCGATGGCCTCGATTAAGAGCCAATCCCCACGGCGGCACCGCCTGGTCCGTTCACTGGCAGCCGGTTCGGACCGCGAATATTCGCGTCAGTGAAGCCGACAAACTTCCACGGGGTCCTGCGCTTCTTCAATAGTTTGGCATTTCGGATTGAACGCAACGCAAATTCGCGCGTGGTCGAGACTCAATTAGCAGGAGTGTCACATCCACGACCGGTGATTGCGGATTTTACTGAATTCCGATTCGGGGTACGGTTATGGATGGCCTCGGCACCGGACGCTCTTCACCAAAACCGCCTCTCCCGCGAGACATCGCCTTATCTGCTGCAGCATCAGCACAATCCGGTCCACTGGTGGCCGTGGGGACCCGACGCGCTTGCGGAGGCGAAGCGAACCAACAAACCGATTCTGCTTTCGGTCGGCTACGCCGCGTGCCATTGGTGCCACGTCATGGCGCATGAGAGCTTTGAGGATGAAGCCACCGCTGCGGCGATGAACGAGTTGTTCGTCTCAATCAAGGTCGATCGCGAGGAACGACCCGACATCGACCTGATCTACATGAACGCGTTGCATCTGTTAGGCGAGCAGGGCGGCTGGCCACTGACGATGTTTCTCGCGCCCGATGGCTCGCCGTTCTGGGGCGGCACATATTTTCCGAAGACATCGCAATACGGCCGCGTCGCATTTACCGACGCATTGCGCGAAGTCGCGCGCATCTTTCGCGATGAACCTAACAAGATCGCACAGAACCGGAATTCGCTTGTTGCGAAGCTCGCCGAACGAGCTCGTTCGGATAATCCAGCAAATATCGGCATAACAGAGCTCGACAGTGCGGCGACATCCATTGCGCGTGCGACCGATCCGGTCGATGGGGGCTTGCGCGGCGCGCCCAAATTTCCGCAATGCGCGATGCTTGAATTCTTGTGGCGCGCCGGCGCACGCACCAAAGACGATCGGTTTTTTCACACCACTGAGCTTGCGCTGACGCGCATGAGCCAAGGCGGCATCTACGATCATCTTGGCGGCGGTTACGCGCGCTATTCGGTCGACGACAAATGGTTGGTGCCGCATTTCGAGAAGATGCTCTACGACAACGCGCAGATCCTCGACATGCTAGCGCTCGATTATGCGCGAATCAAAAATCCGCTGTTTCGCGAACGCGCGGCCGAGACGGTCGGCTGGCTCCGACGAGAAATGACCACGCCCGAGGGCGGCTTCGCGTCGTCGCTCGATGCCGATTCGGAAGGCGAGGAAGGCAAGTTCTACGTCTGGTCGCTCAAAGAGATCGAACACGCGCTCGGTCCCGCCGATGCTGCGCCTTATTCTGCTGGCGATTCCGCAGCATTTTTTGCTGCAAAATACGATGTCTCCCGCAACGGGAACTTTGAAAACAGCAATATCCTCAATCGCCTCAATGGCTTGGCGGACACCTCCGATGAAGCGGGCCGCCTGGCCATGCTGCGGTCGATGCTGCAGCAGGAGCGCACCAAACGGGTGCGGCCCGGGCTCGACGACAAGGTCTTGGCCGACTGGAACGGGCTGATGATTGCAGCCCTTGCCCACAGCGCGGCTGCCTTCGATGCTCCGGATTGGATAGAACTGGCCCGTACCGCCTTCGACTTCGTCGCGCGGTCCATGACCCAAGACGATCGTCTAGGACATTCCTGGCGCGCCGGACGGCTTCTGATACCCGGACTGGCCTCCGACTATGCCGCGATGATCCGGGCAGCCCTCGCAATATTCGAGGCCACCGGCGAGCAGTCTTACCTCGACTGCGCACTAACCTGGCAGCATTCGCTGGATTCGCATTATGCCGATGCCGACCATGGCGGCTATTATCTCACGGCGAACGACGCGGAAGGACTGATCGTGCGGCCGCATTCGACCGTCGATGATGCGATTCCGAATCACACAGGTCTGATTGCGCAAAATCTTGTGCGTCTCGCGGTGCTCACTGGCGACGACAATTGCCGCAGCAAGGCCGATGCGCTGTTCACCGCGCTATTGCCGAGGGCCGCTGAAAATGTGTTCGGACATCTGTCGTTGCTCAACGCGCTCGATCTGCATTTGAGCGGTGCGGAAATCGTCGTGGTCGGAGAGGTCGCGCGTACTGACGCACTTCTTGCGACCGCGCGAAAACTTCCCCATGGGACATCTATCGTGTTGCATGCGCCGAGCGCTGATGTGCTTTCAGCCACTCATCCCGCGCGTGCAAAGCTCTATGCCACAACAGATGGCGCGGCGTTTGTCTGTCGCGGACAAAGCTGTTCGTTGCCGGTGACAGAATCGGATGTACTTGTGCAAATGGTTGCGTCGCCCGCGGCTACGGTCGAACGACTCAATCTCTGATCGGCTGGCCTTTGCGGTCCGACGGATGACTGAAGACTTTCGGACGGCATCTTTTTGGTAAAGGTGGTAGAGTCCCAGACCTGTGTGTACCGAAAATTCGGTTCGGCATAGACGCAGGGAACGGACGGGGTATTGTGTGTACCGAAAACCTTATCTGAGTTGATGACGTGATGGAATCGCCTAAGCTGGCGGAACGATCGGGCTGCTCTGTTTCGTTCTGGCTATCCTGGCCTCGCCATTCAAGTCGAAGTTGCGGCTTGAAGCTGAGAACGCGGTGCTTCGACATCAGTTGATTGTCTTGAAGCGTAGCCTGCATGGTCGCGTCCGGTTCACGAACCATGATCGCTGGTTCCTCATCCAGCTGTATCGCTGGTTCCCATCAATCCTGCAGGTTCTCACAGTCATCCAGCCGAGACGCTCGTGCGTTGGCACGAGGCGGGCTTTCCTTGCTACTGGCGTCGGAACTCCTGCCCATTGGGAGGGCGACCGCCAGATCGACGCGGAGCTTGCGCGATGCCGCGTTCTCGATTTGCCAATATAATGTTCGCGCCGACGACGATTGCCAGGAGGTGTACGCATGAGCGCACAATGGAAGTATCAAATACGAATCTATCTCGATGGGCACCTCGCCGAAGCTGCGCGATTCGACCCGGGCAGCCAAAAGCTCAAGTGGCTGTCCAGCGTGCTGGCCAAACACCGCGCAAAGTTGAGATGCCAGTTCGATCTATTTGCTGAGTATGTAGCTGAGGCGGAGAGGGTGGGAACTGAAGACTATCATCTTTACGAATGGACCAAGGCGACGATCGAAGACCCTATAAAAAGAGCAAAATATGTAGAATCATTTTCGCTTTACGTCGACGATCAAGAAGTCTACGCGAAGGAAATTGCCGACGCGCTTGAAGCCGACCTGACGCCATTGGTGGAGAACGGCCAGATTAAAAAACTATCAAAACATGATAGTAATCCGGCAAACAACCCTCAGCCACCCGCGCGAACTCAGAGATAGCAGGGCGTATACTATTTTGGATTGGACCTGCGTTGCCGGTGAGGTACAAGGACGGCGGCTTACGGAAATTCACCGGCAGAAGATGGAATCGCCTAAGCTGGCGGAATGATCGAACTATTGTGTTTCATCCTGGCCGTCTTGGCCTCGCCATTCAAGTCGAAGACTCGGTTGAGGCTGAGAATGCCGCGCTCCGACATCAGTTGATTGTTTTGCGGCGCAAAATGAAAGGTCGGGCGCAGCTTACGAACAACGATCGCTGGTTCTTTATTCAGATGTATCGATGGTTTCCATCAATTCTGGAGGTCCTCGTGATCATCCGCCCCGAGACGCTCGTGCATTGGCATCGGGCAGGCTTTCGCC
>DATGVJ010000077.1:0-2002 GCA_035300505.1 Xanthobacteraceae bacterium
TCCGCGACCACGCGCCGGTCGTCATTGACCTGATAGCATGCCGGCATGTGAACAATCTTTTCAGTGTAGAATGGCTGCTGGTCGAACGGCACCGTGACCGCGTCGGCGATCACATAGTCGATGAAATCCGCGCCCATGGTCCCGGGATACCCTAGGTAGTTCACCTGGATCGGCGCTATGCGGCCACACAGCAATTCCGGACGGGACCCTCTGGTGTAGCCATGGAGGTCGACCGCAATGTCGATATCGAGCCCATTTAGCAGCGCTTCGGCGGCCGGATTGCTCAACGTGCGAACATCGTGAAATTGACGGAACGCGTCGACGAGGCGACGCCGCATGTTGCCGCCGTCGTCGGCACCAAATGATATGCCAATGATATCAAAACGCGTGCGGTCGTGCCGCTCGATAAGACCAGCGATCAGATAGGCCGTCGCATGTTCCCTGAAATCGGAAGAAAAGTAGGCGATACGAATCTTGTCGCGCGGGGCTACCGGCCTTGCGTACCCGCTCCTGCTTAAAAACTTCGTCCGGTCCGCTATGTAATTTTTTGCGCACTTCGCATGCAGAGCTGGATCATCGCAAATTCCGAGCAACGAAAATGGAGAAAATGGCATTCCGCCTTCAATTCGGGCGGACAGTTCCTCCGTCAGGCGCGCAATCCGAACCCAATCGCAGGTCGCCTGGGCCGCATCAGCCACGTTGCAGGCTTCCGCATGTTCGGGAGCGACCGCCCTGGCACGATCATAGGCGAGGAGCGACTCGGCAAATCGGCTCAATTCAAACAGCGCGTTGGCACGGCAATACAGCGATGTCGAATCTTTAGAGTTGACGGCCAGAATCTGGTCGCAAATCGCCAAAGCTTCATCAGAGCGCCGCAGGACAATCAACGCATTGGCGCGATTTCGGAGCGCAACGATGTAATCGGGCTTTATCGCCAAGGCCTGGTCATAGGTTGAAAGCGCATCGTGATAGCGGCCGAGGTCATAAAGCGCGATGCCACGGCTGACGATGGCCTCCACCGAGCGTCCGTTGAGCGACAATGCCTTGTCGCAGGCAGCTATCGCCTGCTCCGATCGCTTCAGGGCATTGAGGACGCGCGCATGGTTTGTAAAAGCCTCCGCAACGCCGGAATTTATTTCGAGCGACCGGCGCATGAATTCGTCCGCTTCGACGTTGTGTCCGCGCTGCGCCTCCAACAGGCCGAAAAAATGCAAAGCTTCGAAATGGTCCGGGTTCAAGGCCAGCGCGGATTTGTACAACCGTTCCGCCTCGGCCAATTGCCCGCCCTGATGCAGCGCCATCGCGCGGCCCACGATCGCGTGGATGCTGCTTGGATCGTAATGGTTTGGCGGATTTTTTGTCGTCATGCGTATTCGGTTGTCACACGTGTTCGATTGCCACGACGGTTCGGCGGATATCCCTGTCAGAACATTCTGAAATCGTCCGACATCACAAATCCAAGCATCTCCGTCATGACCTCAAGCTGGCGATCGGGCTTGCGTGAGGCCCGCTTTGCCCTGATCGCGTCCAACCAGGTCTTGGCGTAGCCGTCAAAATCGCAATCGACAAAGAACGAGTATCGCAACAGGGCAGTGGCGAGCTTGGAGTGACTCTCCGCATCGGTGTCGATCGTCGAAATCGTACTTTGCAGAATCCGGTCGAGCCGAATGATGGTGACGAACGGAAAGATGCAACCGATCTTCAAACGGCCTTGGCTGGCTTCCTGGCAGAGAAACAAATCGAACGGCAGTTTTGGTCCCTTGTCGAGCCCTCGCTTGAAGGTCGCCAGTACTCGCTCGATCGCATGGGGTGCAACGAAATATGAAGACGTCGTCGCCATGTAGTCGGAAGTAATATCGATCACGGCGAAGGACGGATCGGCGTTCACCGATTGTCGTTTGGCAAGCAACGCGTTGTGAATTTTCTTGTATCGGCGCAGGAACCAGGCGTTATAGCCCACGAACGTTTCGGTAAACACAATGTCAAACTTGTCAAATTGACG
>DATGVJ010000078.1:0-13506 GCA_035300505.1 Xanthobacteraceae bacterium
CACGCCCACAACATGTTCGGCGGTTGGACCGGGGCAATGTTGCTATTCTGTTTCTACCCGGTTGCTGATGTTTATTTCCTGTTCGAGTACGGCGAGGTCAAGCAGGCACTATTCAACATGATTGCATTCCTGGTCCCGATGGGGACGCTTGCTTATCTCGTAGTCTGCTACAGCGCAGGGCTTGCTTAGGATACTTTCAACAACAAGTGCTACGATTTGGGGCACCGCCGTTCGTAGTTCCGCGTTTACGCGGCCTTACGCCGGCAGGCACCGGGTTGCCATACGTGCTTTTGCCGTTGAAACGCCGCGGAGATATTCCTCCGCGGCGAGATTGTCGGTCAGCAGGACCACGGCGATTACGCAGACGATGGACAAAGCCGCGAACGCCAGATTCTCAATCAGGGATCAAGCGTTCCGATATAGGCCGCAAGCGCGATCATGTCGTCGAGGGTGAGCTTCTCGACAACCGGCTTCATGAGGTTGACCCAGGTTCCGCTACGTACGCCGTTCTGCATATCGTTGAGCTGGCGTACCACATAAAGCAGGTCACGGTTTGCGAGCGGCGGCACCTCGCCGAGACCCTTGAGGTTCGGGCCGTGACAGACGGCGCAAGGCACTGTCTTGCCGTTGCCTCCGATCTTGACCAGGTCTTCGCCCTTCTTGATGGAACCCGGCGGCACATAGTGATTGAAGCCAACGCGCGGGTTGCGCGCTTCAGCCGCGTCCTCATCCTGCGGCACCGTGATGATGCGTTGGCCGATCGGCTCCATGCCGGCATCAGCACCCGTGCTGACGAAACGCATGGCGCCGGCGCCCACATAGGTCTTGGGGACGGTGGCGGCTTCGATCACCTTGACATATCCGGGCCGCGGCTTGATCTGCGAGAAGTAGTCGGCTGCGGCCTTCATGTCCTCGTCCGACATGCCCTTGGTGATAGCGACCATAACGGGGGCTCGGGCGCCCGTCCGGCGGCCGTCCCTGAAATCCTGCAAGGTGCGAACGATGTATCCTGCCGGCAGACCAGCGATGCCGGCGGATTCGGGATGACCGTCGCCGGTGGTCAGATGGCACAGCGAGCACGCGCGCGGCTCGGGTTGGCGCCCCGAAGCGACGACCGACGGCATCGTGGGGTGATCGCCCGGGAACCAATCGGGCGGGCCGTAGGCATTGTTGATATCGACCTCGTTGTACTTCTTCTCGCTTCCCGGCACCGTGACGATCTTGCTGGCATCGCGCTTCGGCGCGCCTTTCGGGGCGACCGGGTACGCCCACGGTTGATTCTCCGCCGCAAACGTAAGCATCGGTGACACAGCGAAAAGTACAGGACTGAGAACAAGCGCCGCAGCGCAAATGACATATTTCATCGCAAACCTCCCGATTGAATTTTCCGGTTGCAGAAAGGGCACAGGCCCTTCAAGGCGATCCGGAATTCCTTGAACGAACCCCGAACTGCCATGATGGTAGGCGTTTTCCGGACTGGTTGGAAGCATGTATCATACGCATCCTCGCACCTAGGAACCCGCAAAGAAACTTGGTCGCCGCACCTTCATGCGACTGGCCATAGGTGCTCATGCGCAGTCGACAGTGTCGTCTGCGTCGCCGCCGTCGTGGCCCTCGGCGAATGTCTTCGACCGAATATAAGGAAATAATCAATGTGGGCGAATACGCCGGTTACGCGACTGCTCGGAATGCAATATCCGATCATCCAGGGGCCCTTTGGCGGCGGCTCGTCGTCAGTTGAGCTGACAGCGGTCGTCTCCAACCTCGGCGGTCTCGGCTCGTTCGGCGCACAGCATCTGCCGCCCGCCGATATCGGGGCGATCATCGCGCGCATACGTGAGCAAACCTCGTCGCCGTTCGCAATCAATTTGTGGGTCGACAACGCCGACGCCGCGATGGCGGACTTCGACAAGCGCGCATTCGAACGCCACGTCGAGCGCTTGCAGCCATCCTACGCGGCCCTCGGTATCGACCCGCCGCCATATCCCGCGAGGTTTGGCCAGAACTTTGATGAGCAGGTCGACGCCCTGATCGAGGCGGCACCGCCGGCATTCAGCTTCGTGTTCGGCATTCCGTCGCCGGACATCGTCCAGGCCTGCCGCGAGCGGGGCATCATCACGATCGGCAATGCCACGACCGTCGATGAAGCGAGGGCGATCGAGGCTGCCGGAATCGACATGGTGGTCGCGACCGGATCGGAGGCGGGCGGGCACCGCGTTTCCTTCTTGCAGTCACCCGACACAGCACTGATGGGTGTCTTCTCGCTGCTCCCACAGCTCCGCAGTGCGGTGAGTATCCCCGTGATTGCGGCCGGCGGCATCATGAATGGGACGGGCATCGCCGCAGCGCTCATGCTTGGTGCGGATGCAGCGCAGATCGGCACGGCGTTCCTCGCCTGCGAGGAATCCGGCGCCAGCACCCTGCACCGCGAGGCCCTCTTTTCCAACGACGCACGACAAACGACGCTGACACGTGCCTTCTCGGGCCGGCTCGCGCGTACGATCCGGATCGAATCGGCCGAGGCACCGGACAGCCGGACACGCGACATCGCGCCCTATCCGGCACAAAACTGGCTCACCAGCACATTGCGATCCGCGGCCTTGGCCCAGGGCCGCAAGGATCTCATTCCCGTTTACGCCGGCCAATCCGCATCCATGCTGCGCCATCGCGGCGCCACTGACCTGTTGCAGGCTCTTATCGCGGAGACCGATGAGGCATTCGCACACGCCGCCGGCCTGGCGAGGAACATTCCTTGATGAAGGAGCCGACGTGTTGAATACGATTCACAATACCGCATGCGAAGCCTTCTATACTCCGCGCTTATTGCCCCAGATCAGCACGTGCAGTTGCGGCAGGACGGTTGCGGCAAACCAGCGATCTTCCGCTACTTTTCCAATCAGCCATTGCAGTCGGCGGCGCAGATCTTCTTCGTCGACAGGAGCGTCGTGATTTCGCGTGGAGTTCATCGGCGCCGGATTTCCCACTTGCAGATAGATCGGCAGTTCGGGATAGCGCTCGGCCGCCTCGCGCGCGAAGCCGTAATCGACATCGTCGAAGATCACGACCTTCAAAACGCAACGCGGCTTCGCCCCGGCCACGCCGAGGCAGGCGTCCATCGCGATCCAATCGGTCGCCATGGCGGATGACGGCGGTTTTGGGCTCAGAACCAGCCAGTCGAGCGCTCCGAACCACTCTGCGTCCACGCTGCCTTGCGTCTCCGCCGCAAAACGATATCCCTTCGCATGGCCGAGTTCGATCAAGCGCCCCAGCGGCTGCAGGACCGGATTGCCGCCGGACAAAGTGACAAGCAGCGGTTTCCCGCCCGACAATTCTTCGATGCGAGCGAAAATGTCGTGGCTCGACATCGCCGGCCATTCCTTGCGATAGCGCGGCAGCACGGCATAAAGCGTGTCGCACCAACGGCAACGATAATCGCAGCCGCCCGTGCGCACGAAAACGGTCGGACGGCCGATCAGCGGCCCCTCGCCCTGGATGGTCGGCCCAAAAATTTCGCTGATGCGAATGACGTCTTTCACGGCTTTCACGGCTGGTATTCCGCAAAGCTGTCCGGCGTCTCGCCCACGCGCACCGAAATCACTTCCGGCCAGCGCGCCTTGCACCAGTCATAAAGCCAATGGCTGATCACTTCCGTGGTGGTTCGATCGTGGCCCAGCACATCGTTGAGATGCCGGTGGTCGAGCGTCGCCTTGATGAAGTCGTCGAGCGCGGTCAGTTCATAGAAGTCGCGAACGAACCCGGCCGCATCGAGCGTGTCCGACCGCAACCGCACTTCGACGTCGTAATTGTGCCCATGCAGCCGGCCACAGGGGTGGCCGGCCTTGAGCCCGCCAATGATGTGCGAGGCTGAGAAGGAAAAGCGCTTGGATATCGTGTACATGGGCCCTCAATTCGGGCGCAGCGCACGAGCGCCGCATCCCAACAAGAAGGGATCGAATGCGAAACCGGAGGGGCAACACGGGTAGCGAAATCGCCGCGAGCGAATGATCGGCATGATGGGTTCCTTGTTTTATCCGGGTAGGCCGCGACCGGGCCGGCACCAGTGACCGGCAACAAGGTCTTAGGAAAGCGTATGATGAGTTGTCAATGCCAGGCAGAGTGACGGTGCCGCATCCCAAGCGCGACGTTCCCATCGGCACATTGCGCTCGATCGAGAACAATGCGGGCTCAAGCTCGGGAAGTGACGATATGCGTTACCACGCCGCCAAGGTGATGGCGAATATACGCCGCGCCCTAAATATGTTCGGCAATTCCACGACCGCAGGCCTGATTGATGAAGCACGCCTTGATGGCGTCCTCGAACAGCTGGGTGCGCCTGCCATCGATCGGAATGTCCGGGAACCCATTGCTCCGCAGATAGACCTGCATTTTCAGGATCGAGCGCGCACCCCCGAGTTTGGTGATCGTGTCGATGTCCATCATGGCCTCGTGCGCACGCCCCAGGCGAACCAGCGCAATGGCGCGTTGGATGTACAGGTCGTTCAGAGCACTCGATGGATCGGCGATGGTGGGCGCGCCGGGCTCTCCAAGCACGGTCGTCAGGTCGGCGACGAGACCCTGGAAGTCGCCAAGGCCCGCGCGCGCCATGGCGCGCACGTGCAGCGCGGAGCCGTTCCAGGGCTGCTGGTTTACCGCGATGTTTGCATCTTCCAACGCATCGCCAAACCGGCCGAAGTTCAATCGGATGACGCCACGAAGTTGGCGCGCGCGAAAATAGTCATTTTCAATATCGAGCGCTCGTGTCAGGTCGTCTTCGGCCTCCTGGAGCTCTTGAGTCTCGAGAAAAATTCTGGCGCGAATCCACAAGACATCGGCATTACGGGAACTCAACGAAACCGCGCGGTTGGCCTCGGACAGCGCCATGGGGTCGCCGCGACCATGCAGAATATAGGCGCGCATCGCCATGAGATCGGCGTCCAACGGATCAATCGCGAGACCCGCGTTGACATCAGCCTCGGCATCATTCCCGCGATCAGGAATCCTGGCACGCAGCTTCAACGCCGTGATGTTTCGCGCGTCGGTGCGTACGGCCTCGTCGAGCGCGGCACGCGCTTGCGGCACCCTCCCCAGCGACACCAGCTTCAGGGCACGGTCGACATGGGCTTGCGAGAGGCGATCCGATGGAGTTTTGGGATCGACCGGCGGCGGATCGCACGCGCCGGTGAACTGCACAACAACGCCGGCCTCACAGGGTGCCCATGCGGTCGAGCGGAACGGACCGGCCGTACCGAGCGGATCGCCCGCCCAAGCCGACGACGGCCACGTCAACGCAGTCAGGGCGAGCAAAAGGATGAAATAATGCATGACTCGATTCCACATGCGTTCAACGGTTTGCGGCGGTGCAAGCAGGCACAACTGCATCTTTGCAATTGTGTGCGGCCCTCATGCGCCATGGCGGGGCGCAGCTTGTGGCTGCCTGCGGCTTCGTACATATGGCGAACCTTGGCCGCAAACATAAATTGCGCGGTGCCGCCGCGGCCGACGAACTGGCTGCACAGAATTGAGCGCAGGCCGCAGCCGGCTGTCCGGACGCAAGTGTGGAAGTGTGTAGACAGCTTAAGTCCCTGCACGGCTCGATGACCGAACGCGGATCAAGCTCCATTTGCTCCATCGAGCAGGCGACGCCTTCGGACCAGGCTCGAATGGTGCAGCCCAACAGCAGCACAGTGCCAAGCATTACGTATTTCGATTGCCGAAATGCGCTGATCATGTGTCACCCATGGAAGTTCTGCGTCACTCGTGGAAGTAGAAGTTGAGTTTTCGAGCGCTCAATAACAGACCGCCTCTAGTAGTGATTGAATAAAGTCGATAATATCTTCTGCAAATTGACTGCATGTTTTACGCGTTATCACGGCAGCCGCGCATGCCGTGGGCTGGCGTCTTCACTCAGCGACCGCTATTTTTTCGCCGTGAATGGCAGTGATCATTCGTTTTCGCAAAAATCGGGAGGACATGCATGTTTGAACGCAGCTTGATCGCCGCGATCGCCGTCGTGCTGGCTCTGGGTGCGACGACGGCCGAAATTCGGGCCTGGGATGACTCGAAATATCCTGATCTGAAAGGGCAATGGGTTCGCGCCCCGGGCGGCGGCGCCCGCTACGACTGGAGCAAGCCGGCAGGCCGCGGGCAGGAAGCCCCGCTCACGGCCGAATACCAGGCGGTCTACGAGGCCACCATCGCGGACCAGGCCCAGGGCGGGCAAGGCGGCGACCCGACCTACCGCTGCCTGCCGCCGGGAATGCCGCGCGTCATGCATGTGTATGCGCCGATGGAAATCGTGGTGACGGCGGAGACCACGCACATTTTGATCGAGCACATCCACGACAGCCGCCGCATCCACACCGACGGCCGCGTCTGGCCGCAGGATATGGACGAGAACCCGATGTTCAGCGGCTATTCCATCGGCAAATGGGTGGACACCGACGGTGACGGCAAGTTCGACATGCTCGAAGTCGAGACCCGCGGTATCAAGAACCCGCGCACCTACGATCCCACCGGCATTCCGTTCCATGCCGATGGCCGCACCGTCGTCAAGGAGCGCTTCTACCTCGACAAGAATAATCCGAACCTCTTACACCTCGAACTTACCACGATCGATAATGCGCTGACCCGTCCGTGGTCCGTGGTCAAGCACTTCCAGCGCGTCATCACCGACACGCCCATCTGGTGGCGCGAGGACGTTTGCGTCGAGAACAACGTGCATGTGGTGATCGGCGAGCAGAACTATTTTCTCAGCGCCGACGGCCTGCTGATGCCGGCAAGAAAGGACCAGCCGCCGCCGGACCTGAGATATTTCAATCAGACGCGGAGGTGATCAGCCATGTTATTCCGAATGTGGATCGCCACCGTCGTTTTGACGACAACGCTCGCCATGGGTGTCACAGCGTCAGCACAGGAGTTGTCGAAATACCCGGACTGGAAGGGAGCCTGGGCGCGGTTCGCGATCCGTGGGCTCGGCGGGCAGCCGTCCTTCGACCAAACCAAGCCTTGGGGGCGCGGACAAGAGGCGCCACTTACGCCCGAGTATCAGGCCGTCTTCGAAGCGAGCCTTGCCGACCAGGCCAAGGGCGGCCAGGGCAATTTCATCGACCACAGCGCCCGCTGCCTGCCCGCCGGCATGCCACTGAGCATGGTGGCATTCCTTCCGCTGGAATTCGCCATCACGCCGGACGCCACGTATGTTTTGATTACCGGCGCAGACCACCTCCGACGAATCTTTACCGACGCACGCAACTGGCCCGAGGAAATCGAACCCTCTTACCAAGGCTACTCGATCGGCAAGTGGATCGACGAGGACGGCGACGGCGTCTACGACGTGCTTGAGGTCGAGACGCGCGGGCCCTTCAAAGGGCCCCGCGCCTTCGACGCCACCGGTCTGCCACTCCACTTCGATAATCAGTCCGTCTTCAAGGAACGGATTTACCGCGACAAGGCCGATCCGAAAATCCTTCATGACGAGATCACGGTGTTCGACCATGCCCTGACGCGTCCTTGGGTCGTCGACAAGAAATACGTACGCACTCCAAATCCACGTCCGCGCTGGACCGAGAACAATTGCATGGAATCCAACAACCTGGTCGCGGTCGGCAAAGAGATGTATGCGATCAGCGCCGACGGATATTTGATGCCGGTCAAGAAGGACCAGCCGCCACCCGACATTCGCTATTTCAAGAAGTACGACCGGTGAGGCCGGGAGAGGTTCGCGTTTGTGACGTATTACTAGTGCGAGCTGGCTTGAAACAACTCCACGAGATTGCCCGCCGGGTCCATAAGCAGGATCTGTGAACCGCCCGGTCCCGTTACGATATCGTTGCGGAGTTTCACGCCCGCGGCGCGCAATCTCGCAACCTCGGCAGGAAGATCGTCGACGACAAGATGAATGCGGTTCCAGCCGCCGGGCTTGGGGCGTTCGCCGTCGGGCATGGGCCTGCCGGCCGAACTCGTCGCCCCACTTAGCAGCAGCCGCAGCGACCCTCGGGTCACTTCCGCGAAGGCGGGAGCGTGCTTGGAAAGCAGCGTGAAGCCGAGGTGCGTCGTGTACCACGCAACCGCCGCCTCGACGTCGTCGACTATGTATCTGACACTGACTGCTTCTGCCGGCATGCCACCCTCGTCGATTGACATTGTCTTGGCTGAACACGAAGTATAATGCATCTTCTCTTTGATACCAAACGACGTTACAATATTCCCGGCTTCAGCATGCTCCTCGGGAGGTTCACATCATGCGCGACTGTTTCTCAGGCTCTATGGTCACTTTCGCATTTGCCGCCGCCGTCGTCAGCGCCGCTGTTTCGGTGGCAGTCACGCAGTCATCGGCCCAGGCTCCGACGATTACCGCAACAACGCCGATAACACCTCCGTTGAAAACGGCTCCGTTGCAGACGGCTTGGGGCGAGCCTGATCTGCAGGGAATTTGGACAGCTGAATTTGATACGCCCTTCCAGCGCCCTCCGAGATTTGCGAATCAGGAATTCTTCACGCAAGCGCAGCGGCAGGAATTGGACAAAGAACGGACGGCGCTCTACAGCGAAGAGAGACCCGCCGACCCGGGAACAGAGCTCGACGTCGCTCGCGCGTACAACCACGCGGTATTCCTGTCCAACAAGCGTGTCGGAATGCGCACGTCGCTGGTTGTCGATCCACCCAACGGCCGGGTTCCGCCGTTGACGCCGGAGGCTCGCAGCGCTGCGGTCGCCGATCGGGATTTCCGTCTCGCGCTGTTGCAATCGACCGAAACGTGCATGAGCAAATCGGCGCGCTGCAGCGGCGGAAAGTACGATCCGACACCTTCGACGCGACACGCGGAACTGCCGCCGCGCTACAACGCCGTGCGCATGAACCGCTATGACCGCCCGGAGGATGGTGGTTTGTCGGAGCGCTGCTTGACGGGCGGACTGCCCGAGTTTGGAACCGCATTCGGCGGAAGCTTTCGCCGGATCGTGCAGACGCCCAACGGAATTACGATGTTCTATGACGTAGGTCAGGGACAGGGCTGGCAGCGCAACATTGTCATGAACGGGAGTCCCCATTTGCCGGCCAACATCCGGCAATGGTATGGCGACTCGCGCGGCCATTGGGAAGGCAATACGCTTATCATCGACGTGACGAACTTCAGCGCGAAAGCCGACTATCGGGGCTCGCGCGAAAACCTGCACTTGATCGAACGCTGGACGCGGACCGGGCCGACCTCTCTCGAATACGTCGTGACCATCGAAGATCCGAGGGTCTGGACGCGTCCGTGGACGGTCCGCCAGGAGTTCACCAGGCAGAGCGACCAGGAGAACCGGATCTACTACGAACCGCGCTGCTTGGAAGGAAACTATGGCCTTCCCGGGCTGTTGCGTGGCGCGCGCATCGAAGATAGTGACTTTACGGAGGGGCGAGGTCCCGATCCGGCAACCAAGGATCGTGCCACAGCCTTTGTGGGCTTTCCTGAAGACGATCCGCTGCTCAACGACCGATGATTGATGCAGCCGTCCAAACCCACAGTTCGCCTCGGCGGTATCATCTTAGTATTATTGAGCCGATCCTCGCACGGGAATGGCCGGAGGAGTATCGTTACTCAGATGAACCTTATCTACAAGCAGTTGATCCGATCGAGCGTACTAGGCACGTTGGCGCTGAGCGTCATGGTGTTCATCCCGGCCGGTACGCTCAATTATTGGCAAGGTTGGGCATATCTCGGAACGTTCATTTTTGCTTCTGCACTCTATACAATCTATCTCGTAAAATACGACCCCGCGCTTTTGCGTCGACGCCAGCAGGCAGGCCCGTCGCACGAAAAAGAGCCTGCGCAAAAGGTCATTATCCTGCTTATTGTTGCGGCGTTCGCCGCCCTCATCGCTCTGCCCCCGCTCGATTATCACTTTGGCTGGTCGCCCGTACCGTGGTACGTTTCGGTCATTGGCGATGCGTTCGTCGCGCTATCCTTTTATTTTTTCTATCTCGTGTCGAAGGTCAATACCTATGCGGCCGCCAACGTGCGCGTAGAGAAAGGCCAACGTGTCGTTGACTCCGGTGTGTACGGCCTCGTGCGTCATCCGATGTATTTAGGCGCGCTCTTTCTTATCGTCGGCACGCCGCTCGCGCTCGGCTCTTGGTGGACGCTGTTTTTGACGCCCGTTTTTCTTCTGCTGCTCTATTTCCGGATCTCCAGCGAGGAAAAAGTGCTCATGCGCGATCTTGCGGGCTATGCGGAATATCAACGGAAAGTCAGATATCGCCTCATCCCGTTCGTTTGGTAAACCATATTTGACCCCATGACGGGAGTTTCGAGTCAAGCTGATCGGGAAATGCTCTAACGGCAGCATCGGGTCCAATACGTCGTTAGCTAAACTAAGACTACGGCCCGCCGGGAACGAGCATGGCGACACGCGATGAAGCACTGGCTGCGTTGCTTTCACTAGACCCCACGCCGGTGTTTGCTGAATCGTATCGAAACAAGCGCCTCCCTGAAAGTCTTGAAATATACTTCGGCCCGCCTGAAGAATTTTTTCTCGCAGGGGACACGCAGTCACCGTACACCGATGGAAGATTGATTCCGATCCTTGATGACGGCAACTTTGGAATTGTTACGTTTCTTGATCCGGAATCCCGTACTCTTGTGCAAAAGGCCGCAGAATCTCCATTTGATGAATATGCGCGTCTTCATAATTGGCAACAGTACTTGGGAGCACTCGTAATCAATATTGCCGAATCGATTGACGATGATGAACAATTGCGCGTCATGTCGGACCTGGTCGGGTACCGGTATTTTGACGAGACATTGAATCTATTGGATGGTTTGGAAAATGCACCCCACGAGGGATACCACCGTGCAAAGGCGAGCTTTCTCGCTTCACTTCGGGCCTGAAAATGACCGGACCGGAGCGGCCGATGCGGCGGGAACCAATGGAAAGCTGATGGGCGGCGGCTGCCTCGTCGTTGTTATTCGGCGTCAGATGGCAATGACTTTCAGTTTATCGACCTGAGCCAACTGTCGAGCGTCGGCCCAACGCCACAAATCAACCGGGCGCGGCGGTGACCCGCCATTTGACTGGCGCCGGCGTTTCGGCTGCATTTGGATTTGTTAGGTGAGCGGCCAGCGGGAGAGCGTACGTGAGACTGCCAAGCGAACATCCGTCTCAGATAAAGACGGACACTCTCGCCCTAAAGCACCCTATTGCACAAGCGAAGCTGTCGCGCTATTGCGCCTTGATACCTTCCCCGCCTCCCGGCGAGCGGGCAAGTTCAAGCCCCGGTCAGGGTATCTTAGGCACGTGGTTATACTGCCCGCCGCCTTTCGTCTTGAGGGAGTGTCTGGTGACCGCAAGTGCTGACGTAAAGAAGCGCGCTTTTCCGATTACGTGGGCAGAGTTCCAACTTTTGTGTGAGAGATTCAGTGACCCTATATTGACGGCACTGACCGTCATGCTTTCGCTCCTGTTATTTGTCATCGCTCCGATGCAGATTGCAGGAGTGATCTCAGGGCAATGGTTCGGGATCGCTTTCGGATTTGTGCTAATTCCGGGAGCCTTGCTCGTCTCGCACAGCGCAGTCGCCGTAGGTTCGATATTTTTTTCCATAGCCCTTGTCATACTCGCCGCCATATTGGAAATGCGCGGTGTCGACATTATCATTGATCTTTATTTCGACGCCGCGGCCTGGCTCATCGCAGGTCTAACCCTAAGTGTAGTCGTGGCCCGCGCGGTGTTCGCGCCTGGAAGGATCACATATCATCGGATCGTTGGCGCGATTTTGTTGTACATCTGCCTAGGAGTGATCTTTGTGTCATTATTTGGTTTTGTTTCTCTGCTGCTCCCCAAGGCGTTTACCAACATGGCGCCGCTCAGCGGCAATTTTGGTTTGGTTGGAGACTTGATCTATTTCAGCTTCGTAACGCTTACGACCACTGGGTATGGCGACATTTCCCCCGTGCACCCGTATGCGCGAAGCCTCGTCAATATCGAGGCCATTATCGGGCAGCTTTATCCGGCGACGCTGTTAGCTCGCCTCGTGACGCTCGAAATTGCCGACCGCGCCCGCCCCTGAAAGTAGCGAGCCTCGCCCGCCGCCTGCTGACGCACATCCCAGGGGGGATCAAAGCAGAAATTTGTGATGACCATCACATAACGAAACGCGTCGGGTGGCTAGAGTGCTCATCAGCTCGGGCAATCATGCCTTGGAGCAGAAACCCGGAAGCTGACAATGACCCCCACAGTGCCGCGATGGTACGAGCGCGCCAACGAAGCTTCGTTCAAACCGGTCGACGGAGGCTATGTGTTCCAGGCCCCGAGTCCGTGGATATTCGCCCGGCCCAGCTACTACTTGGTGAGTGATGCGAAAAAGGCAGAGATCTTTGCCTGCCTCGGCCGTTATCGGCTCCTGCTGTTGTTGCCAGGGCCTGCCAGTCTATGTCTCATGCTTCCTGTTATTCTCTTCCCGTCCGCAATCGGCAGGCTGTTATCGCCATTGTATCAACAGCTCGGCACCGGCTTCTTTGCCCCGTTCCTATTCACTGTATTGATGCTGCTAATTGCGCCGCTAATCGCGGTGCCGCAAATATATCTGGCCCGCACCCTCCGTCCTCTGCTTGCAGATGCGTCGCCCACCGAAGAACGGATCAAGCTTGTTGAGCAACTCCCCAACCTCGCCGCACAGACGTCAACAAAATTGCTCGTAATTGGTTTGGTGAGCGCGTTGGCAATGATGGTCGCCGGTGGCCTTCTGCTACTGGACGCTTTCTCGGAAGGCCACGTTGCCGGTAGCGCGCTGTTTAGTTCGTGCATCTTTGTGGTTATGGGTGGACCGCTGACATTCTACTTCGCTTTTCTTCTCAAACTGAAAGCCAGGTCGAAGCGAGCCTCGACCTGATTGGCAATACGACGCCGCTCGTGGTTCGTGGGTTGCCATCCCGAGCCCCCGGCCGGCAGATTGCAGGAGTGATCTCGGGGCAATGGTTCGGGATCGCTTTCGGGCCCGGACCAGAGGCGGAGAGCGTGCCCGGTCATCCGTTTTCGGAACGCGAATTCATCACAAGCAATGGCCCTTCCCATTCGGCGTCAGCCACGGCGGGCGCCGCGTCGGCTTCCCGTAGCACTCGATCACGCAGCCGTTCGGGGTCGCACTCGCCGCGGCGCGCCAGTTCAAGGATGCGGGCGGCTATTACCTCGCGCGCGCCTTGGTCGTGGTCAACTTCGAGCATCCGGCACACCTCCTCTAGGGCCGTGGACATCGCCCGCAGCTCGTCCGGGCCGAACGCGTCGTCTTGCAAGAACGGAATGATCTCAGTCATGGCTGTCTCCTTTTGGATTCCATTCAGATTTCAATCAGGTCACCACCTGCTCTCAAAGCCTCCAAGAAACTTGAAACCGCTATCACCTGCCAATAGGCGTCCAGACGCTCCAACGCGCAGTGGTGCGCGGGCATGATTTCACTCATCTGCTGATCATTGCACTGGGCCAGGTCGCAGCTGCAAAGCGTGATGATGCGCCGGCCATTGGAGCGTGC
>DATGVJ010000079.1:0-2121 GCA_035300505.1 Xanthobacteraceae bacterium
CGATTTGATTTCAAAGCCTGAATCAACCAAGCGTTGACAGACGATCTCAGCCACTTCCGGCGAATTTGTGATCGTCGCCGGAAAGTCTTCGCTGTCGAAGGGATCGGGGCCTCAGACGTCTGTCGCCCTATCTAGATTAAGCCCGAGGGGCAAGGTCACAAACCCGTGGGTGGCGGCCGTAGCTTCCTGCTCAGCGAACCACAGAATTGCAGTTTTTGCTGTATATCCGTCACGAATTGGAGGGAGGGGTGTGTTGTCAACCGCGTTGATTTGACGACTGAATTTCTAATGCTTCAGAAGAAAGCCACGGTTTAAACCACGTAACGGGCAGGGCGAAATCGGGATTCGAACCGACGAATGAGGGGTGACCGGGTTGTCCCGATCACCGTCCGGAGCCCTGGGGCCAACCCACTTAGGTCAAGCCTGGATTGCGATTGAGTCAAGCGGCCTTGGCGGCTAGTTCCGGGCCGGCTGTTTCCATCGCCCTCATATACATATCAAGTAGAGTGTCGCGCTCGTCGCGCTCGTCTTTGTCCTGCTTCCTCAGCTTGATGATTTCCTTGAGGATTTTCACATCAAAACCCTCAGCCTTGGCCTCTGAAAAGACTTCCTTTTTCGACTCGTTCAACTCCTGCAATTCGGTGTCAATATGCTCGATTCGCTCTACGAAAGAACGGATCCGTCCGCCTGGAATGCTGATGTCAGACATGGTGCCTCTCTGTTGAATGAGATCGTGAAAATGAACGCAAAGAAATGACCAACGCGTTAACGCAAATCCGCGGGGCTGCCTTATTACACACGATCGAAAGCGGGAGCTTATCAAACGCTGCTCGCGTGATCGGATCACGGCGCGCTATCGCGCGTGTGGGCCACCCACCGCTTGCTGGACACGTCAGTCGTCTCTGCGGGTAAGCGCTCCGGTAAGGCGAGTTCTGAAAATGCGGTGCGGTCTCGCGCCAGCGACAGCTGTCGTGACTGGAAGACGGAGGTGCGTTAACTTCCCAACATAAACCAAAGGGAAACGCCAAAGTGTACGACAAGATCATTGTTGGTGGCGGCTCAGCCGGTTCGGTCTTAGCCCACAGGCTCTCCGCCAAAATCGCTAACAAGGTCCTCCTCTGCGAGGCGGGTCAGGACACGCCGCCCGGCAACGAGCCGCCCGAAATTCGCGATAGCTATTCGGGCAGGGCCTATTTCGATCCGCGCTTCCATTGGACCGAGCTCAAGGTCACGACCCAGGTCGTCAGCCACAACAACCCCGAGGAGGATCGCCCGCCGCTGCGCAAATACGAGCAGGCGCGCGTGTTGGGCGGTGGGTCCTCGATCAACGGCCAATTGGCCAACCGCGGGGCGCCGACCGACTACGAAGAATGGGAGGCCCGTGGCGCCGCGGGCTGGAGCTGGAAGGATGTGCTGCCTTACTTCAGGAAGGTCGAGCGCGACCTCGATTTCGACGGGCCCTTCCACGGCAAGGATGGACGCATCCCCGTCCGACGCATCCCGCAGGAGCACTGGACCCGGCACTCGCAAGCCGTTGCCGAGGCCTGCCGGCTCGCCGGCTACACGTTCCTACCCGACCAGAACGGCGAGTTCGCCGAAGGCTACTTCCCGGTGACGCACTCCAATCACGCCGAGCAACGCGTTTCGGCAGCGATGGGTTATCTCGATAGCGAAACGCGCAGGCGCGCCAATCTGACGATCTCGACCGACACGCAGGTCAACGAGCTCATTTTCGAGGGCACACGCTGCGTCGGCGTCAAGGCGCAAGTCGACGGCCGGGAACAAGAGTTCCGCGGTCGCGAGGTCGTCCTCTCATGCGGCGCTATTCATTCGCCGGCGCATCTGCTACGCGCCGGCATCGGCCCGGTCGGGCACCTGAAGGAGATGGGCATTCCGATCGTGATGGGCCTTGAGGGGGTCGGGCAGCGTTTGATGGATCATCCCTCGATCGCGCTTTCGTCCTTCATCCGCCCTGGCGCGCGCATGAATGAGCACACCAGGCGCCACGTCCAGGTTGCGCTGCGATACTCCTCGGAGCTGCCCGGCGTACCAAGGGGCGACATGTTCGTCGCCGTCCTCAGTAAGTCGGCCTGGCATGCAGTCGGTGCGCAGATCGCCTCG
>DATGVJ010000080.1:0-7287 GCA_035300505.1 Xanthobacteraceae bacterium
TTGCGGCTGCCAAGGTCGCCGAAATACGACGCAAAGCGCAACTGGTCGTCCTGCGATAGCTTTTGCCCTCGGAACACCAGCACCAGATGTTTGCCCCAGGCCTCCTTGATGGCGCGCACTTGCGTTTCCGACAAAGGCCGGGTGAGATCGACGCCGCTGACCTCCGCCCCACAGGCCGGCGACAAGGGGGCAACCGTGATGTCGATGACGTCGTGCATGAGCGTTCCTTGGGCGGACGGCTTTCGGCGTGATAATACGGCATGGTACAAGGATGGTCTATTGGGACTTGTAGGATCGGCCTCGTAACGAAAAAACGCCCCGGGATTTCTTGTAGGATGGGTAGAGGAAAAGCGCGTTCTTCTCGCGCTTTTCCGAAACCCATCAACCCCGCGAGTGGATGATGGGTTTCGGCAAAACGCGTAAAGAAAGAACGCGTTTCGCCTCTACCCATCCTACGTTCACGACCCAACGCAATGTGGCACTGTTACGAACCCACAAAGGACTGCCGTGCCCGACGACATCATCCTCGAAACCCAAAACCTCGCCAAGGAATTCGCCGGCTTCGTGGCGGTCGGCGGTGTGAGCCTCCGCGTCGTGCGCGGCAGCGTGCATGCCTTGATCGGCCCGAACGGTGCCGGCAAGACAACCTGTTTCAACCTCCTCACTAAATTTTTGCAGCCCAGTGCGGGCCGCATCCTTTACAAAGGCCGCGACATCACGGCGCTTGCGCCGGCCCATGTGGCCCGCCTCGGGCTGGTGCGCTCGTTCCAGATTTCCGCGGTGTTCCCCCGCCTCACGGCCCTCGAAAACGTCCGCATCGCCCTGCAGCGCAAGCGTGGCGCCTCGTTCGATTTCTGGCGCCCCAATCGCGTGCTCCACGTTCTCAACGACCAGGCGATGAAATTGCTCGACGATGTCGGGCTCGTCACCTTTGCACAATTGCCGGCCGCGGAACTCCCCTATGGCCGCAAGCGCGCGCTCGAAATCGCCACGACGCTGGCTCTCGATCCGGAATTGCTGCTGCTCGATGAACCGATGGCCGGCATGGGCCGCGAGGACATCGAGCGCATCAGCGCCCTGGTCCGGGTAGTGGCGGCCAGCCGCACCGTGCTGATGGTGGAGCATAACTTGAGCGTCGTCGAAGACCTGTCCGACCGGATCACGGTGCTCACGCGTGGGCAAATACTGGCGGAAGGCAATTATCAGACGGTTTCCAGCGACCCTAAGGTTCGCGAGGCCTATCTCGGAGTTGGCCATGGCTGATCCGGCGCGGCTACTGTCCGTCGATGGGCTGGAGGCCTGGTACGGCGAGTCCCATGTCCTGCATGGCGTGACTTTCGAGGTCCGCGCCGGGGAAGTCGTGACGCTGCTTGGCCGCAACGGCGCCGGCAAAACGACAACGCTCAAATCGATCATGGGCATCGTGCCACAACGCAAGGGCGACGTGCGTTACGAGGGCCGGGAACTGATCAACCTCACGAGCGACCGGATCGCGCGGTTAGGGTTAGGGTTCTGTCCGGAGGAGCGCGGAATTTTCGCAAGCCTGAGCGTCGAAGAAAATCTGCTGTTACCACCGCGCGTAGCCCCGGGCGGGCTTGCCCTCGACCGCATCTTCGAATTGTTCCCAAACCTCAAGGAGCGCCTTGGCAGCCAGGGGACCAAACTCTCCGGCGGCGAGCAGCAGATGCTCGCCATTGCCCGAATTTTGCGCACGGGCGCCCGCCTGCTCCTGCTCGATGAACCGACCGAAGGGCTCGCCCCCGTTATCATTCAGAAAATCGGGGAGACGATTGGTCTCCTCAAGCAACAAGGATTTACGATTCTTCTGGTGGAACAGAACTTTCGCTTCGCCGCAACCGTCGCTGACCGCTACTATGTGATGGATCACGGACGGATCATCGACCAATTCTTGAATTCCGAACTCAATGCGAACCTTGATAAGCTGCAAGAATATCTGGGGGTGTGATACGAACAATAGGCGAGATTTTGACACTCACATCGTTACGCTCACCGCATCTGAACGCAAACGAGGAGAATGCCGCATGAAACGCAAGATCAGTCTTTCAGCCATTGCACTCGCGCTCCTGTGTAGCGCAGCGCACGCTCAATTCACCGACGGCACCATCAAGATAGGCGTCATGAACGATATGTCGGGCACCTATTCGGATATAAGCGGCCAGGGTTCGGTGGTCGCGGCCCGCATGGCGGTTGAAGATTTCGGCGCGGCCGCCAAGGGCATGAAGGTCGAAATCATCGGCGCCGACCACCAGAACAAGCCGGACGTGGGCTCCAACATCGTGCGCAGCTGGATCGACACCGACAAGGTAGATGCGATCGTCGACGTGCCGACGTCTTCTGTCGCGCTGGCCGTGCACAAGATCGTCCAGGAAAAGAACAAAGTGTTCCTGGTCTCCGGCGCGGCGACGTCCGATCTTACAGGCAAGGAGTGCAGTCCCAACACCATCCATTGGACCTATGACACCTGGGCGCTGGCCAACGGAACCGGCCAGGCGATCGTAAAGACCGGTGGCGACAGCTGGTATTTCCTCACGGCCAATTACGCCTTCGGACTTGCGCTCGAGCGCGACACGGCCGCGGTCGTGGTGAAGAATGGCGGCAAGGTGCTGGGCCAGGCGCGCCACCCCTTCCCGGCCAACGACTTCGCCTCGTTCCTGCTGCAGGCGCAGGCCTCGCGCGCTAAAATCATCGGGCTCGCCAATGCGGGTGCCGACACCATCAATGCGATCAAACAGGCGTCCGAGTTCGGCATTACGCAGAGCGGGCAGAACCTTGCGGCACTGCTTGCTTTTATTACCGACGTGCATGCGCTTGGGCTGCCGACCGCCCAAGGCTTGATCATGACCGAATCCTGGTACTGGGATCTCAACGACGCCAACCGCGATTTCACCAAGAGGTTTGCGCCGCAATTCAAGGGCGTTCACCCCACCATGGTGCATGCGGGCGTCTATTCGGCGGTCATGCACTATCTCAAAGCCGTGGAAGCCCTTAAGAGCGACGCCGACGGAAAGGCCGTCGTCGCCAAGATGAAAGAGATGCCGACGGACGACAAACTGTTCGGCCGCGGCAGCGTGCGTGCCGATGGGCGCAAGATTCATCCGATGTATCTGTTCCAGGTCAAGACGCCGGCCGAGTCCAAAGGGCCTTGGGACTATTACAAGCTACGCGCCACCATTCCGGAAAACGAAGCGTTCCGACCGTTGTCGGAGAGCGAGTGTCCGTTGGTGAAGAGTTGAGCGAATGGGGCACGATCGTAGCCCGCATCAGAAACGTTCAGCAGTTTCACTCCGACCTCGTCCCGCGGCGCCAAGCCGCCGTGAGGAGGCCGCGTTCTTCACGCGGCCGTCTCGAAGGACGGCGACCCGGGCGGTCCGCATGGTTCGAGACGCGCTGCGAAGAGCAGCGCTCCTCACCATGAGGCCGGAGGAGTTCCGCATTTTTGACACAGTAGGGCTACGAGGCTGAGTGATGTTCGACTTCCTCGGCATCAGCCCGCAAGCCCTGTTCGGCCAACTGCTCATCGGGCTGATCAACGGTTCGTTCTATGCACTGCTGAGCCTGGGTCTCGCCGTCATCTTCGGCATGCTCAACATCATCAACTTCGCGCATGGCGCCCAGTACATGCTGGGCGCATTTGCGGCCTACTTCCTCCTCAATTATGCGGGGCTTGGATATTGGTGGGCGCTCGTCATCGTGCCGATTGCGGTCGGCTTCACCGGCATCGTGATCGAACGACTGTTTCTGCAGTGGCTCTATAAACTCGACCACCTCTATGGCCTGTTGCTCACATTCGGCCTGGCGCTGGTGATCGAAGGCGTGTTCCGCAATTTTTTCGGATCGACCGGATTGCCCTATACGGTGCCGCCTTCGTTGCAGGGCGGACAGAATCTGGGATTCATGTTCCTGCCGAACTACCGGGCCTGGGTGGTCGTGCTTTCGTTCACCGTCTGCCTCGCCACCTGGTTCATGATCGAGCGCACCAAGCTCGGTTCCTACCTCCGCGCTGCTACCGAGAACCCGACACTCGTACGCGCCTTCGGCATCAATGTGCCGCGCATGATCACGCTCACGTATGGATTTGGTGTCGGGCTTGCGGGGCTCGCGGGCGTCATGGCAGCGCCGATCTATAACGTCAGCCCGCAGATGGGCGCCCATTTCATCATCGTGGTCTTTGCGGTCGTCGTGATCGGCGGCATGGGCTCGATCATGGGCGCCATCGTCACCGGCTTCGGCCTCGGCATCGTCGAGGGCCTGACCAGGGTGTTTTTTCCAGAGGCCTCCAATACTGTCATTTTCATCATCATGGCGATCGTGCTGCTGGTTAGGCCCGCCGGCCTGTTCGGGAAACGCGCATGACGGTCGAGTCCAACACACGTCATGCGACAACAGCACGCCCCAACAGCGAGGCCATCGCATTCCTCGTGATGGTTCTCGTGCTGGTCGTCGCGCCAGCCTTCGTCTATCCGGTATCCCTCATGAAGGCGCTTTGCTTCGCGCTCTTTGCCTGCGCCTTCAACCTGCTGATCGGTTACGCAGGCCTGCTGAGCTTCGGTCACGCACTGTTTTTCGGCTGGGGCGCCTATCTGGCCGCGCATCTCGCCAAGGTGGGCACTCTCAGCCTGCCCTACTGGGCGCCCGATTGGGCGGGCGGTTGGGCGGGCGGCTGGCACTGGTTCGTGATTGCGCTACCCCCGCTCCCGCCGGAACTTGCCATCCTCGGCGGCACGCTCTTTGCGGCCTTGCTCGGTCTTGCCGTCGGCACCCTCGCCATCCGCCGCCAGGGCATCTATTTCGCCATGACCACGCTGGCGCTGGCGCAGATGATGTATTTCTTCGCGGTGCAGGCGCCATTCACCCATGGCGAAGACGGCATCCAGGCGGTGCCGCGCGGCATGCTGTTCGGGTTCATCGACCTGCGCGACCAGACCGCGATGTACGCAGTTACGTTGACCATCTTTCTCGCCTCTTTCCTGATGATCCATCGCATCATCAATTCGCCCTTCGGCGAAGTGCTCAAGGCGATCCGCGAAAACGAACCGCGCGCCATATCGCTTGGCTATCACACGCAACGCTACAAGCTTGTGGCTTTCGTCCTGTCAGCGATGTTTGCGGGGCTCGCGGGCTCCACCAAAGCAATCGTGTTCCAGCTCGCATCGCTTACCGATGTCGACTGGCCGATGTCGGGCGAAGTCATCCTCATGACATTGGTCGGCGGGCTCGGCACATTGTTCGGGCCGGTCGTCGGCGCTTTTTTCGTGGTCACGATCGAGAATTACCTGACGCAGATCGGCCAGTGGGTGTTCGTGGTGCAAGGTGCGATCTTTGTGATCTGCGTGCTGTTGTTTCGTCGCGGGATCGTGGGCGAAGTGGCGCAGCGGATGCAGATAAGGTTGTGACAGGCACACGTAGGGCGCAATAGCCACCGGGGCGCGTAAACGCACTATCAGCTTGCTCTTACTTGCGGCTCGCCCCATTGCGCGTCGAAAGCGGGTAAACGCGCTGCGGCGAACTCGGTCTGCTCCTTCTCCCCGCTCTTCCGGCGCCTTAGCCGGCGCGCGGGGAGAAGGTTGGGATGCGCCGGCTAAGGCGCCGGAGGGGCAGCCACTTGCTCGATTATGAAGGACAGGAGTCACATGCGTGGTGAGATCCATGGCGCACGAACCGTGTCCGCGTGCTTCGCTCGCGGTCGACGCTGGCTGAGAATCGAATCTGGTCGGAGTTGCGCAATCGCCGCCTCAATAAAGAGTTCTGTCAGGCCCTGACGGAACAAGTGGCTGCCCCTCACCCCGGCCCTCTCCCCATCGCAGAAAGAGCGATGGGGAGAGGGGGCGCCGGTGGCGCGATTTTTACCCTACTCCCTGGAGCCGCGTGTGGGGAGATACTTAACCTTATACTTGCTCTGAAGTCCGATGAGATCTTTGAAGTCGGGAAACATGAATGCTCAATTGCGCCCTACATCTCCACCACCACGTAATTGTTCTCCACGCGCACCGGGAATGTCTGCGCCACGTGCGGCCCTTCCACGAGTTCCGTGCCGGACTTCACCGCCACCGGATATTGCCGCACGCGAACGCGGCCGGGGTCGCACCACGACTTGCCGGTGCGGATGTCGAACTCCCAGCCATGCCAGGGGCACTTCACCATTTCGCCGAGGCGTGAATAGCAGTACTGGCCCGGCTCCTTCGACTCGACAAGGCCGGTCTGGATGCCGTGCGCCAGACTGCCGCCGCGGTGCGGACATCGATTGTTGAGCGCGTAGAATTCGCCATCAAGATTGAACACCACGATGGCACGCCCGTTGGCATCGACAAGCTTGCGCTTGCCGGGCGGGATCTCATCGACGGAGGCAACGACGTAGCTGGGCATTCGCAAACCTTACCCAAGCCCATAGAGCGCATAGGCGTTCTTGTAATAAAGCTTCGCGCGCTGTTCGTCGGTGAGGCTCGGCGGCAGCGCCATGATCGGATCGTCGAAATCCCAGTGCGGATAATCGCTTGCATACATGATCCGGTCGAAGCCGACCCAGTTCATGACTTCCATAAGCTGATCCGGTTCCTCGGCCTCTTCCATCGGCTGGGTGGAGACCCAGATGTTTCGCCGCATATATTCCGAGGGCGCCAGTTTCAGATGGGGCACTTCATCCTTCATCCGCTTCCAGTTCTTGTCCATGCGCCAGCCGAGCGAAGGCATCCAGCCGAAGCCCGCTTCGATCATGATGATCTTGAGTTCCGGATAACGCTCGAACACGCCTTCAAGCACGAGGCTCGCGACCTGTGCCTGGCAGCATGAAGAATGTTCCGTCATGTCCTCGATATAGAATGACGGCCAGCCGGTATTGCTGGCGGGCCTTCCGCTTGTGCCGAAGACATGAACCCCAATGGGAAACCCGGCCTCGATTGCGGCTTCGTAGATCGGCCAATAGCGCCGCTTGCCCATGGCCTCGACGGTGCGGCTCTTGAACAGCACGTGGGCGAAGCGCTTGTCGCCGGCGCGCTTGCGAATTTCCGCAATGGCGGCATTGGCATCCTCGAACGCCACGATGACGGAAGAGAGCAGCCGTGGATCGCGCCTGTTCCAGCCCTCCAGCTGGAACTCATTGGCCGCAAATGCCATTGCGGCGGAGAATTCATCGTTCTGGTCGCCCTGCCCCGTCGGCGACAGGGGATTCATGATCGCATGTTCGATCGGGAAGAGATCGAGATATTGCTGCTTCATGAAGTTGAGATCGCTGGCAGGCAGGCCGCCGCCGGGCGGCCAGCTATCGCGGCG
>DATGVJ010000081.1:0-2975 GCA_035300505.1 Xanthobacteraceae bacterium
CGCTCGCCTTCAAGGCGTGCGGTATCGCGCTCCAGGGCTGTCAATCGGTTCATGGGCACAAGTTTCTTCTCCCAGAGCGTACGGACACCCTCGAGCTCCTTATGAATGAAATCGACTTCCCTTTGCTTAGCCTCGGCCTGCCCGAGATATCCTTTGATTTCCTCCTGAAGCTGCGCACTGCGCTCCTTGAGCTGCGCTTTCTGTCCGCCCCGGGCCTGCCGGCGCAAATCAAACAAACTCCGTTCGGCGGCAATCGCACGAGCGGCTTCGGAGGCGGGATCGCGGGTACGTTCAAGCAGGAGCTTGGGAAATGTTATTTGATCTGCGTTATCCCGTTCGGCCTCGAGACGCGCCTGACGCGCCACCAATTCGTCGAAGCTCTTTGAAACGATCGTGGCATTTGCAAGGGTCTGCGTCTCGTCGAGGCGGAGCAGTATGTCGCCGGCTAGGACCTTGTCACCTTCTCGTACCCGCAGCTCTCCCACGACACCGCCAGTCGGATGCTGCACCTTCTTGACGCTCGAATCCACGACAAGCACGCCCTGCCCGATGACAGCGCCCGTCAATTCGGATGTTGTGGCCCAGCCTCCAATACCGAATGTCACAAATCCAACAATGACCATGCCGACGATCATGTAACGCTGGATCGAATGCAGCGCCGGTGTCATCTCGCCGTCCATCGCGTTGCTCCCTGACTATCGGCAACAACCTTGAGAGGCACTGGTCTTTGCAGAACCTTCGTGAGAACATCTTCCTTCCGACCGAACGACTGGACCCTCCCCTCAGCGATAACCAAAACATGGTCGACGCCGTCAAGCGCCTTTGGACGATGCGCGATGACGACGACTATTCCGCCACGGCGGCGCACGCTCAATATGGCTTCTGTGAAGGCCTCTTCACCTTCGGAATCGAGATTCGACGTCGGCTCGTCCAGCACCACGAGAAATGGATTGCCATAAAACGCACGGGCGAGTCCGATACGCTGGCGCTGACCGGCCGAAAGCGTCATCCCCCCTTCACCAACCTTTGTCCCATATCCGTCGGCGAAGGAGAGAATGAGCTCGTGCGCGCCCGCCGCACGAGCTGCTTCCAATACGGCAGCCGGAGTTGCCTTGGGATCGAAGCGCGCAATATTGATTGCAATGCTGCCGTCAAACAGCTCGACGTCCTGCGGCAGATACCCGATGTGACGGCCGAGAGCTTCCGAGGACCATTGCTCAAGCCATGCATTATCGATTTTGATTCTTCCACGAAGCTGCGGCCAAACGCCCACCAACGCCCGTGCAAGCGATGACTTGCCGGATCCACTGGGACCGATGATCCCAAGCCCCTGCCCGCTCTGCAGCCTGAACGAAACATCGTTGAGGATCAGCTTCTGGGAGCCGGGTGCCGTGACGTGGATTTGATCGACCGCGAGAACTTCGGTCGGCGCTGGCAGCGCCAAGGGCTCCTCTTCCTTGGGCAACAGTTTCAACAGCTGATCCAGCCGCCGACCCGACTGCCGGGCGCCCACAAAGCCCTTCCAGTTCGCGATCGCAAGATCGACAGGAGCCAGCGCGCGCGCCGTCAGGATCGAAGCTGCAATGATGATGCCTGCCGTCGATTCCTGATTGATGACGAGATAGGCGCCGACCGCAAGAACAAGCGATTGCAGGATTGCGCGGAATGTCTTCGAGATTCCGCCGAGACCGCTGGCGACATCGCTGGCTGCCTCGTGAGCAGCGAGATACTTTTGATTGGACTCTCGCCAGCGCAGCGCGGCCTGCCGGCGCATGCCCATGGCCTGCAATACCTCGGCATTCCGCCTTCCCTCGGTGGCCAATGCACTTCGTGATACCGCAAAACGGGCAAATGCCTTGGTCGGCCCCCGCGTTCGGGTCTCGGTCAGCATGGTGATCGCAACCAGCACCAATGCGCCGACCAGCGCGGTGACACCGATCCAGAAATGAAAGAGAAAACAGATGCCAAGATAAACGGGCATCCATGGAAGGTCGAAAAGTACGGCCGGGCCGCCGCTGGCCAGGAAGCTGCGTACCTGGTCCAGATCGCGCAGCGGCTGCAACCCGTCGCCGTCGCCTCGCGTCTTCAACGGAAGACGGACAATAGCGTCGAACACCCTGAGCCCCAACGTCTCGTCGAGATAGCGACCGATGCGAACGCTGATCCGGTTTCGGACCAAATCGAGCCCCCCCTGAAACACGTAGAGCATCGTTGCCAGCGCGATCAGTGCGATCAGTGTCGGGATGCTGCGGCCCGGTAGCACACGGTCATAAACCTGCAGCATGAAAAAGGAGCCGGTGAGCATCAGGATATTGCTCAAACCGCTGAAGGCTGCCACGCCCCAAAGTATCCGGCGGCAGGACACCAGAAACGCCGCGATTTCGGATCTCGGCGCATCATCATAATCTGCTGTCGAACGTGGACGATCGGAGAACAATTTCCGCCGTGTCGTTTCGAGCAGTCGTCTCGCCGCTTCCGGGAGTTGTCTCGAGCGCGACAACGGCGTTGCGCGCTCGATCGGTCCGCCAACAGCGGCCACTGCCGTGCGGGTTACTTTGATATTTCTAGGCGGGGGCTGTTGCCTCCGCCTTCCCAAGTCGGTCATGCCAGCAGTCCCCCGCGAGCCACGTCTTCCCTGGGACAGCCCCCCAAGATCGAAATGGCATCCAACTCATTCCAACGAGACCCACACACTACGCGACACGCGCTACGCAAAATGAAAATCAGTCTGGTCCAGAGCAGCCAGCTTGACGTTTTTCAACGTCAGCGAGTCCGTCGCATCGGCCGCAATGACAACATCCTGGCCGACCTGCGTCGCATGGGCAAGAACGCTCGCAAAACTGTCGAAAACGCTCATGCTGAACTGGATTACGTCGTGGCCCTGCGAGCCCGCGCTGAAATCATTGATGACGTCTTTCCCGAAATTCGGTGCAAATACAAAGGTATCGTGGCCTCCGTTGCCAACGAACAAATCG
>DATGVJ010000082.1:0-4197 GCA_035300505.1 Xanthobacteraceae bacterium
GCCATGCGTCAGACAGCCAGTTGTCGACTCGCGCGGCAACGGCGGTGGCGACACTGCGAGGAAACGCGACGGTCGACACCAGGCTGGCGCAGATTATGCCGAGGCTGATCTCCTCGGCTCTTGCCAACGCGGCGTTGAAGATGCTGGCCGGTTCCGAGACCTCCGGGAAGCCGACAAAGGCCACCGTATATCCAGCCAGCATGAATACATAGCTGCGCGGTCTGCCGTCGAGCAGCGAACCATACAGACAAAGCCCGACCCAGAGCGCAATGACCAGAGACAGCAGTTCCGGGGCATCGACGAAACTAGGCAGCATTGCCACGGTGGCCGATGCCCCGATCAATGTTCCCAGTACACGATAGAACGCCTTCGAACTAGTCGCACCGGCTAGCGGCTGCGACGTGATATAGACCGTAGTCATCGCCCAATAGGGGCGCGGCAGATCCAGCCAAAACGCGATGATTAGTGCCAGCATGGCAGCCGCGAAGGTCTTGAGCGCAAAGACAATGTCGGCGTGACGAGTGAGAAAGGGCTCATCGACGTTCACGGCTGCACCGGGGAAAGAAGTTTCGCCGCAAGGGATTTGCTCAGGCTAAGAAACTTCGTGCCGCCCACGGATTTCGAGGATATTGCGGATCGTCGTGCATTTTTGTTGGTGATCACCTCTTGTGAGCCGTCACACTTCGCGCACACGTAGAGCGCGGCTTGCGGATCGTGGTGCCCTATCAAGTCTTCCGGTGTGTAAGAACACCTCGCGCAGAGTTTAACTCTCATGTGCCGCATCCTGCAGCGAAACAGCTGATTTCTTCGGTGTCACAGGTGTGGTTGCCGGCGGGTCACATTGTATTTCCGACCGTCGGAATTATCGTGTTTTTGCCGGATCGTGGACATTTGGCCAGCCGCAATGCCGCGGCCGCCGTAGATCCACATGGGCTCGTCGCATTGGCTAGGGCCCTGATCAGTCATGCAAGCGGCGCTCCAGGTCGGGGCCGGGACCTCGCAGCCCTCGTTTCCGCACGCCTGCGCTAGAGCGGTGTTTTCGTTCATTCGCCCTTCAGCCGCGGCCGACACCGCGAACGGCGGTACGAACAGCAGCGCCACAAGAAAAGATTTGATCTTCATCGTTCGGTTCCTTCTGCGTAAGAGGTCTCACTAGCAATGCGAGATCGCCATTTACTCGGCGCCACCGGGGCAACTTTCATTTCTGGCGCAAAACGGAGTCGGCGCCCTGCTGATCGTTCTCATGGGGATGTTTCCGCGTGCGCGCAGCGATACCCGCAACGATTTGCATCGCTACCCCGAGCAACCACCAGCAACCGACAATTACTGTCCAGATCACGGGCAGATCTTCGTCAAACACAACGACATACACCGAAACCAACGCTGCGGCGGTGGCAAGGAATGTTCCGGCGGCGACAAACACTTCGACGAGTTCAATTTTTGGCCCGACTCGGGCGTTTAGAATGTCGACTCGGAATGCACGCGAGGGAGCTGGAGGAGTATCGATCCCTAAATAAAACCCAACGAGCCCAAAGAGCGTCATTGCAGAGCTGAAGCTAACGGAGTCGAACAGGTCTATGTTCGCTCTGAGCAAAAGCGCCGCAACGAACAGCCCGCATAGTGCGCCGGCAATAGCGAGACCGCTCCGTTCAATGACATGAGCAGCCCTGCTTATGACAGAAGCAACCTCGCCTATGGAAAAGCGATTGCTGGATCTGGATTCTCTTATGTCCGTCATGATCGAATCCTTGTCTTAGGATGGTCTACGGCATTCGTCGGGCGCCAAGCTGTCGATCACAACGACGTGCCATTGTTGCTACCGCGCTGGTGCCCAGTGTTGCCGCCCTAGGCAGCTCGACCGCTGAGACTTTGCTCAAAGACCGAGCGGAATAATTCAAAGAGGTTGTCCGAAGCGGCCAGATCGTTACTCAACCGGTCACAGGACGAAGCCCGCGCCGAGAGTTGGTCCGTTTTGGTTGATAAGCATAAGCGCTTCTGGTGCTGTCGTAAAAAGGGTCGCGCTCACAGGTGCCGCCGCGACCGGAGGACATAGCCTGACATTGCTCCATGCTCGAAAAGCCACAGCTCAGCATGCTGGACGTGACGTCGGTGCGGCAATATTCGTACGCTTGGACAGCGGGCGTTGTCAGCCCCACAACCGCGAAGGCTAGTAGCGCCGCAGCTGACGTGGTGATAATCTTGCAAGTTGATTTCATTTTTCTCTCCTTCCTGCCGATTTGAATGCGTTGCCCGCAATCTATCGAGGGGGAGCCAAACGAAAATCCTATGTTTATTGCATTATTAGTTGAGGGAGATTCACGAATGGTGTGGCGAGCTGCACGTCGCGTGCGTCCTTAATTTCTTTGCCGCTTTGGTCGTTTTCGGCTTGTAAAGAGAGCTCTCTGCGGACGGAAATGAGCGAGTTTATGGTCGCGCCGCAAAACTAATAGTTGCCCGTAGTTTTGAGGTCACGCATGACAAGTCATGCCGCTCGCTCAGCCCTTGGCAAAGGGATTCTTGAGCGAACGCTTGGCCGGCGCCGAGCTTCGGGAGGCCCGTATCATGTCAAGGAGGGCACGCAGAGCGGCAGGGACCTGCCGGCGCCCGGAAAAATAGACAAAATATCCATCGAACGCGGGCGACCAATCCTCCAGCACCCTGACCAGTTGACCCGAGCGTATGAACGGTTCGGCCAGAGTTTCGAACGTGAGTGCGATGCCCAGCCCGTCGAGCGCCGCGCGACAGGCCAGATCCGCATCGCTGACCGCAACCCGGCCATCCACCGAAATTCGCAGCGTCTTGCCATCCCGCACGAATGGCCACGCAAAGGCGGCGCTTCTCGGGGACAGACGAAGTTGAACGCAGCTATGGTGAACGAGTTCATCGGGATCGCGCGGCGCTCGCCACTGTGCGAAGTAGGCTGGCGCGCCAACAACGGCCATTTTCATCGGTCCCGTTACACGGACGGCTATCATACCCTCAGCGGCACGGTCCTGCGGGCCTATCCCGGCGTCGAAACCCTCTGCGACAAGGTCGATAGGCGCGTCGCCCACGTGCAGCTCCAATTGGGTCTCCGGATAGGTTGACAAGAAGCGGTCCCATACCGGCGCGACCGTCGCCATCGCAGCCACATGGCTCGTCGCATAAATCCGCAGACGACCCAAAGGACGGAGCCGTTCTTCATCCAAATTCTCCAACGCACCGGCGATCTGATCGATTGCCGGACGAAGCCGGTCGAACAAACGCTGGCCGGCGTCTGTCACCAAGACGCTGCGCGTCGTACGGTGCAGCAAGCGGACCCCGAGACGTTCCTCTAGCTGCCGCATCAAGTGGCTAAGCGCCGACGGCGTGACATGGAGTCGCGATGCCGCGGCTCGAAAGCTCCGTTGTTCGGCGATCGCGATGAAGGCAGTCAGATTAGCCAGATCGGAACGATCCATTCTCTATAATCACCTTCCAGGTTTCTTCATGGTGATTGGAATCGGCGAAGCAAGTCGTGCGCGTCGCCGACGACGCACTTTTGTTCGAGGACGCGTCCCTCTGAGGCCTCGGGGAGCGAAACGTCCGTATAACGTTCGCTCGCGACGTCGAGCCGGTACGATCGCGGATCGGCCCGAGCGCCACTTGGTTGGCGTGGAACAGGTCGGCCAGAAAGCGTGGCCGCATGGCGAAGACTCTGATGCTGTGACGCGAAGATGGCCCAGTGGAGAACAGCGAAGCGCGACGCTCACGGGTCCTGCTCCGGACGCGACTTCGACGGTCGCACCTCGATCACCTCGCACTCGACGCGCAACTCGTGCAGCCGTCCTGAACCGAACGACTGCCCCGCTGCAAAATCTTCTAGGTAGGGCTCGCTGTACTGATTCATGATTCAACTCCAGCTTTAGGCGATGGTTACGAGCAGGAGCGATGAATCCGCTACCTGCTCTCAATCAGCTTGACGATCGCATGCAGCAGCCGGTTGGCGGGCGTCGCGACGCCCAGCGCTTCGCCACGCCGCACGATGAAGCCGTTCAGATGATCGATCTCACTGCGCTTGCCGCGCGCCAGATCCTGCGCGGTCGATGAGTACTGGCCCGCCGCCGTCTCGGCAATTTTGCAGACGGCCGCATAGACATCGCCCGGAAGCGTCACGTCATCGGCTTTCGCAACGGCCACGCATTCATCGACGAGGTCCCGCAGGACAACGGTCACGCC
>DATGVJ010000083.1:0-17723 GCA_035300505.1 Xanthobacteraceae bacterium
GAGCGCGACGTTGCAGGCGTGCTCGAAAACCGCGTCAACGCGGCCGCTTTGGCTTCCGCGCGGGACCCGGCAACCGATCGTCTGCGCCCACAATTCACGGTGGGAGCCGATAACCGGCAACTTGACTGGATGTTCGGTCGCCAACGCAAGGGACATCGAGATCTCGGACTTCTGATTTTGCGGAGCAATTATCGAACGGCACCCGAGACTGACAGTCGGGTGCCGCATGAGCAATCGTCTTTGTGTGCATCGCAAGACTTGATAAGTCCAGCCAAAAACCCAGCCATATCCAGCCATGAAAGGTTAGTGCCGTGCGTCACCTAAATCGAAGGTATCGCACACCCTTCGAATTCGTAGGGGCGGCCCTTGTGGCCGCCCGTCCAAGAACGAGTACAACCCGTTGGCCCGTGCTTGTCCAACCACGGGCGGCCACAAGGGCCGCCCCTACGAATTCCGAATTCCATCTATTGATGCGACCGATCGCTCAATGGGGTAGGGTTGGACGATGGCAGGCTTGAGCGCTTATTCATTGCAGAGAATGTTCGCATTCGCGGAGATTTGTCATGCTTAACGATTCCGGCGTTCCGATCATCCCACGAAAGCACCCGTTCGAGAACCCAGCCTATCTCAATCCAAGGATTTCGCCGGATGGACGGTGGCTATCATGGATCGCCGCTGTCGATGGTGTCATGAACGTTTGGATCGCGCCAAGCGACGATCTCACGCAAGCCCGGCCGCTCACGCGCCAGACGGAGCGCCCGATCTTCGAACATTGGATCGCAAGAACGAATGCTCATGTTTTGTATCGCAGGGACGCTGCCGGCGAAGAAGATTTCCACGTCTGGTGTGTCGCCATCGAGGGTGGCGAACCGTGTGATCTGACACCTTATGCAGAAACGATGGCCTATATCGCGGGATTTCATTATGACGATCCCTATTTGGTTGCGATTGCCATGAATGATCGTGATGCGCGATGGCACGATCTCTACATCGTCGACATCCGCACTGGCGAACGGCAGCTTGCGTTTAAAAACCTCGACGAGATCGCGTACTTCCTGCTTGACAGCCACCTTGGCCTTCGGCTCGCGTCATCGACGCGCGGGAAGGGCCGCGGGTCGGCTATTCTGAAATGGAACGGCATTGCTTTTGTCGAGATACTATCGATTGAAGCCGACGATGCGATGTTGACCGCGCCGTATCATATGACGCGTGCGGGCGATGCCTGGTTTATGGGCAGCTCGATCGGCCGCGATACGTGCGCCATCATCCGCGTTGATTGGGAAACCGGCGCGGAAACCGTCATTGCAAGTCACCCGCAGGCCGACATTTCGGACGGCATCGCGGATCCACGGACCGGCGAGCTGACGGCGGTTTCAGTGAACTATATCAGACCCGAATGGATTGCCATCGACGGTGCCGCCGGACGCGACCTTGCGACATTGGGGCAGACGTTCGACGCCACCATCGGTGTCGAGAGTCAGTCCGATGACGACCGTTTCTGGATCATAGCCGCAAGTCGTCCCGATAGGCCTGTCGTGTGGCACCTCCTCGACCGGACGACGGGCAAGCTCAGCAAACTCTTTGAGTCGCGCCCGAAACTCGCCGACGTAAAGTTTGCCGCGATGCATGGCTTTGTGGTCAAGGCGCGCGATGGACTTGAACTTGTTTGCTATCTGACACTGCCGGCGACCGAAACCGGCCAGCGGCCCGCAAGGCCGCTGCCCATGGTGCTGCAGGTCCATGGCGGACCGTGGTGGCGCGACTCTTGGTTCTTCAATCGGCAGGTGCAGTGGTACGCCAACCGCGGCTATGGGGTTCTCCAGGTGAACTACCGCGGCTCCACCGGCGTCGGAAAGGCATTCATCAATGCGGGCGATCGCGAGTGGGCCGGCAAGATGCACGACGATCTGATTGATGTGGTCAATTGGGCCATTGTCGAGGGCATTGCCGATCCAAAGCGGATCGCAATCTGCGGCGGCTCCTACGGCGGCTATGCATCCTTCGTTGGCGCGACTTTCACCCCCGATGCCTTTTGTTGCAGCGTCCCGGTGGTCGGGATTACCAATCTCGAAACGATGCTGGCCAACCCGCCGCCCTACTGGGCTTCGTTTTACGAGCAGGAATGCCACCGCATCGGCGATCCGCGGACCGAAGAGGGCCGCGCCCTGTTGAAGGCGCGATCGCCTTTGCACCGCGCGGGCGATATCACCAAACCGATGTTGATCGGTCACGGTGCCAACGATGTGCGTTGCAAAGTCGCGGAGGCGGACCAGATTGTCGCTGCGATGCAGGCGAAAGATATTCCGGTCATTTATGTTGTGTTTCCGAATGAAGGCCATGGCTTCCATCATCCGGCCAACAACATTGCCTTCAATGCCATCACGGAGGCGTTCCTTGCCCGCCATCTCGGCGGACCCTGCGAGGCAGTCGGAGATGATTTTGCGGGTTCGAGCCACGACATTCGGGCCGGCAACAAGCTCCTCGCCGGGCTCGGCATCGTTTGACTTCAAGCGATAGCTGTAGTCCCTTTTGCGGGTTCTCATTTTCCGGGGAGGGCCAACGTGGCATTTGACAGCGACGCAGCACAAAAGGTCCGGGCGCAGATCGACCGTGACGAGTTGGCGCAGCTTGGCGCCGACCTCACCAACATCCCGAGCCCGACCGGCCAGGAGAAACAGATTGGCGAGTTCATTCTCGATTGGTTTCGCAGCAACGGACTCAAAAGCGTTCGCCAGGATGTCGAAGTCGACCGGCCGAATGCAATCGGCGTGGTGAAAGGCAGCGGGGGAGGGCTGAGCCTCAGCTTCAACGGCCATACCGATACGAGCTTCACCGGAACGAGTGCCGATCTCCGCATGGTGGCAAACATCGAGCCGCAAGCGGAGCTTGCCGGCCGCGTGGTCGGCAACAAGGTGCAGGGCCTGGGAATTTCAAACATGAAAGGCGGCGTCGCGGCGTTCATGATGGCCGGCAAGGCTCTGCAGAGGAGTGGCGTGCGGCTCAAGGGCGACGTCATTTTCGCGGCGGTCGTCGGCGAGATTTCCCGCACGCCCATCGGGGAGTGGCAGTCGCAGGACTATCGTGGCGAAGGCGCCGGCACGCGCCATCTGCTCGCCCATGGTATGCATTCCGACTATGCGGTGTGCTGCGACGGTTCCGACATGAACATTGTCTGGACGCAGACGGGAGTCGTCCAGGTCAAGATCACCACCTTCGGCAAGGCGGAGGCAGCCTGGGGCACCGAGCGCGCCGCTTATCCGATGGAAAAGGTGAACGCTATCGTGAAGATGACCAGGATCATCGGTCTGATCGAGCAATGGGGCGCCGAGTTCGAAGAGAAATATATCTACCAGTCGCCTACAGGTCCGCTCTTGCCCAAGGTCAACATCGGCGGGATCGAAGGCGGAGCCCCCTACCGGCCAAACTACTTTCCCGGAGTCTGTTCGATCTATGTCGATATTCGCATGCCGCCGCAGGTGCGGCCGGTCGCCATCAAGCACGAGCTTGAACAGGTGCTCGATCGTGGCGGAGTGGAATACGAGATGGATATCTACAAATCGCTGCTCGGCCACGAGGGCCGGAATGTCGAGCCTTTGGTGCACTGCGCCGAGGCTGCCTACCAGCACCTTTTCGGCGAGAAGATCAAACCGGAGCCGCCGGACCGCGCCAGTATCTGGACCGACACCAACGTCTACAATGAGCTCGGCATTCCGGCGATCAAGATCGGCCCGCGTGGCCGTCGCATCAGTGCGCGTAACGAGGAGATCGACATCGACGAGATGATGCGCGCCGCAAAGCTCTATGCATTGATGGCGCTCGACATGTGCAACCGCCCGCGCGGGTAGTGGGTGGCTTATGCGGGAAGGAACGATGTTGAGGGCACGCATGGGTTTCGGTCAGAGGAACGCTTGTTACGCTTGGGTGGATGCACGGCTCGCAATCGCGCCCTATTTGGTCGTTCTTGTAACGACCTGTTCGAGCACGGAATCGGTTCAGCCAATAACTGTAACAGAGGCTGCGAAGGCAAGTATCTCGTGTCCATCACAGGAATTTAGCAAGTTTCTACAGGCGTTTACCGACAGCGCTGAGGTGCAGCGCCAATTTACGTCGCTGCCGATCGAATATGTCCTTTTGGAGGGCGGAGGGGGTGGGGAATACACACTGCGGAAGGTCGGAACGTTCGAGGAGATTCTAGCGCTCCACCGTCCAAGTGGCGGACCAATTTTCCAAGTAAGTCCGAGCGGACGAAAGGACGCCTTGTCACAAAAGACGTAACTGGGCAACATGAAGGGGATGGACATCCAGAGGAACGTAAATCGCCTGACGATAAGGTTGTGATGCTGGGTATCAACAATGGCGGCTTCGTCATCTATTATCGATTCGCGAAATCCAATGGCTGCTGGTTTCTCCGCGCAATACATGACAAGTCGAATTAGTCCCTGCGAATGGGATATCCTACATCTTAACCAGGACGATTCTGCATCTTGACATTTTTCAATCTCGAACCAAATTGAATGTTACCGATCTCTTCGCGAGACGGGATGCCAATCATGGCCCGGAGGTATTTCATGACCCCACCCGGGATGAGTGCCGCGATGATCGCTCTGATATTCGTTTGGACCACAGCGTAGCGGCAGCGACACGAACAGTTCACCGGAAGCGGCCCACGGGCCGCGTGAATGAGGCGATGCCCGCTGGGGCCGCGCCCGGTGCAACTCGACTTGAGCGGTACCTAAAATGGAGGTCAGCCATGACTATCCGCGATCTCAACAACCGGCACCACAATTGGCACGATATAATTGACTATGAAACGTTTTGGATCCTTTGTTTTGCAGCTGCCGTGGTCGGCAGCGGGATGTTTGCGTTATTTTCGATTGCCCAGATGGGCCCAATTGTACTGCCTTGATGGAAGACTTCGTACGAACATGTTTGTCGTATCAAATTTCATGTTCAACAATTGCGTGGTGCGCCCGCTGGTGAAAGCGCGCACAGCGCGAGCGCTAGATCACGCACGCTTGAAATTTTTTCACCTGAAGTTTTCTCACCTGAAGTATTCTCAGCGGCCAAGCGGCGGTGTTGTGGTCGGTGGCCGGCGGTGATGCGTCGCTTGCTCGTACGCATAAGCGAACTTGATGAGCTGCGGTTCGCTCCAGGCTCGTCCCAGAAGCTCCACGCCGACCGGCAACCCGTCAGGCGTAAAGCCGCCCGGAACCACAATGGCCGGCAATCCGGAGTTGGCGCTAATCCGGCAATTCGTCCCCGGCTGAGCCTCGCCGATCACATTGGCTTTGCGACGAATAGACGGGTAGGCAAGTGCGTCGAGATTGTTTTCCGCCATCGCGTGGAGAAGCGCTTCCCGCAGGGCCTCGCGCATGCTCTTGTGCTGGAAGTACTCTTTAGTGTCCCGCGTCTCGTTGGCCTGAGCGGTACGAAGGGTGGTTTCGAGCGTTTTGTGGTATTTCCCCGAGGCGAGTATCTCTTCGAGTGTGTGCACCGGTGCGTTTGGACGTGAGGCCAAGTACGCGTTCAGATCGAATTTGAAATCGATGTTTTGGACGGTGCCGTCGGCCATGTGTTCCTTCACGCCAGGAATCGCGACATCGACAATCTCGGCACCCTGTCCCTTCATTTCATTGACGGCCGCGCGCACGATCATGGCGACTTCCGCGTCGGCCGGCTCCGAGACCAACAGGTCGGTCAGCAGCCCAATACGAGCGCCAAGCAACCCACTGAGTTGAAGGAAGTCGGTGTAGCTTTTGGGAATATGGCCTACGCTCGCGGCGGTCTGCGGGTCGGCGGGATCGTAACCGACTGTGGCGTCAAGCACGATGGCGATGTCAGTGATGGTACGTGCGATGGGGCCGCCGATGTCCTGGGTGTTGGAAAGCGGAATGATGCCGTTTCGACTGGACAGTCCCTGCGTTCCCCTGATGCCCGCCAAGCTGTTGTGAAAGGCCGGGATGCGGATCGAGCCGCACGTGTCGCTGCCCATGCCCACGGCGGCAAAGTTCGCGGCAATTGCAGCAGCCGTGCCGCCGCTCGAGCCGCCCGGATTGCGGTTCAAGGCATATGGATTGCGGGTCGCGCCGAACAACGAGCCGACAGTGGTGATGCCGCGCGCAAACTCGTGCATGTTGGACTTCGCGATGATGATTGCTCCCGCCGCGCGCAGCTTCTTGACGGGACTTGCGTCGTTGGGCGGCACCCATCCGGCTAATGAAAGCGAGCCGTTGGCGGTCTGCATGCCGGCGGTTTCGTAATTGTCCTTGACGATGACCGGGATGCCGTGGAGCAGACCTCGCGTTTTTCCCGCCCGTCGTTCCGCATCCATCGCGGCTGCCTCGTCAAGCGCGTTGCTGTTGACGACGCTGATTGCATTGAGTGCCGGTCCGCGTTGGTCATAGGCCTCGATGCGCGCCAAGTACGCCGACACCAGTTCCTTCGATGTAATCGTTCCAGCCGCGAGCGCCGCTTGCAACTGTGGGATAGTGGCCTCCATGAACTCAAACGACTTGGTCTGTGCATTTGCGTTGAGTATGTAGCTCCCGCAGAGTGCCAGGCCAATGCAGGGGAGAGCGCACGCAAGGCGGATCAGGACTTTCAAGCGAGCTTTCATTACATATCGCTCCGTTGTCAGCACGGCGCATCCTCAAAGCCTTCACGCCACCTCGCCGCGCGCCAGCGCCGCGGCATTGCGGATGGCCGCAATATTTGCGCGATAGTTCTCTGGCTTGCCGCCCTTGAACACGGCGGAGCCTGCCACCAGCACGTTGGCGCCGGCGGCTGCGACTTCACCGGCATTATCGGGCGTGATGCCGCCATCGACTTCGATATCGATGGGGCGGTCGCCCGCGAGCGCGCGCAGCCGCGCAATTTTATCGCTCGCAAATGAAATGAATTTCTGGCCCCCGAAGCCCGGATTGACCGACATGACGAGGATGAGGTCGACGAGGTCGATCACCGGTTCGATCGCCTCGACTGGCGTGCCGGGATTGAGCGTGACGCCGGCTTTCTTGCCCAGCTCACGAATGGCTTGCAGTGAGCGGTGGACATGGGCGCCGGCTTCGACATGAACCGTGATGCTGTCGGAGCCGGCCTTGGCGAAGGCTTCGAGATAAGGATCGCATGGCGAGATCATGAGGTGCACGTCGAACAGCTTCTTGCTGTGCGGGCGCAGCGCCTTCACGATGTCGGGCCCGATCGTGATGTTGGGAACGAAATGCCCGTCCATGACGTCAACGTGAATCCAGTCGGCGCCAGCCTCGTCGACCGCGCGCACTTCTTCGCCGAGCTTGGCGAAATCCGAGGCCAGTATTGACGGGGCGATGAGCAGGGGACGGCGCATGGTGCCTCCTTGATCCTACGACCGCGTAACACGGTCCGGCCGGGTGGGCAACGCGAACCATGATCTGATATTGTGGGCGCCTGGGGAATCGGCATCGCGCACATCGTTCCGAGCACTTGGGGCGCGGCGCAGCCATAGGGGGCCTTCATGGCGCGTATCGACGCCATCGTGCTCGGTGCAGGCATTGTCGGCACCGCGGTCGCATTGCATCTCGCCAAACGCGGGCTTGCGGTTGCGCTGGTCGACCGGCGCGGGCCGGGCGAGGAAACGTCTTATGGCAACACCGGGGTCATCGAAGGCAATACGGTCTTTCCGGCGGCTTTCCCGGCGCGGTTTTCGGCCCTCGTTCGGGTTGCCGTCAAGCGCGCGACGGAAGCGAATTATCATCCGGCCTATCTGCCGCACGTGCTGCCTTGGCTTTATGCGTTTCGTGCGGCCTCGCGCCCCGACCGGCTGGTGGCAACCGCACATGCGATGCGTCCTTTGTTCGCGCAGGCTGTCGCCGAACATGAGGCCTTGCTCGCGGAATCAGGCGCCACGCGATATTTGCGTAAGGAGGGCTGGCTCAAACTCTATCGCAGTGACGAAGGCCTGGCCGCGGTCGAACGTGAACTGTCAATGGCCGACGAATTCGGTATTTCCTATCGCCGCCTCGACCAGGACGGCGCCAAGGCGCTGGAGCCGGCCCTTTCTCCGGTCGTGCGCCATGCGGTGCATTGGCCGGGCGTCGCCAGCATCAACAATCCGCTGGAGGTGACGCGGGCCTATGCAACGCAGTTCGGCAAACGCGGCGGTGTCGTGCTTAAGGGCGATGCGCGTTCGCTCCACCGTAGTGAAAGCCATTGGCGCGTCGAGACGGCGGAAGGTCCGATCGATTCCAACGACGTCGTGATGGCGCTCGGGCCCTTTTCGCGCGACGTGCTCGATCCGCTCGGCATCAAACTCCCGCTCGGAATCAAGCGCGGCTATCACCGGCACTTTCGTGCAATCGGCAGTGCCACGCTCACACGGCCTTTGCTTGACGCGGAAGTCGGTTATTGCCTGGCGCCGATGCAGCAGGGAATCAGGCTCACCACGGGGGTCGAATTTGCGGCGCGCGATGCCCCGCCGTCGCCGGTGCAATTCGATCGATTGATGCCGGCCGCGCGCGAACTGTTCCCGCTTGGCGAGCTGGTCGACGATGTCACCTGGATGGGATGCCGGCCGTGCTTTGCGGATTCACGTCCCGTGATCGGCCGCGCGCCCAACCATCGCGGTGTGTGGCTTGCCTATGGGCACGGCCATTGGGGGCTCACGCTCGGGCCCGTCACCGGCCGGCTCATTGCCGAAATGATGACGGGCAACCGGCCGTTCTGCGACCCCGCGCCCTATAGCGCGGAGCGGTTTAGTTCGTGACGTCCTTTACCACGCTGGACGTCGGACGGCTGTCGCCGAGGCCTGCGGGCGTCAAAAGCTTCTTGACCATTTCGTCATAGGCGGGGAGCGTCTTGACGGCATCCTTCGACCGCATGAAGACGACCTTGTAGCCGCCGGCCTTGAGGTCGTCGAGGAGGCCGGCGATCCCCTGGGCGGTTCCTTTTTGGAAGTCGTGCAGAAGAAGAATTCCTTTGCCCTGCTTTTTCAGATTGTTCATGACGCTCTGGCGAACCTGCTCCGGCTTGTGCAGCTTGAAGTCGAGCGAATCGATATCCGCCGAGAAGATCGCGATATTGCGCTGGCCCAGATAGGTGATGAGTTCGGGAGGTTGCGACAAGGCCGGAAAGCGGAAAAATGGCGCTGTCGGTCCATCGACCGCCCATCGCACCGCGCTGAAGCCCTTTTCGATCTCGGCCTTGGGATCGTAGTCGACGGCTTCCGTCTTGCCTTTGAATTGGCACTTGCCTTTGGTCTTCGCCAGATTCTGATGGCACCAGGTGTGCGACCCGATGGAGTGTCCGGCGGCGGCCACCTGCTTGAGGATGCCCGGATTGTAGGTGGTGTGGGTTCCGATCGGGAAAAAGATGGCCTTGGTGCAGTGATGAGCGAGAGCTGCAAGCACGGCAACCGTCGTCTTCTCCCAGGGACCGTCATCGAACGTCAGCACCACTTCGCCCTCGCGCAGGAAGTCGTGGGTCCGAAACATCGGAGACCCGAAGGCGGCCCCGCCGGTGGTGTCGATTTCAACCGTCCGGGAAATGCCGAGTGCGTTCGGATTGCCGGGGCAATTCGGCGCGCTGGCGGACGCTGCGGGAGGCGGTGCTGCGGCAGGTGGTGCTGCAGCAGGCGGTGCTGTGGTAGGTGATGCCGCCGGAGCTTGCGGCTGGCTCTTGGGCACGGCCTTGGGGGCCTGCGCCAGGGCTCGCTCGGGCTGGGCAATAGCAGCGCCGCAAATTGCGATCGTGCCGGCGAAAGCGAGCCTGCACACCGGGGTGGCAAGATGCTTTGTCAATGTCCGCATTGTTAACCCCCGCATGGCTACCTCCTCATCGATCTCATAAAAATCTCGCCGCTGAAGTTCGTGTCAGCCGCATGCCCCGCATCATAAGGGTGCGGTTTGGTCTCGCAGTCAAGACGGCGTAGCCTCATAGGCGCTAGGATAAGGTAGCCCGGGTTGAGCGCTCTTCACGCGAAACCCGGGGCCGCCCCCCGGATTGAGACATAACGCGTGAAGAACGCGTTATGTCTCAATCCGGGCTACGATCCTGCTTGGTTATCCTAGCGCCTATGCGGCGTACCCTATTGGCGATCATTGTGAAGATTCTGGGGAGAACTTGTCCCGCCACCCGGGCAGCGCGCCCGGAAATCGCAACGGCTCGGCTTCGAACACCGCGCGAGCAATCGCCCGCGCCACCACATTGGCGGCCAGCGCGCCAATCCTGGACAAGGCAAGAAGCGACGGTTCGCCGAGCGGCTTGCGGCCCGTCGCCGCCGAAAAGACGACGTCGCCATCGAGCGGCGTGTGCACCGGATAGAGCGCCCGGGCGAGCCCGGTCTGCGCCAGGATGACGAGGCGCCTCGCCTGTGGCTTGGTCAAGACAGCGTCGGTCGCGACCACGACGAGTGTCGTGCTTTCGCGCGCGCCGCCCTTGGTTTGGAATTCGAGCGCTTCCGGCGGCACTCGTGCGGGCTGTCCGAGACCGCCGAACTCTTGAGCCTGTTCAAACGGCGCCGCCCAAAACCATGGGCCGTTGCCGATAATGGCCGAGCCGGCCGCATTGACGGCGGCAAGCGCACCGACCGTGATGCCGTCCGGCGTCGTGGCGGAAGCGGAGCCGAGCCCGCCCTTGAGGTTGACGGTCGTGGCGCCGAGGCCTGAGCCCACGCTGCCGAGCGCGAAATCCTGAGCCGCGCTTGCGGCCGCCGCATAGCCAAGTTGCTGGTAGGGCGCAAAGCGTCCCCAGTTCTTGTCGCCGCCATTGAGGAGATCGAACAAAATCGCACCCGGCACGAGCGGTATGGTCGCCTCGCGCACCTTGAAGCCGCGGCCTTGTTCGCGCAGGAAGGCCTGCACGCCGCCGCCCGCTTCGAGCCCGAAGGCCGAGCCGCCCGAAAGCGCGATCCCGTCGATGCGCTCGACAGTCATGGCGGGATCGAGCAGGTCGGTCTCGCGCGTGCCCGGCCCGCCGCCACGCACGTCGATCGAGGCCACGGCGGCCTCGTCGAAGACGATCGCCGTAACGCCGGACGCGAGGCGTTCGTCCTGCGCATGGCCGACGCGGACGCCGGCTACATCGGTGATCAGGTTTCGTGGTGCCATGGCGGAACCTTAAGCGGGTTTCGGTGAGTTGACCAACGGGCGCTTCCCGTTTGGAGTCCCGCCTCCACGGCGGCTTCGCCGCGGGTGGCCCTTTCTACAAGCAACGGGATGGGTGCCCGCGCCCGGACCACGTCATCACATCGTTGCGAAACTTCGAGTTACCTGCCGCAAACATCTTGCGCTCGGACCGCGAGCCGTCGCATTAAGGCCCCATGACCCCTGACGTATCCATCCTCGCCGCCCTGTTTGCGGGCCTGATCAGTTTCCTGTCGCCCTGCGTGCTGCCGCTGGTACCGCCCTATATGGCCTATCTCGCGGGCGCGTCGCTCGAACGCCTTGCGGAGGCCGAGCCGGAGCCGCGCGTCCGGCGCGAGACGATCGTGGCCGCGCTGTTGTTCGTGGCCGGATTCTCCACCGTATTCGTCGCGCTCGGCGCCGGCGCCAGCATGATCGGCGGGGTGATGCGCTACTATTCGCACGAACTCTCGATCATCGCCGGCATCGCGATCGTCATCATGGGGCTGCATTTTCTCGGGATCACGCCGATCAAGTTCCTCTACCGGCAGGTGCGGGTTGAAATGCCGCGGCCGGTCGGGCTCTGGGGCGCCTATGTGATGGGGCTGTGCTTTGCGGTCGGCTGGACGCCGTGCATCGGGCCGATCCTGGCCACCATTTTGGCCGTTGCGGCCTCGGAGACGACCGTCACCAAGGGCGCGGGGCTCTTGGCGATCTATTCGCTCGGTCTCGGCGTGCCATTCGTGCTGGCGGCCTTTGCGGTCGAACCATTTGCAAAGTTCCTCACGCGCTTTCGCGCCCATCTCGCCCATATGGAAAAAATCATGGGCGGGCTGCTCGTGGCGACGGGGCTCGCGTTTCTGTTCGGCTTCTTCACCCAGCTCAACAGTTTTCTGATCGAGACGTTTCCGAGTTTGAGCACGTTGGGGTAATCTTCGTAGATGGTGTAACGGGCCCCCGGCCTAGCCCTGCACAAACCGCTCGCTCGCTACGGCGCTATTTGGGGCGCGCTCGCGAGCGGTTTGTGCAGGGCTAGGCAAGCAAGGCGGTCGTCCCCCAAGCTGATGGTGTCAACGATTCGGAGTCGGGCACAAGGCCCTCTCCAAGCATCATCGGAGGACGACACGAAACAGTTTGAGGTTTTCTCGCGGACAGTGTGGGTCAAAGGCAAGCAACTGCACTTCGAAACGATCCCACTTAAACATGAAGAACTGGAAAAAGCCCAATTAGAAGTTAGTGGTCTTTATGAAGAGTTGATCCAGAATTGGTCGCTCATTGTTGGCTCCTCTTCAATTGACGAACTTGCCCCACCTCATCGGACATGACCGAATTGTGCTGCTCGGCTCGCGGGAGACGTGGCGGTGGAAACAGGAGGAATTTCAAAACATGCATCCCACCGCAGACCAACTTGCACAGCAAATTGAGCAGACCGCACGCGAAGCCTTCGGCGACGGAAAACTCGGCGAACTATTGACAAATGGACAATGGAAAGCGCTCGCAACGCCGACGATCAAAAAGACATTCGCAGACCTCGGCAGACAGCTCGGATTCCGTGTCGCGGCGTCCGGTATTCCCGACGCAGACCAGGGCTGGCTTTACGATCTCGTTTGGTTCGTTCCGCAAGCACCGTTTACAACCCGGGTTACGTTGACCCTAGAATCAGCACTAGCTTAAGCTAGGCTTGCAGGTGCCCCCCACCATTGATGATGATTTTCTAAAGCTCGTAATTGGTCGAGGTGAAATACGAGTGTGGCTTTCATGCGCGTCTGATCCAGAGAGTGCGAAGCAGCACATCGCCGACTGCAAAGAGCAGGTGCGGCGCTTTACTGGCACGCTGCCTGGTGACGTTTACGTATTCATCATCTTCGATTGGGCGGAAAAGGGCGTGAAGATAGAGCGCTTCACCGCTCTAGAGTAGCGGCAAGAAGAATCCGAATACGGAGGTGACTGTGCACGCGCGGCATCCTTTACCAAGCCGTAAGCACGACCGGAACGCCGACCATCGCCGCGCTCTCGCGCTCCTCGCCGGAAGCCCGGACGGATGCACCGAGGCGATCCTCATGGCGCACGGCTTCACGACCGCGCTGCTCGCCGATCTTGTCGCCGCCAGGCACGCGTTTGGAATTGAACTCCCAAATCCGTTTCCGTGAACATTGCCGGAGGCTGCTCCATGGTTCCGCCACGATCCGCACCGAACATCAAACGTGAGCCAAGGTTGTACAAGCACGCTGCCAATTTGGCATCTAGGATTGACCCTGGTGACGGCATCCGTCCGTCAGAACCCTTGGGCTCTCGGAGCAATCGTCATGATTGATGGCGAACCGATCGTGCCCCCCAAGATCAAGAAAATCAAGAAACGCCGACACGTCGGTCGCGGTCGGGCGCGTATCGCTCAACGCGATCGACGCACGAGTCGTCGGCCTTCACGACGCTCGCGTCGTAGCTGAAGAGTCGATGATCGCGTGCCCGGACGTGCGGCGGAGCCGGACAACGTGATTGCCAGCGGACACCGGCAGGCACTGCGCCTGTCGAAAACACGATGTGGAAAAACTCGTGCGGGCCTATCTCGCGGGCGAGTCGGTCGAAGTTTGAGCGCGCCGGGATTAAACCGACATGACCGACGACCAGTCTGCCGATCGTCATCGCGCTGCTCGGCTTAACGGTCCGGCATCCTGCTCGCCTTTGCGTGGGCATACCATGAGCCTTTCCCTCCGCCGGATCGTCTGGCCCGACGGCCACAGCGACCCGGACGACTTCAACGTCATCCACGAGGGCGACGGTGCTTCTCATCAAGCAACCGCCTAAATTGTTCTTTATCTGCAGCGGACCATTCGTCGTCGCGGCCTTCACTCTCGTTGAGGCGCGACTTTCGTGCGCCTCGCCGCAATCCCCAGTCAATTACAAACCAAAGCAATGCAAGGAAGATCGTGTTACCAAGCAATCTGGCCGGGTTGTCAAAATTGCGGTTGAAACTCAATAGCTGCTTTGCCTTCTCTGACCAGAAATCGCCGGCAGCAATTACTGGATTTAGGGTATCGCTCAGCCATAGGGGCTTAGCTCTCATCTTCTGGAGGGGTACCCGAACCGCGGTTCCTCCACCGCCACAATCGTCTTGCCGATAGGCCAAAGCGCTAGACCCGCGAGCTTGAGGTGTGCCCACGCGAAGGGGATGCCGATTATTGTGACGGCAAGGGCGATGGCGATGACAAGGTGGGCGAGTGCCAACCACCACCCGGCAAGAACCAGCCAGACCGCGTTGCCGATAACGCCCCACGGTCCGGTTCCGACGTCTTCGCGCCCGAAATATTCCGAGCGGGACACGGCGATCTGACCGAATGGAAGGAACGTGTAGGCGGCAATGTTTAAAGCTGCGCGAGCCCACGGCAATCCGACGATGGTGATGGCCATGATCATTGCGGCAATCACCCATCCCAGAGCCATCCACAGGCCGCCGAATACGATCCACAGGACGTTGAGGAAAAGCGACATCAAGCTCATGAATTTGGCTGTCTCAGTCAGAAGATCTCACCCCACGAAACCAATATAAGTACTCAAAATAGGCGGGCAACCTCTCCAACTTCACCCGCTTCCAGCGGCTCGGCAGGAGGGGTTGCCGTTGGTGTGTGGCGGCTACACCGAACCCACACGGGGCAAATTAGCATTGAACCAAAAATGCGGCTCGCGCGACCAAGGGCATCGGCAATTTTGTACGGAGGTTTCGATGTTGACGGCTCAGGATGTCGCGCTGGTGCGCGCAAGCTTCGCGCGGATCGCCCCCATTCAGGAAACTGCCGCTGACCTGTTTTATGATCACCTTTTCGATATTGCGCCGGGCCTGCGTCCGATATTTCCGACGAACTTGGCCGAACAAAAGCGCAAGTTAATGGCAATGCTCGCGACGGCAGTCGGCGGACTTGGCGATCTCGATAGGCTCGTTCCGCAGGTAAAGGCGCTCGGTGTGCGCCATGCCAATTACGGCGTCACCGCTGCGCACTATGGTACTGTCGGCGATGCCTTGATGTGGACGTTGGAGCGTGACCTCGGGGACGGGTTCACGGTCGATACCCGTGCCGCCTGGGCGAAAGTCTATGACGTACTCGCAAGCACCATGCAGGCTGGTGCGGCTGAAGCTGCCGAGCTGCGCGCAGCCGAGTAGCGAATTATTCACGACTGAGAAGGCGAAAATTCCCGCTTATGATGCGCATGAATTTTCAGAAGGTTTCAGTCAGGCTGTTGAATCGCACAACATCGCACAGCGTTTCGTGTTTGATAAATATTTGGTTCGATGTATTCGTTTGCGCAGTCCGTCAAGATGCTGGACGCATTTTGCGGGCATCTTGAAAGGAGACGTGAAAGTTTCGGCATGATTGTCCGATTGAAACGAAAGACAATTTTTTTGCGGGACGAAGCCAATGGGAATTTTGTGTTTCTGTTCAATGGGCCTCGTGAACGATTGCGAAATTTTGCAACGTAGCTAGCGTTTGGTGGGTTACGCGCGGATCAAGTCCACGGGTTCGATCGAAAGGTCTGGGGCCGCGCTAACCCACCCTACGGGCTGCGGCGTGTTGAAGAGTTGGGCCGAACGAAGCCAAAGGTATTCTCATGATGCTTCAGTGTGTCGATCCGAGGCTGCAAATAAGGCTCCATTTTTCAAGTTCAAAGCCAACGAGGGATACTCGTGAGATTTCAATGGAGCAGTTGGACGCGAGAAATAAGCGTCGTTTTTTAGGGAACGAAGCCAACCGATGATTCCCTCGATATTTCAAAGAAGTATGCGGGTCGCCTTGCAAATTCGTCAGTTTGCCAAGAGCGAATGGTGTGCTGCCGGCCAGTGGGTGAATGGGTGTCGAGATTTGCGGAGGATGAGGAGAGCAAAAAAAGCGCGTCTTCGAACGCGCTTTTTGTCGCGAAACCCATCATTTGATGGGCCCGCGGAAAGACGATGGGTTTCGGCAAATCGCGTAAAGAAAGAACGCGTTTTGCCTCTACCCATCCTACGAAAACGTCGAAAATGTCCGCCAATGACCGCCGGCTATCGAAAATGCCCGGCATCAAACGTCGGCTAACTAATTGATCTCCACATAGGTGATCTTGCCGCTGGTGTCCTTCTTCCAGACATACATCACGTAATCCAGCCGCGCGACGTCGCCCTTCTTGTCGAAGCTCAAGTCGCCGATGACTGTCGAGAATTTTCGGCCGGAACGCATTTCGTCGGCGACCTTCTTGGGCTCGACCGAATTGGCGGCCTGTGCGGCGAGCGCGATGGCCTGAACGGAGGCGTAGCTGTAGAGCGTGTAGGATTCCGGCTCGAAATTCTTTGCGCGGAATTTTTCAACGACCGCCTTGGCTTCCGGGCGCTTGCGCGGATCGGGGCCATACGTCATCAGCGTGCCTTCGACGCCGGGGCCGCCGATGGTGGCGAATTCATCGGACGTAATGCCGTCGCCGCCCATGAGCACCGCATTGACGCCCTGGTCGCGCATCTGCCGCACGATCAGCCCGCCTTCGGTGTGCAATCCGCCCCAATAGACGAGGTCGGTGCCGGCCGCTTTGATCTTGGAAATGAGCGCCGAAAAATCCTTGTCGCCGAGATTGACGCCTTCATAAAGCACTTCGCGCACGCCTCCTGCATTCATCGTCTTCTTGGTTTCGTCGGCGAGGCCCTGCCCGTAGGTCGTCTTGTCGTGGACGACCGCGACCTTCTTATCTTTGAAGTTCTTGACGATGTATTGGCCCGCCACCTGGCCCTGCTGATCGTCGCGGCCGCAGGTGCGGAAAATGTTCCACATGTTGCGTTCGGTGATGCGCGGATTGGTCGAGGCCGGTGTGATCTGCAGGATATTGTTTTCCTGATAAATCTCGGATGTCGGCATTGTGACGCCCGAGTTGAAGTGACCGATGACGTAGCGCACCCCCGCCGAAGAAAAATTATTTGCGACCGACACGCCCTGCTTGGGATCGGCGGCATCGTCACCGATGGTGACTGAAACCTTCTTGCCGAGGACGCCGCTACCAGCATTGAGGTCGGCGATGGCCTGCTCGGAACCTTGCTTGAGCTGCGAGCCGAAGGCGGCGTTCGATCCCGTAATGGGGCCGCCAATTCCGAACTTGACCGTATCGCCGCCGCTCTCGCCGCAGCCCGCGAGTGCGAGGCTAACGCCGCATATCAATCCAAGCGAGATGAGATTTTTCATCGATGACCCTCCTGCAACGTCTGCCCTGATCCGGGCAATCGAAATGCCCGCGCGCGGCCTTTAAGCCTTGTACGCCTATTGTCGCAGTAAACGTGGCAGAAGTTAACCTTCAATGGAAGTGCCAGCTTTACGTGTCACCGGCAATATGTGGCCGGCGGCGCCAGCCGAGCCGGCCTGCCGGTTCATTGATCCAACCATAGCGTGTCACCATCTGGCCGACGCGTGCCACCCGGAAGCTCAAAAGGCCAACGCCCAGGCAGACTGCGGCATCCAGGAGATAGTGCGGCAACGTCAGCAGCGTGCCGCGAAACACCGCGAAATGGATGAATCGGACCGCAAGCCCCAACAGCAGCATCGGCAGAACGACGTGCCACCACGGCTGCCAAGCGAGCGCGATGGCGCGTCCGGCCAACCACGACGCGCCGCCGCCCAT
>DATGVJ010000084.1:0-24002 GCA_035300505.1 Xanthobacteraceae bacterium
TGGCCTTTGCCGTTGTTCATGGCGCGCCCGTCGGTGACCCAGATGTTGTTGTCCTTGTCGACATGCAGACCGTGCGAATAGTTGATCATGCCGCCGCCAAAGCTCTTCGCAAGATTGCCATTGGTATCGAACTTCATAATCGGATCAAGCTTCGACTTGGAGCAATCGGTTGCAGATTCACAACGATCAAAGACCCAAACACTCTTGCCGTCGCGGTCCATGTCGACGCTCACCACGGCGCCCCATCTGCGCCGGTCCGGAAGCTTGGCCCACCCATAACTGAACTTGTAAAGATTGGGCGCATCATTGGGACCATAAGGCTGCTGAGCGGATGCATGGGTTCCCGACGCGATAAATGCCGCTGCGGCGGCACCAAGTACGAAGCGCATTGCAAGGGCTTTCGGCATGGTCCTCTATCCTTATGGTTGTCACGAAATCACGCAATCGTTCAGAGCCGCCATCCTCCAACCAAACAAGGCGAAATTCAATAGGTGAATACGCTGTGTCATGCCTGCATTTGTCACGCCTGCGCGATGGCGCACTTGCCGCTTTCGACCACCAGGCTCTTGCGCGTCGACATGCGCCCGTCCGGAACCGTGACCTTGTCGATGACCTGGAAATCGACTTGCCAGCGTGCCGGCGTCACGACGTGGCGCAGATAGCCGCGCTGATTGTTGGCGAACTTCAGGTGAGGCTGCTTGGCGAGACGCTTCTTGAAGCGATCGTTGATGTCGTAGCCGTCGCTGTTGCTTGAAATCGATGTGCCGACGAACTCCACACCGACCGTCGCCGAATCTTCGTCCAGGAAGTCCATCTTGAGCTCGCCGGCCCAGTTGCTATGGATGTCGCCCGAGAGCACCATCAGGTTGTCCACGCGCGCGTCCTCAATGGCTTCGAACAGCCGGCGGCGTGCCACGGTCGCGCCGTCCCACATATCCATGTCGAAACGAGTCCTGTCGGGGGCTTGGTCAAAGTCGTTGTGCATCATCATGACCTGTTGGGCCAGCACGGTCCACCTGGCTCGCGCGCTCTTGAACCCGTCGTAGAGCCAGCGCTCCTGCTTTTCACCCATCATGGTCCGGTGCGGTTCGAACGCTTCCGCGCAGTATTGCTTGCGGCCACTGCCGCAGGCCGGCGGCGTGCGGAATTGGCGCGTGTCGAGCACGTTCATGGTGATGAGATCGCCGACCGCGAGACGGCGATAAAGCTGAATATCGGGGCCGCGTGGCAGTTGGGCCTTGCGTACCGGCATGTGCTCGTACCAGGCCTGGAACGCCGCCGCGCGGCGCAGCGCAAACAGTTCGGCGGGAGCACCGGTGTAGTTCCAGTCTCCGGCCCAATCGTCGCTGACCTCGTGGTCGTCCAGGCTCATGATGAAGGGCGCCGATGCATGCGCGGCCTGCAGATCCGGATCGAGCTTGTAGAGGCCGTATCGAATCCGATAGTCGTCGAGCGAGAACGTCTCGTCGAAGTCGCGTGGCACCACCCGCCCGATGCTCTTCTGCCGCATGGCGTGCTCGTAGATATAGTCGCCGTAGTGGTACACGAAATCGAACTGCTCCTCGGCCACGTGGCGATATGCGGTAAAGAACCCGTCGTCATAGGCTTGGCAGCCCACCAGCCCCATGCGGATTTGTGCGACCGGGGAACCTGCCGGCGGCAACGTGCGGGAACGTCCAACCTGACTGCGCTCGCCACCGATGGTGAACTGGTAGAAATAGTCGCGCGCCGGCTCCAACCCCTCGACCTCGACGTGCACCGCATGACCAAGTTCAGGATGCGCAATCGCGGTGCCCTTGCGGACGACTTGTCGCATGCTCTCGCTTGTCGCGACCGCCCACTCGACCTCCACCGGCCGCATGCGCATGCCGCCGCGGTGGTCGAGCGGTTTGGGCGCGATTCTGGTCCACAGCACGAAGCCGTCAGGCGCGGGGTCGCCGCTGGCGACGCCGAGCGAAAAGGGATTGGTCGAGAATGCCGGCGCCGCCGTCACTCCGCGCGTGAAAAAGGTGCCGGTGGTGGTGAGCAGCGCCGAAGCCGAAAGCCCGTGCAACAAGGCGCGGCGGCTTAAAGTTGAGAACTCATCGACATTGAAACGCCCAGCCGGATTGAGAAACTTGAAAACACGGTCGGACATGAACAGCATCCTTGAAATGGCGCGGATGGGCCGCCCGCTAAGCCTCGGCTAAGCGTACACGTTAGCGAGGGACCTTGCTGCAGGAATTTACGGCCGGTGCGGTCGGCTATACAAAAGAGACGACCCCCATTTTGTTCCTTATACAAAAGTCGAACGATGCGCTCCGATTTCGAAGGCAGCCTCCGAACAGCATTCCTGAAATGACCGCGGTGATCGCTAACCGAGTTGGCGCGTGGGCAGCGGCGGTGCCGGGAAACGGCCGAACTTCAAATTCCAATACGCCCAGGAGCGAGGATCGATAATCCCAGGCGGCGAATGATCGAGCGCTTCCCGAAAATCCTCGTCCGACACATGGCGCCGGATCACCTGCATATCCTCGTGCGTTGCATGCGACATGGCATAGGCCATGAAACGCACCGGGTCGGCGAGCGCTTCCGCGGGTGGCTCAAACCAGATTACGCGGCGCGCGACTTTCTCTGTGTCCGGATTAAGCGGAATTGGCTTCATCGCTCATGCTCCTCATCGCGCTCCATACCGGGCAGCCGGTCATTAATATCCGGAAGCCGATCAAGATCAACTTGGCGCACAGCCGTGGCAAGCCGTTGTTTCAGAGCTTCGGGTAACCGGCGCAGATTTCCGTCGCCAAAAAACGACAAGGCCTTCAGCGTGATTTCTGGATTGAACTGCGGTCCATAGATTGCCCGGCCGGCGGCAAGGGTTGTCGGCAAATCGATTCCGCCGGCGGTCATCAACGCATCCATATCAATGTAGTCTTTGGCCTCTGCCCGGGCTTGCACGACCGACGCCTTCGTGCCGGCCAAGTCAAGCATAGATGCCACCTTTAATCCGTTGCCGGGCGCCACATGCGGCGCGACAAGGCGGGGAATATTTGGAACGCCAAAGAAGGACACTTTCACGTTGCCATCGCGATCGACAATTCCGGTCAAGGTGCTCGGTTCCCGCTGCGTGATCTGCGCATCCGCCATAAAGGGCACTTCGGATACAAGCTTCGCTGGATCAAAAGCACGGTCGCCAAAAAAATCGAAGTCGACGGATTGGCGGTGCCCAAGGTGAAGGGCGAGCGCCGTGCCCCCATAGAGCACGAATTCAGGAGGCACGCAGGCGAACTCATTCCAAAGCCGGCGTTGAGGCTCAGGCAAGATATCAAGCCGAGGAATAAAACCATGGTCCATGATTTAATCTTAGCACGGGCTACTGATCGCAAGAAAGTTAAACATGTATAGCGACACAATCATGTGTCCAGTATGCGTCCACAAACACGGGTCCACCCGCGCTACCCGAGCAACCCCGGCACCCTTCGCACCGACCATTGCGTCGCCGCATCATAGGCATGGGCCAATTGCAAACAGGCCAGTTCGCCGTGGTTGGGCGCCGCGATCTGGATGCCGATCGGCAATCCCATGTCGTTGAATCCAGCAGGCGCCGCCAGTGCCGGGCAACCCGCCATCGTGATCGGGAGCACGCCCTTCATCCATTCGTGATAGGTCGTCATCGCCCGGCCGGCGATTTCCTTCGGCCAATGCAAATCGACATCGAACGGAAACAGTTGCGCGGTCGGAATGACCGCATAGTCGTATTTCTGAAAAAACCGCCGCACGGCCTGGTACCATTCGGTGCGCACCGCCGAGGCGGCCGTAATGTCGTAGGCCGACAATTTCAGACCGCTTTCGATTTCGAAGATCGCCTCCGGCTTGATCATCGCGCGCTTGGCGGGATCGCTATAGTAAGCGAGAAGCGTGCCGCCGCTTTGCCACGCCCGCAGCGTGAGCCATGCGCGCCAGACCTTGTCGACCGGATAATCCGGCAGCGCTTCTTCGACGATGCAGCCGAGCTGTTCGAAGACGTCGAGCGATCGTTTGCAGATGTCCAGTACGCCGGGTTCGTAGGGCAGATAGCCGTCGAAGTCCCCGAGCCATGCGATCCGCTTGCCCTTGAGATTGGCTTCCAGCGATACCTTAAATATCGCCGGACTTGCGTCCATGGAGAGCGGGACACGATCGTCATAGCCGGATTGCACAGAGAGCAGCATCGCAAGATCGGGAACATCTCTCGCCATCGGGCCCAGCACGCCCATCGAAGGCAGCCAGGCATCGCGTCCGTCGGCCGGCACGCGTCCATAGCTGGTGCGAAATCCAAAAACATTGTTCCAGCCCGCCGGGTTGCGCAGGCTGCCGCCGTAATCACTCCCGTCGGCAAGGGGCAACATGCGCAGCGCCAGGCCAACCGCCGCCCCGCCACTGCTGCCGCCCGCGGATCGCGTCTGGTCATAGGCGTTGCGCGTCGCGCCATAGACCGGATTATAGGTGTGGGAGCCGAGGCCGAATTCAGGCGTGTTGGTCTTGCCGATGATAATGGCGCCGGCCTTGCGCAACCGCTCCACCATGACGCTGTCGGCCGGCGCCACGAAATCCTTCAGGATGGGCGAGCCCATGGCCGTGATCATGCCTTTGACAGGTGCGAGATCTTTGACCGCGAACGGAAATCCATGCAGAGGTCCCGCTGGCTCGCCACGCGCAAGCGCAGCGTCCTTTTCTTTGGCGTCCGCCAACAGGGCGCCACGATCGCGCAGCGCCACGATGGCGTTCACTAGCGGATTGAGCCGCTCGATGTGATCGAGATAGGCTGTCATCACCTCGACACACGACACGGCGCGCGCGTGGATCGCGTCGCGTAACGCGACCGCATTCATCATGACGAGAGCGGGTGCGCGCGTCCCAGACGCGTGTGAATTCGAGTCGGACATCATACATCGCGCTCGCGCAACGCCTTCACACCCAAGTCGCGCGCCAGTACATCAATCTGTGCGATCAGTGCCGGCAGCATCGGCACGCCGTTCTTCAAGCGATCCTCGCGCCGCGTACGGCGCTCTTGCCCGGGCAGGCGCACCGCATCAACGCCCGGCAGAGGCCGTGACGAACGCAGGTCGCGTAGGTGGCGATCCATCTCGGCGCGAAACGTTGCAAGCGGCGTGAAGCGCGCGATATCGAGCGCGATGATGAAGTGTCCGGTGTTGCAGGCATCGACATCATTGTCGTTGAAATCGAAAACGTCGCGCCCGAAGGCCGCGCCATTGAGCGGGCCAGCCAATAATCCGAGCACCAGCGCCAGCCCACTGCCCTTATAAGTGCCGATCGGCGCGAGCAGGCCTTCGGCGCTGCGGGCCGGATCGGTGAGCGGCAGGCCATCCTTCTTGCTGACCATCCAGCCTTCCGGCATCTCCTTGCCTTGCAGCCGATAATTCTTGACGGTGCCGTAGGAAACGACCGTGGTCGCGATATCGAGAACTACGGGCGCCTCCTCGCCCGCCGGTATCGCGAAGGCGATCGGATTGGTCCCAAGCAGCGTGTCGATGCCGCCCCACACCGCCATGTGGTTGGCACTCGCCACCACCGAATAAATGCCCACCATGTCATGCGCGAGCGGTAAGGCCGCATAGACGCCGGCGGCTCCCGCATGATTGGAGCGCCGCGCGCCGACCCAGGCGAAACCGGTTTCGCGCGCCAGCGTCACGGCCGTGTCCGCGGCCCGCGCCATCACGAGGTGGCCCATGCCGTTGTCGCCGTCGACGATCGCGGTGGCAGGCGCGGTGCGCTCCACCCGAATATCCGGCCGCGCATTGACCCCGCCGCCCTTGAGGCGTCGCACATATTGCGGCAGCCGGAAAACCCCATGGGCATCCGCACCCGTGAGGTCGGCCTCGGTCATGAGTTCGGCGACCTTGGCCGCGTCTGCGGCCGGCAGCCCTACCGTGCCGAGCGCATCGGCAACCAGGCCCGAAATCGCGGACGCCGGCACCCGCACGGCAGCAACACTTTGATTCATAACTGCTCCGATCACTGCTTCTTTTTTGGCAACTCGAAAATTAGTACCCAGAGCATATTTTTGGTAGTGACTACACGCAGATTGCGTTCACACATGCCGGCTCCTCGTCGTATCCCGCTTCGTCGATGACGAAGCCGTCAAGATACTCACAAGCAGGCTGCAAATTAAATTCGCGATATTCGGTTTGCAGTCACCGGGAGCCCACGCCATCCTGCACCGGGCTCGATAAAACGCTTTCGTGGGCCGACAGTTCAGTTATAACGCGCCCCTTAAAGCAGCTCCGCTGTTCCGGTGTCCACCCATGAATCCGAGAATGCCCAATGACTGCAAGACGTTGGATTTTATAGGGGTGGGCCAAAGCACGTCTTACGGAGCGCTATGGCCCGCCCCTGCGCACAACACTCAATCCCTTTGAGATGGCGTACCGAACTACCGCCCCTCGCCTTTGTTCCGGAACCCGACATGAATTCGAAGACGCCGCACGAACCCATGCACCATCGCCCACGCGTCGAGGACGACATTCTGGTGCGCGGGGCCGGACATTTCGCGGCTGACAGCATCGAGCCCGGGCAGGCAATTGCCCATTTCGTGCGGTCTCCGCACGCTTTTGCGCAGATCCGATCGGTCGATATCGAAGCCGCGCGGAGTTCACGCGGCGTTGTCGCGGTGCTCACTGCGTCTGACATGGAGGGCGTCGGCAATGTCGGGCGGCACGCTCCCCTCCCCGGCCGCGGCGGCAGAAAGCTCGTCATGCCGAACCGGCCTGCGCTGGCGCGCGATCGCGTGATGCATATCGGCGAGCCGGTCGCGATGGTCATTGCCGAAACCGCTTTGGCCGCACAAGACGCCGCCGAACTGGTCACGGTCGATTATGAACCGCTCAAACCAGTGATCGACGTGCGCGATGCGGTGCTGCCCGACGCACCGCAACTGTGGCTGGACGCCCCGGGAAATATTGCGGTCGACTGGCCTGGCCTCGCCAAGGATCCTGACCTCAATGCCCGCGAGGTCGATCGCATCATCAAGGCGGCGCGGCACGTCGTGCGGATATCGGTGATGAACCAGCGCATGGTGGTCGCCTCCATGGAGCCGCGCGGCGTCACCGCAAGCTATGACAAGACAACCGATCGCTTCACGCTGCGCGCATGTTCGCAGAGTGCGGGTTCATTGCGCGACAATATTCTGGGAATCATGAACTGGCCGAAGGAGCGCCTGCGGGTTGTCACCGAAGATGTCGGAGGAGCATTCGGGCTCAAGACCGCCGCCTATCCGGACTATATCGCGGTCCTCATGGGCGCGAAGATTAGCGGGCGCGCCGTGCATTGGATGTCCACGCGCTCCGAGGCCTTTTTGAGCGACGGCCAGGCACGCGATGCGTTTACGGAAGCCGAACTTGCCGTCGACGAGCGGGGGCGGTTCCTCGCGTTGCGAATTCGCCATCTCGCCAATATGGGCGCCTATATCGGTTCTGTTGGCGCCAATCTGCAGACTTTGAATTTCACGCGCTGCCTGCCGGGCATGTATGACATCCAATCGATCGACGTCGGTTGCCGTTGCGTGTTCACCAACACGATACCGACCTCGCCCTATCGCGGCGCCGGACGCCCGGAGGCCAACTATGTGCTGGAAAAGCTGATCGACGAGGCCGCGCGCGTTACCGGCAGCGACCCCGTCAAGCTGCGCCGGCGCAATCTCATCCGGCCCTCGGCGATCCCCTACAAGACCGCCGTCGGCACCACTTATGATTCCGGTGAGTTTGAAGCCGTGCTCGACAAGGCGCTCGCGTTGTCGGATTACGGCGGCTTCAAACAGCGCAAGCGTGAATCCGCCAAGCGCGGAAAATATCGTGGCATCGGCATTTCCTGCGTGCTGGAACATGCCGGCGGCGCCCCGCTCGAAAGCGCCGCAATCCAGTTTCCGGGCGGCGAGCAAGCCGTGCTGGCGCTCAATGTGCAATCGACCGGCCAGGGCCACGCTTCGATTTTTCCGCGGATCGCGGCCCAGCAATTGGGCATTCCGGCCGAGCAGATCACGCATCGGCACGGCGATTCCGATCTCGAACTGCCCGGCATGGCATCCGTGGGATCGCGCTCGGCCATGACGGCCGGGTCCGCAACGCTCAAGACCGTCGAGACCATGCTGGCGAAGGGCAAGGCGATTGCGGCAACCGTCTTGGAGGCCGCCGAAGCCGACATCGCCTATAGGGCCGGCCGTTTCGAAGTGGTCGGCACCGACCGCCGCATTACGCTTTTCCAATTGGCGGAGCGAGCTGCCGAGATGAAACAACGCGGTGAGATTCCTGAAAGCCTCGACACCAAGGCGGAGACCGAAACGCCGCAGACCTTTCCGAACGGCTGCCACGTTGCCGAAGTTGAAGTCGACCCGGAAACCGGTCACGTCGAAATCCTCACCTATACGGCGGTCGACGACTGCGGAAACGTGCTCGACCATATGATCGTCGAGGGACAGCAGCATGGCGCACTCGCGGCCGGCCTGGGCCAAGCCCTGTTGGAAAACACGGTCTACGACACCGAGGGCGGCCAACTGGTCACAGGATCGTTCATGGACTATGCGATGCCGCGCGCAACCGATATGCCGCCGTTGCGCAACGCGCTCCATCTCGTGCCGGCGACCACCAATATCCTCGGCGTCAAAGGCGTCGGTGAGGCCGCCACCACGGGCGCGATCGCGACCGTGATGAATGCGATTGCGGACGCCATTCCGGGTGAAGCCGGCAGCCGCATCGCGATGCCGGCCACGCCCGAACGTGTCTGGGCCGCCTGCCGCGAAGCGGCGCGGACGCTGGGGTAGGTAGGGATCGTAGGGTTGAGCCAAACCACGTCCTTTACGTGTTTGGCCGAAACCCATCGTGGAACGAAGCCAACACCTATGGGGGCGGTGCTGATGGGTTTCGCTATTGCGAAATTGCCACAAGCGGGTACGTTGCTGGGCGCTCCACCCATCCGTGGGCGGCCGATCTTGCCACAACAAAGGCATAAATGTGTTCCCGGATGGGGACGTACCGGATTGAATGTTCACGGACCGAATGGTCTTGCGGAGGAAACTCAATAAGGGAGGTTGTATGATGATCAAGTGGTTTGCAATTCCAGCAGTATTGATGGCGGGGGTCGCTGCTGTCTGGGTAACGAATGCCCCTGCCCAAGAGCCGTCCGTCGTGTTGATCTGTCGTGGTGAACTGCGCACGATAAGGACCGATGGAGGCAAGGTGATCAAGACCCCGTTCAAATGGGCCAAAGAAGCTGCGGGCAAGGAAAATCCAGGCGCAGGCGAATGCGCTTGGTTGGATCGCACGCCTCTACCCGCCGAAATCAAGACCGGCCCAGAGAATGTAATCAACGGCAATCTTGGACCGTTCGACAACTTGCCGGCCGGCACCTTCGCAAAGCTCTGCGTCACCAGGGCGACGGTAACCATGCGCGGCTTCGTGCGCGGCACCACCGCGACCGCGCCGTTCATGCTGCCGCCATTCACCGCCGACGGCTGCCCAGCCTGACAATTCGTCTTCGATGCCTTCGTAGGATGGGTAGAGCGATAACGCGTTCTTCACGCGTTATCGCGAAACCCATCGTCACCAAAAAGGGAATTGGGGTCCATGGCCTCCAATTCCTGGCCCATCGCCAAAGACGATCTCAAACCTCCACGATCGAAACGCGCACCGCGAACTACTCAGGTAGGCCTGCTTGGACGAGCCCTTCCTTCAGGTGCGTCCAAATGCTTTGCGGCATGAAAGGGACCCGTGCCCGCAATTTCGACGTCGTGAGTTGCGGCTCTATTTCAAGAATTTTCTTCATTGTTTCCGAACCCTGATTCGAGGCGCCGGTCTTCGCAAGACTAGCTGCCAGTAATCGAAGAGCAATTGCAAAACGGGGGTTTTGTGCCAATGCCTTCTTGGCGCACGTCGCGCTTTGTTCGTAGTTGCCCTCCACAAAATGAGCCAATGCCTGGGCGGTCGCCATCGACCATGCTCGCGGATCGCGCGGGCTCAAGCGTTCGGCCCGTTGCAGCAACTGCAAGGCAGTTTTTGGATTGGGTAAAGGCGCTTCGATCCAAGCCGCTATGGTCAACGCAATAGCCGAATTCGGATTAAGATGGAGTGACCGGTAGGCAATTTCTTTAGCTCGGAGCGGATCCATCCCCAATTCGCGAATTGCATAGGCTGCCATCCACAGAACATTGGAATCCTCCTTTGCGAGTTCCAAGGCGCGTTCCGCGAACCGCAGGCCCTTGGACGTCTCAAGTTCCTGGTTTTCAGCCCAGCCCTGGACACAACGTTGCGCGTGGCAGAAGGCTGCAAGCCCAAGAGCCCTCGCAAAGAATGGATCAATTGCCAGCGCCCGGTCCAAACAGCGCAGCGCAGCAGCAAGGCTTGCGGCAGTGAACTCATATTCGAGTTGCAGCGCCTGCAACAAGAAATCGTAGGCAACCAAATCGGCAGGCGCTTTAGTCTTGATACGCTCGATCTCTGCAAGTTGCAGCCAGGGTTCGATGGCTGCCACCACACTTTCGGTAATGCGATCTTGCAAGTCGAATACGTCCGTCATTCCGCCTTCGAAACGGTCGGCCCAAATCTGCATGCCCGTCGTCGCATCGACCAACTGCCCGAGAATGCGCAGCCGATTGCCAGCACACCTGACACTGCCCTCCATGACGTAACGTACGCCGAGTTCACGCCCCACTTGGCGGACATCGATGGCTTTCCCTTTGTAAGTGAATGACGAGTTGCGCGCGATGACGAACAACCAATTGCAGCGGGAAAGAGCGGTTATGATTTCCTCCGCCATGCCGTCGGCAAAATAATCCTGATCGCGGTGCCCACTCATGTATTTTCGTAGGGGCGGGTCTTGTGCCCGCCGGGCATGCCGCAGACGCGGCCCGACCGTTGGGCGCGAACCCTTTTGTCGCCATATGCGGGAAGGCTGACATCCACAACGCGTCGTTCGTGGCACGGCGGGCGGGCACAAGACCCGCACCTACACAAGAACACCTGATGCCTTCAATTAAAGTGACGCAAGCCGCCAGTTGCGAAGGCTGGATTCGAGCCCACTGCCGAATACAAAACAATCTATTCGAACGTTTATCTTTTTGAACTTTTGGCTTATCCAGGAATCGAATCGCTCATTCGCACGAGGTTCAAGGCCGGCGGCCTTCAAGGCATCGAGCGCCACAGCTGACCAATTGCCGTTCGGAAATTTGTGGATCAACACATCGGCCGCAGCTTGCGCTTCTGATGGCACGCCCAGTGCCAAGAAACATTCGGTAAGGCGGCCAAAACCTCCTCGACATGCCGCTGCCCCCGGTCCTGCGCCAAGACGAGTTTGAAGAGATAGAGCGCTCCGGAATAGTCGCCCCGGCCGACATAGAACCGACCGACGGCCATGTGCTTGTCAGCTTTCGCCGCTGCGACCGCATCGGTATCTTGAATACTGATCTCTGCGTTGTCTGCCGCAAAGAGCAGGTTGGATTCAGTTGTTGTGAAAGCCAGCAACAGCGTCCCCAAAGTTGCCGAGACTGCGATGCGGTTCATTGAGCGGCGATCCCAATGATCGTGAAAATAGGAATTGGAGGCGCTTGCCTCCAATTCCTCTTCATCACATTCAATCCAACGCGAACACGAACAAGTAGCTCGACGATTGGAGATTGTCGTATTTCTTCGGGTGGACGTGGCGTCCGCTCCCCTGCACGGCCAGATATTGTTTCGGGCCGATCGCATAGGTGACCGGCGCGCCCTTGAGCGGGGAGCCCACGTTGAAGCGCCACAACTCTTCCAGGCGCTCGTCGTCAAAGGCGACCACCCAGCCATCTTGGAGCGCCGTGAAGACGAGGCCGCCGGCCGTCACCAACGCGCCGGAGCGGATCTCGATATCGGTCACCGCCTTGGCGAGCACATTGTGGTTGGTGGCGTCATAGGCGGTGACCGAACCGTAATACAGATCGCTCGTATAGGTGCGCCGGGTGTACTTCTCGCGGTCGAGCCCACCGTCGGGCCCTTTGAAGGCGGCCGTCATGCCGTCCTGCGTGAAGCAGCCCTCGACACCGACGCCGTAGACGATGTTCTTGACGGGATTGTAGGCGCTTGGCTGAAACGCGATGCCGCCATGCCAGGTCGGGCACGTGCGCTTCATGCCATCGCCGCGCAACTGCCGGGCTTCCGGATTGTAGCGCTGCACATCAAGGCGCGGATCGTATTCAAGGGGCTTGCCGGTCTTGGGGTCGAGACCCTTGGTCCAGTTCAGCTCATTTACGTATTGGCCGCCCTTGATGAAGCTGCCGTTATTGCGATCGAGCGAATAGAAGAACCCGTTGCGTCCGAAATGACTGACCACCTTGCGGCGCTCGCCATTGACGACGGTGTCATAGAGCATGTGGACGCCGACTTCGTCATAGTCCCACGAATCGTTGGGCGTATATTGGTAATGCCAGGCGAGCTTGCCGGTATTGATATCGATGGCGACCGCCGAGTTGGTGTAGAGATTGTCGCCCGGCCGCGCCATCGGATCATATTCCGGAACCGGGTTGCCGGTGCCCCAGATCGTGAGCTTAGTGGCGGGATCATATGAACCGGTCTGCCAGAGGCCGCCACCACCGGTCTTCCAGGCGTTATTCTTGTCTTTCCAGGTTTCGCTGCCGGGCTCGCCAGGCGCCGGAATGGCGTACCAGCGCCAGAGTTCGTTGCCAGTCCGGGCATCGAGCGCCGCGAGCCAGCCGCGGGTACCGCCACCGGCAGCGCCGTTCGCCACCAGAACCTTGCCCTCCGCCGTGATCGGCGCGGAGTTGAAGCGTTCCTTGGTGCCGAATTCGTTGATGCCCGCGATTTTCTTGTCCCAAACCGTCTCGCCTGAATCGCGGTTGACCGCGATCACGCGGCCGTCGGGAAGATTGGAGATGACGAGATCCTCCCACAGCGCGATGCCGCGCGTGCGCGGGATATTGCCCTCGTGCCGCACGCCGCCGTCGTTGACCCAGACAAACTCGCCCTTGTTGGGTGCGCGCGCATCGATCTTGTAAACCCCGCCCCAGCCGTCGCTGGTATACATGAAGCCGTTGTCGATGAGCGGATGGACCTCGACATCCGGGCCGTTCTGCTTGACATCCTGCATGCCGCCGAGCGCCAGCGCCCATACCATCCGCATCTTCTTGACGTTTTCGCGGTTGATCTGGGTGAGCTTGGAATAGCGTGTCGAGGAATAATCGCCGTTCATCATGAGCCAGTTCTGCGGCTCGTTCTGCGCATTGATGAGGCGCTCCTTGTTGACCGTCATTTTGTATTGCGTCACGGACTGCGCCGTCGCAAGCGTTGTGATCGATACGCCTGCCAGAGCCGCGCAGGCAAACGTGACAAGCCTTCGACCACGATTGTGCTGGCCAAGAAAATGCTGGGTGTGTTGCATTGCTGTCTCCCTTGAAGAGCGCGTCTTCGAGCGCGCCACCGTAACGACAACAAGGGAAGCTTAGCCGTGATACGGCGCCCGGGCAATGTCGCAGGCCATTCATTCCGCCCTGAGGCCGGCAGCCCGGATGACCTTGCTCCATTTGGCATCATCGCTCGCAAGCTTCGCGGCAGAATCTGCAAGCCGGATTCCGGCCGGCTCGAAGCCGAGCGCAGCCAATCGTTCCTGCACTGCGCGCTGCGCAACGATGCTGTCGATCTCACGATTGAGGAGTGCCACTATGTCGCCGCCGGTGCCCGCCGGCACGAACAAGCCGACCCAGAAATCCCCTTCGATATCCGCAAACCCTGCCTCCGCCATGGTGGGAACCGCCGGCAACGCGGGCAGCCGCGCGCGGGTCGCAACGCCAAGCGCACGCAATTTTCCCTCATTGACTTGCGGGATGGTCGATGCGGGCGATCCGAAGGCGATCGGCGTGTGGCCCCCGATGGTTGAAGCAATCGCGGGACCGGCGCCCGTGAACGGGACGTTCACAAGATCAAGACCGAGCGAGACGCGGAACAATTCAGCAGTCATATGCCCGGGCGTGCCGATCCCAGGTGTTGCGTAGCTATACTTGCCGGGGTTGGCCCGAACGAGAGCGACAAGGTCGCGAACCGTTTGAACCGGCAGCGACGGCGTAACGGTGAGAACCTGCGTCGTCGTGACGGCGAGCGAGACCGGATCGAAATCCTTGAAAGGATCGAAAGAGACCTTGGCCTGCAAGTGCGGGATGAGCACAAAGGACGTATCGATAACGAGCACCGTATAGCCGTCACGCGCGGCCTGCACGGTGCGGCCGATACCGATCGCGCCACCGCCTCCGACGACGTTCTCGACGAAAAATTGCTTGCCCAGGCGCTCCGAGAGCTGCTGTGCGAAGACGCGGGCAATGGTATCGGTCTGGCCGCCGGGCGCAAACGCAACGACCATCCGCACCGGCCGCGCCGGATAGATTTGCGCCTGCGCGATCCGCGACAAAGCCGGCAGCGCCAGAGCGCCCGCGCCGAGAGCGCCTGCGCCCAGATGGAGAACTTGCCGGCGCGGAAGTTTCACATTCGTCATGTGCATGCCCCCTGTCTTGGTGACATGAGACTATCGCATCGGCGCCAGCGTGTGAACCGACCCACCGGCCTGCGGCCTTCAGCACACGGCCGCTGGCTTCGAAGGGACAGACCCCGTTCGGACGGACGATTTCAGCAAGTTTGCGGATTTCAGTCTTTTTGAAACGCCCGGTCCGCACTATGATGAAGATCATGATGAAGGTCGATCAGTTGATAGCTGACCCTATCGATGAAGCGCTGGCGCAGTCGCAGACCACCTTTCGCTCGCCTCGCATGATTGATCACATCGACACCGATGCCGTCGCCGGCAGCGTTTGTTGGAAACCGGCCAAATCGTTGTGGATCACGGGCATGACGCTCACCGCGGCGATCGCAGGCCCACTCTTCTTCACCTGGAGTGCTCTGGCGATATTCATCGTCACCACGGCAATAACCGTCTGCCTCGGCCATTCGCTTGGCATGCACCGCCGCCTCATCCATCGCTCCTTCGATTGCCCGCTTTGGCTGGAGCGCCTGTTCGTTTATCTCGGTACCCTTGTCGGCATGGCCGGGCCCTACGGCATGATCCGCCAGCACGACATTCGCGACTGGGCGCAGAGAAAGACCATGTGCCATCCTTATCTGGCGCATCGCTCGTCGATCATGCGCGACGCCTGGTGGCAGTTGCATTGCGAATTAAAACTCTGCCACCCGCCGCGCCTCGTGCTGGAACGCCGCGTTGCCGAGGATCGCTTTTACCGTTTCCTGGAACGCACCTGGATGGCACAGCAGTTGCCCTGGGCCGTGCTCTTCTTCGCGGTCGGCGGAATGCCGTGGCTGGTGTGGGGCGTTGCGGCGCGGGTTGCGGCCTCTGTCACCGGCCACTGGCTGGTCGGTTATTTTGCCCACAACCGCGGTCCCAGGACCTGGCATGTCGAAGGCGCCGGCGTGCAGGGCTACAATGTGCCCTGTTGCGCGCTGATCACCATGGGCGAGGCTTGGCACAACAACCACCACGCCTTCCCGGGCTCCGCCCGCCTCGGCATCGGCAAGGGAGAGTGGGACCCCGGATGGTGGATCCTGCGCGCGCTGGGACGGGCCCGCCTGGTGTGGGGTGTGAAGACGCCCGAGTTGTTGCCGCACCGCCCCAATCTGCGGCTTCTCGGCCAAGAAGCGACCGATCACATAGTGCGTCCAGACGCGCGTAAACGCGCTGGTGCGCGTCCAGACGCGCGCAAACGCGCTGGTGTGAAGAATTAGCAATGAGGGGACCAAATGACGATTGCGCGGCGATTGTTTCCACACATGCTGGCCGGCTCTCTCGCGCTCGCCTACGCATGGGTCGTCTCCAACACCCGATATGTCACCACCGGCGTGCAATTCGTTTCGCCATTGGCCGTCGTTCTATTGGTGCATCTCGCCTGGCTTGCTGTGTCCCGTGACATCAATACGGGTTTTGCCATCGTGACGTTTGGCCGCTCGCTCACAACGACGCTCGGTATCGCCTTTGTCACGATCCTATTTGCGGCCTATACACCGATGCCTGCGGATGCGGCGTCCGATTTAACGTCGGCATTCGGGAGTTTCTTGGGCATCGTCGGGTGTCTCGCCGTGATTGCCCTCGTCGTGGGTGTTGCGGCAGCAGTCATCTATTTTGCGGCACGTGGGGTCATCCATCTCATCAGACTACTCGTACGCTGGAGCGGACGGCCACCGGGCGCAGGAGAGAGCCGTTTCTACGATCTCGGATTTGTTGCAGTTGCGCTGCTCATCATCGGCACCGCGAGTCTCGAAGGCGTGGGGGCGGCTTTTTCCTTCCTGGTGCGGGACCATGCGTCGACGACTGTCACGGTTGCGGCAACGCCGGCGCGCGTGTGGCAGGAGGTCGGAAAGGCGACGTCACCCGACTTTCCATTGCCGGTGATGCTCAAGTCCATTCCGAGGCCGGTCGCGGTCATTGACGAGGGCGCAGCCCTCGGCGCGCGGCGCATCGTCACGTTCAAGGGGCGTGAAGGCGAGGGAGACCTGGTCTTGCAGGTGGTAAGGCGCACGGACGAGGAAATTGTGTTTGAGGCCGTGTCGGATACGAGCCCGATCGCCGGCTGGGTGCGGCAGCGAGCTTTGAGTTTTCGTGTCGAACCCGCCGGGACCGGTTCACTCCTGACGGTATCCTTGGAATACGACCGCCTGCTCTCGCCGGCCTGGTTTTTCCGCCCCTACATCCGGCTGGCTTCGTACCTGGCGGTCGACGTCCTCGCACGCGACACAAAGGAACGCGCGCAGCTGTAGCAGGGGTCTGTGCGGTCTGTGCCCAAATACTCACGCGATCAGATAAATCGGGCTTGACCAGGCCTGATTGCCGTCGGCCTGGGTCACGCGAACATAGACCGGAAGATCGGCCGCGCCGGAGAACGCGACCGTGTGGTCGAGCGTGACGCGCCGGCTCCAGTCGGCCTCCGGCAAACGATAGACGCTCAGTTTGCGGCCAAGCCCGCCGCCGTCGAAGACGATACAATCGCCGGCCAGCCGGCCGAGGTCGACGGTGCCGGACACAATGTTTGTATCGATCCTGAGTAAGCCGGCTTTGGCTTGATCGAGCCAGAGATCGATGCCGGCAAGATTGCCGGTCGTCACGGAATCCCACGCCAACGCCGTGCCGGGCGCCGTCTCCAAAATCTTGCGTTCCGGATTTAGGAAATTCACCGGCGCAAACCGCGTCATCCGGTTTCCCTCGAGTGCCAGCTTGCCTCGCCACATGGTCTCGCGGCCACGGCCGCGATATTCCGCGCCCTGCCAGAGCACGCGCACGCGGCGGCCGAGGTCAGCCTCGGCGTAGGGCTGCACAGTCTGCACCACATCGATGCCGTGCAGCACATCAACACGTTCCACCGGCGTGGTGCCGATCACTTCAACGGACATTCTCATGGGCACGGCGCCTGCCCGGATGATGTCGCCCATGCGCGCCTCGCGCACGGAGAGTTCCGCAGCGGGCCCCAGTTTCGGGTCCTCGGAAAAACCGGTCACTGGCTGTTCAAACGTTCCACGCAAGTCGAGGAAAATCCGCGTGCCGGTCGTGCCGTAGTGCCGCCGTGTCCGCAGCGCCTCGAACAGCGCATCGCGGGTCAGCTCCGGCATGAAGTAGCAGGTCAGGCCGCCAACCGCCCCAAAGGTCGAAGCGCCAGGGCGTGTCGCGCCGGGACGCCCCTTGTGATCGTCGCCATGACAGACGACGCCAACGCGAAAGCCTTTTTCGAACGCATCGTGCAGCAGCCATTCGAACGTGCCCCAGGTCGAATGCACTTCGACGGTGCGTTCGATCCGTCCGTCATGCGCATATTTGAGATCGGCGTAGCGGCCGCCGACATGCGCGATGACACGGCAGTCCTCGCCTTCGAGCGCCTTGAACAATTCATCGGCGGTGTAGATCGCTTCTGTCGACGTCTGCCCCTCGACCAGAATATGCGACGAGCGGCGGATCGGCCGGCCCTCGCGCCGGTAGAAGATGTTGCGGTCGCCGCCCATGCCGGTGTTGCCGGACCATTCGTAACCCGGCAGGCAGATGAACTTACCGGGCTTGTCGAATTCGGCCGTGAGCCGATTGAGCTTGCTCCAGAACGCGTCGGTGATCTGGAAGTCGTTGCCCTGGTGGCCGACCATGTCGATGAAGGCTAAGTCGCGCGCATAGCGGAAATAGGCCTCCGCGGAGCCCATGCCGATGGTCTCGCCGCTTTGGCCGTGCAGGTCGCCCCAGTAGCGGCGCATCGGCGCAACCGACACGGCCCGCATCGGATTGGCGCGGGCGACCTCGACGTCGTTCGCCCAGACGGACAGATCGAGATCGCCTACAGAATCGACCACGAGATTCTCGATCACGCGCGGTCCATCGCCTTTGCGGATCGTCACGGCGTCCGGCAAGCCACGCACCGGTCGTGACGGCGCGAGCTTGAGCATGGCCTCGGCATCGGCGGTCGGATTGCCCCACATGTCTTCGGCCACGATGGCCAACCGCAACGGTTCGCCCACGACCGCAAGCGACGGCCAGATCGCCTTCCAGTTTGCCGCCGGCCCCGCCACGAGGTCGAACGCCGGCTGTTGCGGCAGTTCGCAAAACTCGTAGGTCGCAAAAGCGTCTACCGAGGTCTTGAGTTCGACGCGTTCCTCGACGTTGGTCTGCAGCCGAAATCCCGGCGAGCCCTGCCGCCGGTAGCCCAGGCGAATCGTCAGCGTGTCGCCCTGGCGCAAATATCCGCGGCCGACGCGGATCAGGAGCGTATTGGCGTAGGGACGGATGTTCAGCCGGTCGAACCAGACTTCGAGTTTGGCGCCATTGCTCGCTTCGACCGTGGTGAAATTCGCAGCCTGTGGCTTGTCGAACTGCGGCTTGCTCATGTCGGAGGTCGTGCGCCATGACATTTTGACCATGCCGGTGTCGTCGATGCCGAACGTGCCGGCGGTGTAGACAAGCGTCAGCTCGGCGAACGAGCCCGCCACGAAAGGGCCCACCGGTGAAAGCTTGATCGAACCCATATGCTCAGGGAGATAGGTCGAGAACGGCATGAGGCCCCAGAAATGTCGGTGGTGAAGTTGCCCTTGCGGGACGAGCTTGGCTTATTCGCCTCTGATATTAGCCGCCTTGACGATCGGCCACCACTTATCAGCCTCCGCTTTCTGGTACGCGCCGAGTGCTGCAGGTGTTTGCCGATCGCGCGCAGGAATTTCCTGTCCGAGGCCAACGAGCTTCTGACGCGCGGCCGGACTTCCCAGCGCATCCACAACGGCGGAATTCAGCTTGGCGATGATTTCCTGTGGTGTACCTTTTGGGGCCCACAGTCCATGCCAGACCGATAGCTGAAATCCCGGCACTCCAGCTTCATCCATGGTCACGACGTCAGGTGCAAGTGCAAGTCGCGTCTTTGCGGCAACCGCATAGGCTTTGATTTTGCCGTTGCGCAATTGCGGAAGCGTATTTGCCGCCTGATCGAACATGAGATCGATGTGCCCGGCAATCAAGTCCTGCATCGCGGGTGCCGCGCCGCGATAGGGCACGAATTGAATGCGGGTGCCGGTGCTGCTTTGAAAATAGGCGCCAAACAGGCGGCCCCAGGTGGCAAACGTTCCCGCCGACATCTTATCCGGATTGGCCTTGAGCCAGACGATCAGGTCCATCAAGTCCTTTGCCGGCACGGAGTTTTTCGCAACAATGAAGGCGGGAGCGTCGGTGAGCAAAGAAATTGCCGCGAGATCGTGGAGCAGGTCGTAGGAAAGCGAAAAAGCCGCGCCGTTCAAGACATGCGTGGCCACGTTGCCGATGCTGATTGTATAGCCGTCGGGCGCCGCACGAGCAGCGCGGCCGACGGCGATGCTGCCATCCGCCCCTCCGACGTTCTCAATAATGACAGGTTGGCCAAGCGAAACGCGCATCCCCTCGGAAACAATCCGGGCGATCGTATCCGTCGGCCCACCGGCAGCGAACGGAACAATGAGCGTGATCGGGCGAGCCGGATAAGTTTGGGCGGTCGCGAAGTCGTTTGAGAACGATGCAACCACCAGCATCGCTAGCGCCAGCCGAAGGCTCAGATTGCGATTCATGACCTACCCGTGTGTTAAGGAATTCTGCAGTAGATGATTTTTCTGCAATTTGGGCAAGCATTGTAGCGGGTTGCATCGTCCCTAATGAAAGGGTTGTCTAGCCCTGGCCGGGCGACGCAGCCCGCCGGATCATCGACAACCCAGGCAACGGACGACAATGACCAGCGAGCGAATATCCGCCACACACCTGGTAGTGCAGGTCTGTGCATGCCAGGTGCTTGTCCAAATCGGCGCGTTCTTCTGGCCGGCGTTGCTGCCTGAATTGGCGGGACGCTGGGCGCTCACGAACAGCCAAGCCGGCTGGATCACGGCGATCTTCTATGGCGCCTATATCGTGGCGGTTCCGATCCTCGTCACGCTCACCGACCGCATCGATGCCAAGCGTGTCTATCTTGCCGGCGTGGCTGCGACCGTCCTGGGACATCTGCTCTTTGCATTGCTGGCGGATGGCTTCTGGTCGGCGTTCGCCGCACGCGCGCTGACCGGTATCGGCTGGGCCGGCACCTATATGACGGGTTTGAAACTCCTCGCCGATCAGGTTGACGATAAACTGATGTCGCGCGCAACAGCTGGCCATGCCGCGAGCATCGGGATTTCGGGAGCACTGTCCTTCGCCTGCGCCGACTTTGTCGCCGGGGCTTTGGGCTGGCGCGCCGCCTTCTTGGCTGCAAGTGTCAGCGCCGCAATCGCGTGGTTGATCGTCGCGCTCAACGCGCCACGACAGGCAAAGCGATCAAGCCCGCCGCAATCCATTCGTTCGCTATTTGATTTCCGGCCTGTGCTCAAGAACCGATCTGCCATGGCCTATGCGGTCGCGTATTGCGTCCATACTTTGGAGATGAATGCATTGCGCGGATGGGGCGTCGCATTTCTGGGATTTGTCGCCGTTGGCACCGGCATCCCCGACACGTTATCTCCGACAACGACCCTGACGATCCTGGGCCTCGCCGGCACCTTGGCAAGCGTCCTCGGCAATGAAGCCGCGATCCGTCTTGGGCGACAGCGCCTGATAACTTTCGCAATGATGGGATCCGCCGCGTGCGCGATCCTGCTTGGTTATGTCGGAACGCAGTCGTACCTCCTGGCGGTAGGCCTGATCCTCATCTATGGGCCGATCGTCTGGCTTGATTCATCTTCCCTCACAGCCGGTACCGCGGGCAGTGCCGAACCGTCGCGACGTGGTGCGACTCTCGCGGTCCATTCCATGCTCGGTTACATTGGCGGGTTCGTCGGGCCGCTGGCCGTCGGTTTCGTTCTCGATCTCGGCGGCGGCATGTCATCGGCGTCATGGTCTGCCGCTTTCACCTTGATCGCGGCACTCATGGTGATGGGGTTATTTGCGTTCGCCTGGCTGCAGCCGCGCGCTCTGGCAGGCGACCGTGGTCGTGACGCGCATGATCGATGAGGACGCAACATGTTTGGAGTTCCGTCATCAGGCGGCTTTGGTTAAACTCCATCCATGTCCGGGCTCGCGAAATCAGAGTCACGCGCTAGGACAAGGGCGCGGATCGTAGGATGGGTAGAGGTAAATCGCGTTCTTCACGCGATTTGCCGAAACCCATCAACCCCAAGGGCCACAAAGTAGTAGGCTTCGGCTTGTGGTTGATGGGTTTCGCAAGGGCTCAACCCATCCTACGATCCTTATCCTAGCGCCTACGGGGGTGCACCTTCGTTCGAGGCGCGCGTCACGCTGTTCGTTGGCCAACACAAGGTGTGCGTGCCATGATTGATCGGTTCGTTGTAACCCTCCTGCTCATGCTGTTGTCAGAGCGCGCCATTGCTTGGGACGACACCCACGCGATCGAAGGCACGTTCTCCATTATCGCGCGCGACACAGCCGCGGGCGAACTGGGCATGGCGGTGCAGTCCAAAGCGCACGCCGTCGGCAGCCGGACGATTTCCGCCAAGGGCGGGCTCGGCGTCATTGCGCATCAGGCGCAGTCCAATCCGATGTACGGGCAGGTTGGTCTTGACCTGCTGGCGCGCGGGATGGCCCCTCAACAGGCGCTTGATTTCATGCTGCGCGGCGATGAGGGGCGCGAGAACCGGCAAGTCGCGATCCTCGATATGCAGGGACGCAGTGCCGCATGGACCGGCAAGAATCCGCGCGATTGGAAAGGCCACCGTTGTACGCCGGACTACTGCGTCCAAGGCAACATACTGGCGGGCCCGGAAGTCCTCGACGGCATGGTGGCCGCCTTTGAAGCCGCGAAGGGTCAGCCACTCGCAGAGCGTCTCATCGCCGCACTCGACGGCGGACAGGCCGCGGGCGGTGACCGCCGCGGCATGCAGGCAGCCGCGCTGGTGATCGTCAAACCGCTTGGCGGCGCAGCCGGCTTCAGCGACCGCGCGGTCGACGTTCGGGTCGACGACCATGGCGCGCCTATTCCCGAACTGCGGCGCATATTCAATGTGCTCCGCTCCAACCAGATATTGACCGAGGCCATGAACCAGTTTCGCAACAATCAACCGGCCCAGGCGCTGCGGACCGCGCTCGCGGCACGCGACCTCTCGCCCGCAAACGACAATGTGTGGGTGGCCTTGGCCGAACTTTACATGGCTCCACGCCTTGCCCCGCGGCCGGAAAGAAAGACGTGGATGGCCGGGACATCAGGGCGTTTTACGCCCGTCCATAGCCCGCGAAGACGGGCGTATTTCTACGCCCTTATGGACGGGCTATGGCCCGGCCATGACGGCATAACGTCTCGATGACGCATCCGTTGGGGCTCGCTGCACCAACGGAAATCCGTCATAATGCCAGGATCGTCATTGGGAGGGTCTACCCATGTCCTGGATAATCAAATTGACGTTTGTGGCCGGCGTTATTTTATCGACGCTTGGCGGCGGCAGCGCGTCGGCGCAAAGTTGCACGACATCAGCGAGCTGTTCCACAGTGGATACCTGCCAGTCCGGACTCTTCGGACGGTATTGCGGGGAGCAGCGCTGCAATGCCGACAGCGAGTGTCCGGCGGGACGCCGCATCTGCAGCAACGGCTCCTGCCGGGCATCGTGCACGACCAATGCGACCTGCGGCGCCGGCTTCGTATGCGCATCAGTCAGCGGCAGGCGTGGCTGCTTCCTGGCCGACGTATCGAATCCGGGCGGCGGCGGCGGCGGTATTTCCCAGGGCGGTGTCGGCGGTGTTTGCGGGCCTCAACACTTCGGTCCGGTCATCGTCAAGAATGTAGGCTGTCAAAACGGCCTGACCTGCCGGAACGGACATTGCGAGCGTCTGCTGTGATGACTGGCGGCAGGTTGGTCCGGACTTTGATCGGCTTCTCCTTCGTGTGTACCGTGCCGGTGGCGGAGCTTCGTTCGCAACCCGCATGGTCGCCGCAGAAGAACGTCGAGTTCATTGTGCCGACCGCGGCCGGGAGCACCATGGATGCCCTCGCCCGCATCATCCAGGATATCTGGCAGAAGAACCGTCTGGTGAACACTTCGATGACGGTCATGGTCAGGCCCGGAAGCGGCGGCGCGATCGCATGGACCTATGTCAGCCGCAAGACCGGCGACGGTCATTACCTCGCGATCAGCGGCCCGACCCTGCTGGCCAACGACATCATGGGGATCGGCGATTTGAGCTACCGCGACGTCACACCGATCGCCCAGCTCTTCACGGAATATACGGCGTTTGCCGTGCCGGCGGATGGACCGATCAGGACCGGCGCCGACCTCGTCAAAGCATTGAAGACGGCCGCTCGCCACCATGGTGGCGGCGGAAGGCTGCGCCGCAAATGCGTCGGCGTTTGGCTTGCCGCTTCGGACAAGCCCTGCGCTGGCTGCGCTGCTCAATGGCACGAGCGCACATGCGTTCCAGCTTGATGAAATTCACTTGGAATCAACCTTGCATCCGGGCTCGCTCGCGCTGCCAGCGGCCTTTTCGCTCGCGGAAGTCGACCGCACGGCTGGCGGACGCGACCTCATCACGGCGATCGTTGC
>DATGVJ010000085.1:0-2301 GCA_035300505.1 Xanthobacteraceae bacterium
CCGACGATCAACGGTCCGCCTTCGTGCCCGCGCAGCACCCCGGTCGAGAACGTCCAGGCCACCTGCAACTTGCCGACATTGGCTGCGGTGATCTGATTGAGTTTCGAGTATCGCTGATTGGCGTAGTCGCCGGCCGGCATCACCCACTCCTTCGGGTTCTGCGACAGCTTGATCAGTTCGTCGTTGGCGATGGCGGCACCTGCGGTGAATGCCGCCACGGCGCCTAGACAGGTTGCGAGTAGCACCTTGCGCATATTGAACCCTCCCAGGTTGTTTCCAGTTTTTATTTTATGTTTATCCGGTGGGCATGCACCCAGCGTCGACTTTTGCTGCCGAATGCACGTCCGAAAGCCGTTGCACTTTCGATCCGTCAGTCCGCGCGTCGCTCAACTTCCATCAAGACATCGGCGTTCCGTATGAACCGAGGTCAATTTGAAGCCGGAAACGATCAAATGCTATTCTCCTCAATTCGAGCACGCAACAGAAAACAATCCTTGCGACTCATTCGCCATGCGTGCTGCGACGCAAACGTGCTTCGAGCGGCAAGGCGCAAAATAGTCGACTTAGCTTCGTGCGCGACGGAGGCCGAATTATGATTCATCGCACTGCTACTTTGGTCGCGTTCGCAATGCTGGCTGCATCGACGCTCTCGCAGGCGCAGCAAAGCCCGCTGCCAGTCAGCGAAATCGCACCGGGGATATTCGTGCACGACGGCCTCGCCGCGCTCATGACACGTGAGAATGAAGGCGCTATTGCCAATATCGGATTCATCGTCGGCGACAGCGCGGTCGCGGTGATCGATACCGGAGGCAGTGTTCGCGAGGGACGGCAGTTGCTCGCGGCCATTCGCGCCCGCACGGAAAAGCCCATCCGATACGTCATAAACACTCACGGTCACCCGGATCATGTATTTGGAAATGCGGCATTCCTGGGCGACGGAACAACTTTCGTCGGTCACAGGAATCTGCCGCGAGCCTTGGCCGCGCGCGGACAATTCTACATCGATGCATTTCGCCGGATCATGGGCGATGAATTGATCGGTGAGGTACGCATTATAGCGCCTACGCTTTTGGTGGATGGCACCCTCAAACTCGATCTCGGGCACAGGAACGTCGTCCTGCGAGCGTGGCCGGCAGCCCACAGCGACAACGACCTCACCGTGCTCGACGAGCCAACCGGCACCTTGTTCGGGGGTGACCTGGTGTTCCGCACCCACATACCTGTGCTCGACGGCAGTATTCGTGGCTGGCTAACCGTTATCGACGAGCTCAGCGCCATCCCTGCGCAACGCATGGTCCCCGGTCACGGATCCGTGAGCGACTGGCCGGGCGGCCTTGTCGACGAACGCCGCTATCTGGAAAAGCTGGCGGCCGATGTTCGCGGATTGGTCGCCGGCGGCAAGTCCATAACGGTCGCGGCCGAGACCGCCGCAGCCTCCGAACGATCGCACTGGGCCCTATTCGACGACTTCAATGCGCGGAACGCAACCGCCGCATTTTCGGAAATTGAATGGGAATAGCTCCCTCACTGCGTTATGTTGAGTTGCCTTTCCGCCGTCGTCAGGAGCGCGACCATGTTGGGATATCAATCCCGTCTGCTCTGCATCGCAGGTCTGCTGGCCGCCATGCAGTTCGGGGCGCGCCTCGCACCCGCTGCGACGCCCGAGCCTTATGATCCATGGCCCGGCCTCGTCCAGGACATCTTCAACAATCGTGCGATGAACGACGGCGCGGGCGTGATCGCAATCGAGATGCCGTACCGCGCCGAGGACGCAGCCATCGTTCCCGTCACATTGCGCGCGACACTTCCACCCGGCGACATCAGGCGCGTCCTGGCGATCACGCTGGTGATCGACCAGAATCCCGCCCCGATGGCGGCACGGTTTGAACTGGGGCCGGATTCTTCAGTGTCGGAAATCTCGACGCGTGTACGCGTCAACAACTACACCGACGTTCACGCGGTCGCCGAACTGAGCGACGGCAAGCTCTACATGACGAAAACCTATGTGAAGGCTTCCGGCGGCTGCTCGGCTCCCGCCGCCAAGAACGCCGACGAAGCGAAAGACAAACTCGGCCAGATGCGTTTCAGGCAGTTCGTACGGTCGAGCGAGGCTCCAACGAGCGGCGCCCGCGAAGCCCAGATCATGATCGGTCACCCGAACAATTCCGGCCTGCAGATGGATCAGGTCACAATGCTCTATGTTCCTGCCTTCTTCGTCAATGAATTGCGGCTATGGCAGGACGACAACCTGGTTCTGGCGATGGAAGGCGGTATTTCGATTTCGGAAGATCCCAATATTCG
>DATGVJ010000086.1:0-32058 GCA_035300505.1 Xanthobacteraceae bacterium
GGCAACAAAATGCCGTTTGCCGGATTACCTGACGCGCAGGCGCGCGCGGACCTGATCGCCTACCTCAAGGCGGCAGCGCAATAACAGGCATTGTGACCTAGTGCTGCGCGTCACCTATATTGAAGAGGTTTTACCGCCTCGGAATTCGTGGGTGCGGATCGTAGGATGGGTAGAGGTAAATCGCGTTCTTCACGCGATTTACCGAAACCCATCAACTCCAAGGGCCGTAAAATGATAGGCTTCGGCTTGTGGCTGATGGGTTTCGCCATCAGCGCGTTTACGCGCGTCTGCAACGCGCGAGTGCGGCTCAACCCATCCTGCGAGCGGCGGCCATCAAGCGGATTTTCGGCAAGCCATTAATCCTTCTGCCTTGTTGATTTGCAAGCGAGCGTGAGTGTGGTTCATCAATATTGGCGCCAGATCGGCAATCGAGCAGGGGTGTCCGAAATAGTTGCCTTGCACCAGATCAACCGGAAACGCCTTGAGGAATTCCAGTTGTTGCACGGTTTCGACGCCCTCGATCGTTACGTCCGTGCCCAGTTCGCGCCCAAGCGCGATGATGGACTTGAGCACTGTCCGCGCACTGCGGTCGACCTGGAAGACATTGGCGATGAAACTTCTGTCGACCTTGATCTTATCGAACGCGAATCGCCACAAGTAACCTAAGCTCGAATATCCCCTCCCGAAATCGTCCATGACGATCACGATGCCCATTTCCTTCAGCTGCTGCAGCTGGGCAAGGGTAGACGGGGTGTCGTTGAGAAAGAGCGATTCCGTAATTTCAAGCTCAAGGCGGCTTGGTTCCAACTCGCTCACTTGCAGCGCCTTGGCGACGACGTCGCAAAGGTCACCCGCGACAAACTGTACGGGCGAAAGGTTGACGGCAATTGCGAGTTCATTCGGCCATTGCGCCGCGGTCCTGCACGCCTCTTGCAGCACCCATGCGCCGATTTTGTCGATGATACGGATATCCTCGGCAACCGGAATAAAGGACTCTGGCGAAATCAGCGTGCCATCGACGTCCTGCAAGCGGACGAGTGCCTCGAATCCGGCAAGCTCGTTACCGAATTGCGCAAAGATCGGCTGGTATTGCACCAAAAGCCGGTCATTGGTCACTGCTTCGCGAACCGTCTTCTCAATGCGGATTCGCTCCAATGTGGCCATTTCCATCTCGGGCGAATAGAAACGTACACAATCGCGCCCCTCGTTCTTTGCTTTATAGAGTGCCAAATCAGCACTCTTGAGCAATCGCGCGGCCGTCTCGCCATGTTCTGGCGCCAGTGCAACGCCGATGCTGATTGTAGAGATGATTTCCTGGCTGCCGATCGACATGGGAAGACCGAGCGCCGAGACCAGACGTTGGGCGAATTGTGCGGATTCGTCTCTGTCGTTCGATCCAATCTGCAATACGACGAACTCGTCGCCGCCAAGGCGAGCGGCGACATCATTCGCGCCAATCGAGGATTGCAGGCGGGTTGCGATTTTCTTGAGCAGGATATCTCCCCTGTCATGACCAAGCGTATCATTCACTGTCTTGAATCGATCAATGTCGATGAAGTGAACCGACATGCCGCGTTCGACCGCGCTCTGGTCCGTGATCAGACGGTTCATTATTTCCATCAGGCTGTTTCTGTTCAACATGCCGGTCAGGGCGTCATGATGCGCGAGGTAGTAGATCCGCTTGTCCGATTGCTCCTTTTCCTGTGTTCGGCGGTACCACGCGATGGCTGGTATCGAAAACGCCAAGGATACCAAAGTGCACAACATCACAGCTGAGACGAGAAAGGCTCTTGAATAACGATCGCGCTTGTCGGTTACGTCGACATAGGCGCTAACGACTGCGATTGGGAGATCGTTCACGAAAACCGGATAAAATGCACGCCCGTACAAGCGAGGCAGGCCATCGGTGCCCTCATTCACATCGACGATTGGGGTTCGGGTCCTGATTGCGTTGTGGGCACGTTCATTGTAATCGGATATGTCAACGAACCTTATGTTTTCGTCTTCCGCGACCAGCAAGGTAAAGCCGTGGCGGTCATAAATCTCGTAGCGGAAAACGTGGCGACCGTTGAGACTATTCTTGAAGAACGCCCTGCTCGACGTCGAAGGGCTCTCGCCGGCCGCGATTTGTTCAAGGTCGCTCAGGTTCCTGGTGAGATGATCTGCCCAGGAACTGGCGGTCGACGTTGCATCTTCGAACAGGAGATGATTCGTGGATAGTCTTACGCCAAGCCATGTGCCGGTCACAACGGCAATAAGTGCAGCTGCCAATAGGGCAAGCGATTGTGTTCGTTTGATCGGTTGAAAATTGGGTTCGCGAATCATGAATGCCCAGTTTTATAGGACTATTGCGGGTCGCCGTTGGGCGATCCCCTGGACGGCTGTTTGGCGATTTCCCTTAGAGCGGCTGTATGCAGCAATTTGTGCTGCGGGCTTTTGGCGGCCCATTCGCTTATAAGCTCGCGAAAAATGTTTGCGGCGATCGCATGATCCGCCGTGGAAGGGGTCACGACATTACGCCTTGGATTTTCCCTTAGCCTCTCGATTTGCTGAAGGCTCTCCGGTTCGTAGATGGTGACGAAGCGTTGACCCAGCCATTCTCCGGAATACTTGCGGATTATGTCCCGTGCATCGCCGGGAAGTTCCGCGAATTTCTTAGCGTTCATGAGTACCGCGACGGGTGCAGCACCGACGCCCAGCAGATAGTGATTGGTGACGAATCGGCTGATGCCAAAATCGAACAGGGTTTGCGGCGATACGGCAACGCCGTCGATATCCCCGCCCGCAACAGCGACGGCGGCTTGGTTGAGGGGCATTTGAACGCCGATCATCCCGAGCTTGTCCAACGCGGCCATTGTAGTGTCATTGTTGGCTCGAATTCGTTTTCCATTGAGGCCGGCCAAGGAAGTGATGGGTGTGCGCATGTGGATGTTTTGGGTTGGGGCCACCATGGTGCCAACCACATGGAATTCCTCGTATCCACGCATGTCACGTTTGGCGACGAGACCCGTGTAGGTTGCGGTCGCACCTGCGCTGTCCCGATATAGGCCGGGCAATTCGATGATGGCATTGTCGGGAAATTGATTGGGTGTGTAGCCCGGGACCACGAAGGCGATATCGACGGTCCCATTTCGCACGAGGTCGACCTGTTGCTCGAGGTTGCCGAAAGCGCCGCTGAAATGCATTTTGATTTCGAGTACCCCTGACCCGTTTACCGCATCTACGAACGGTTTCACGGCAGCTCTGAATAAAGCTGTAGTGTCTGAGGAAAAGTATGAAAAATTGAGTTTAACTGGGGCGGCTGATAGCTGTATCGGCGCCAGCAGCATTGCCCCCAACGCCATGGGCGCAACGACACTTTTCATAAAAACCTCTCATCTCGCTGGGCGACCTTGGCCGCATAGCCGTCAATAATTGCTTGCATTCGGCGCGGCTGGGGCCAACGCCAGGTCGAATCCAAGCTGCTTGGTTGTTGCAAAGTAAACTTGATGTATTCGTTTTTAGGGATTAGCCGCATTTCTCACACCAGGGGTGAGAAATGCGGGCTGGTTGCAGACGTCGGTTCCCTGCCGTGATATTCTTTTTAGTTATTCTAAAGGTGCTGCAGGCAACGACCGGCAGTATCGCTTTCAAGGGAGGATGATATGAACCGGAGTTCATTCGGGGCATTCACGTTGGCGGCGGCGCTCGGCATCGCCGTACATGTGGCCGATGCCCAGCCGGTCGATCTGTCCAGATATCCGACCTGGGAAGGCAAGTGGGGGCGCGATCCCGGCCCACCGCGCTATGATCCAAGCAAACCGGGTCGTCGCGGGCAGCAGCCGCCATTGACCCCCGAACATCAAAAAATCTTCGAGGCGAGCCTCAAGGATCAGGAGGCCGGCGGGCAGGGCAACGATACAACCCATCGCTGCATTCCGGTCGGCATGCCGCGGCAGGCCACGTCAGGATTTCCGATCGACATCAACATCACCGCCAGGGCGGTGATCATCTTGTTTGAATCGTCGTTCTCGTCACCGCGTAAGATCCATACCGACGGCCGCGATTGGCCGAAGGATCCAATTCCGACCTTTGCGGGGTACTCCATTGGTAATTGGTCGGACACGGACGGAGACAACCGCTTCGATACGCTCGAAATCGAAACCCGCCACATGAAGGGTCCCCGCCAGGTCGACAATTCGGGAATTCCGCTGCACGACGACAACAAAACCTTGGTCAAGGAGCGGTGGTTCACCGACAAGGCCAATCCGAATGTCATCAAGAACGAAATCACGACCATCGACAGTGCTTTCACCCGGCCTTGGACAGTGATGAAGACCTACACCCGCATGCAAGGGGGACTCGACGAAGACAATTGCAACGAAAACAACAACCATGTCGATATTGGCGGCGAAATCTACTATCTCAGCGCGGATGGGTTTTTGATGCCGGCGAAGAAGGGCCAGCAGCCACCCGACCTGCGGTATTTTACGCAGAAGTGAAGGGTATTGTAGGATGGGTAGAGCAAAAGAGCGCGTTCTTCACGCGTTCTTTTGCGAAACCCACCAACCCCCTTGGCCGCGCAATGATGGGTTTCGGAAATGCGCGTAAAGAAAGAACGCGCCTTTCCTCTACCCATCCTACGAATCAAGAAACCGACGTTTTGGGAGGACTCACTATGATTTGCCGTAATACATTCGGCGCCATCGCTTTGGTGGCGGCGTTGGGTATCGCGTTCGAAACCGCCGGTGCGCAGGTGGTCGATCCTGCCAAATATCCAGCCTGGGAGGGAAAATGGGGCCGCGACGCAGGGCCGCCGCGCTACGATCCCGGCAAGCCGTCGCGTCGCGGCCAACAGCCACCATTGACGCCGGAATATCAGGCGATATTCGAGGCGAGCCTCGCCGACCAGGCGCTGGGTGGACAGGGTAATGATACGACCCACCGCTGCATTCCTGCCGGCATGCCGCGGCAGATGTCTTCGGGTTTCCCGATCGAGATCGTCATCACCGCTAAGGCGGTCTACATGTTGTATGAATCGACTTTCGCGTCGACGCGCAAAATCCATACTGATGGACGCGATTGGCCCCATGAGCCGGAAGAAACCTACGCGGGCTATTCGATCGGCAAATGGCTCGACACCGATGGTGACGGAAAATATGACACGCTCGAAGTCGAAACGCGTCACACAAAGGGACCGCGCCAGATGGAGAATTCAGGGATCCCGCTGCATGCCGACAACAAGACCGTCGTCAAGGAAAAGCTCTACCTCAACAAGAATAATCCCAACATCCTGCATGATGAAATCACGACGTTCGACAATGCGTTCACGCGGCCCTGGTCGGTCTTGAAGAGCATGGCCCGGCTGAAAGGCGAACTGGGTGAGGACAATTGCAGCGAGAACAATGCCCAGGTGCGGATCGGCTCGGAAGTCTATTACATGAGCCAGGATGGATTTCTGATGCCCGCCAAGAAAGGCCAGATGCCGCCGGACCTGAAATATTTTATGCAGAAATGATGGCGCGTCTAGGCGATTACGTAGGATGGGTAGAGGCAAAACGCGCTCTTACTTTACGCGTTTTGCCGAAACCCATCATCGACCCACGCGCGGGTTGTTGATGGGTTTCGCAAAAATAAGCGCGTTTGAGACGCGCTTATTTTTGCTCTACCCATCCTACGAAGCATGTCGCTCTTAGAACTTATACATCAGCGCGCCGCGCACCGTGTCACCCGCAATCTTTACTCGGTAGGGCTCGCTGTTCATGACATAGTTCTTGCTGCCGAAATCGTCGTGCAGATATTCGAGCCGAGCGACCCAGTTCCGTACAAAAGCTACGTCGAAGCCGCCGCCGATGCTCCAGCCGGTGTAGATGCCGCCGCAAACCATGGATATGCCGGTCTGGCTAAAATCGAAGTCCGTCAGGGCCACCCCGCCTGCCACGAAGACGAGCACGTTGTCGAACGCATAGCCGACGCGGCCACGGATGTGGCTGGTCCAGCGGAAGTCGTAATGGTTGACGGGGGCGATGGCGCCGTTCCCGTGGGCGTTCGTCCACCCGAAGTCGCCTTCGAGGCCAAATACCCACGCGTCCCGTTGCCAGTTGAAGCCCGTGAGGAGGCCGCCAACGAAACCGTTGGTCTTCGCATTTTTTTCCTCGAGGACACCGTCTTCCCAAACCGTCGTCTCACCCCACAGGTAGCCCACGTGGCCGCCTACGTACCACCCGTTCCAATTGGCAACCGGCGAAACCGGAGCCGCCTTGTAGACCGGCGGTTTGACCGCAAGGTCTGCACCGAGCGCCGGCAGCGACACAATCGGCAGCGCCAAAGCCGCAAGTGCGCAGACCAGAATCCGGTTCATGGTGTCCCCAACCCCAATGTCCAAATCAACTTCCCCAGGAGATCATAGCAATCCGGCACAGGGCGGCAACGTAAAATTGCTCGAAATCCCCTGTTCACGCGCGGCCCCGATGCCGAGGCATGGGGTGAACTTATTCTAATAACATTAGTTTTTGGCGCCCTTAGCCAGGAAAGCCTTGATCGCGTCGACGTCGGTGTGGCTGCTTTCGAGGTCGCGTGCGATGTGGTCGTAGAACTGGGCGATGGCGGCGTACATGTCGCGAGTCGGCGGATTGTCACCACCAAAGCCCGAAACCTCTTCCATCTCCGCAACCCAGCGATAGGCTTTCGGATACATGCTGCCCACGTATTTGGAAAACCAGTCCAGGAGTTGTGGCTGGCTATACTGGAGTTCGGCAAACAAGGCGTCGGCGGAACCGCCGCGCGTGGCAGCAAGAAAGATGGAGGCGCCGAGTGCCGAGCAGCCCTTGGTGATGCCGCCGTAGGACATTTTGAGTGCCGACGCCGCCATCAGGGGACCGTCCAGCACCCGGACATCGAGGCCGTAGTCCTGGAGCGCGGCAAAACGCTTCGCCTCGAGGCCGGAGGCATAGAAGCGCGGGCTGTCTCTGCCTTTCGGTTTCGGCGGCGGACCGATGATGCCGGCATCGACGAAAGCGCTGCCGGTCGGCGCGATCACCTCGGCGATGCGCTCCGCCGTCGGCGGGCTGATGGCGTTGCATTCGACAAAGACAGGTTTGCGGTTGCTCGCCGTGAGTTGTGGTGCAAGACGCTGCGCCACCGCGATGGCATCGCCGGGCGGCACGATCGAGAGGATGAAGTCCGATGCTGCGATCTCCTTGTCATCGGCGTGGACGAGGCCGGCCACGCGGGCGCGTTCGATCGTGTCAGGACTGCGGCCCGTCAGCGACGTCAATACCTTGACGCCCTGTTCCGCGAGACGGCCGCCGACGGCGGCGCCCATGCTGCCGGGCGCGATCACGGTAACAACGGGGCTCATCGGCGCCTGCTCCGGTTGGTCATGCGATAGTGCTACTCAATATTGGTTCCGTCTGTTGACCACAAACCTGTCGCCCTCGTTCCCCCTCAAGGCACTGATTGGGGCACCGGGAACCCGGGGAACCGGCGCCCGATCATGGTTTGCAGGGCCTTGAGGTCGGGCTTGCTGTTCGCAGCCGGATCGAGATTCCCGAAGGTTTTGGTGGCGTCCGGCGCGGCCGCGCTGGGCAGTCGCAGGATGCCAATATTGGCTGCGTTGGCGGCATAGTCGAACAGCAATTCGCCATTGCGTAACATCAATCCGGTCGGGATCAGGTAGTAGGCGTCTTCGCGATAGGGTCCATAAACTTTGTGGGCCAGCGTCTCTGTACCGACGGCGCTACGCCAAGTCATGACCTGCTTCAACGGGACTTCTTGGCCATTCGCTTTGATGTAGACACGTTTGACCGGCAGCTCTTCCGTTTTTTGCGAGATGACAGTGAGGAGCATGATGGAATAGCGCCGCAATGCCGCAAATTCACTCGCATTTTCGGCATAGAAAATCTTGGAGAAACGTACGCGCGGAGCGGGATTTGGATCGGTTCGTCTCTTGGCGGCGTCCTCGATGTCGGTGTTGATGCGCTGCGGCGAGAACACCCCCTCCACGGTAACGTTCACCGGGGCCTTCGGCTGCTCCTTCGGCGCGTTCTGCGCTTGGGCAGCCGATGCGATCGACAAGACTGCGACGGAAATCAATATTATGGTGCGCTTCATCTTCAATCCGCTGTTTGATTTGCCAGGGTTGGCAGAGATCGGACTTTCGCGACCATCCGGTCGCCGCACCGATCGTGGATCTCGGCGTTTACAAAGGGACATTCGGCGTCAGGTTGCCACCTCCTGGTCCCGTTGACAATGCTGGCATTTCGGCTTTCCTGCGGTATCGTCAATTGAAATACGGGATCTTAGCACGTGACCGACCGTCTCGAAGAACTCCGCTATCAGCTTGCCTTGGCAAGCCGCATTCTTGCCAATGAGGGCGTGCTCGATGCCTTTGGCCATGTGAGTTTGCGCCATCCCGACGATCCCAATCGCTATTTCTTGCCGCGCTCGCGCTCGCCCCAGCTGGTCGAGCCGTCCGACGTGCTCGAATACACGCTCGATTCCGAGCCCGTGCAGGTACCGGCCGAAAAGCAGTTCGCCGAGCGTGTGATTCACGGTTGCATCTATCAGGCACGGGCGGGCGTCATGGCGGTCTGCCATCATCACGCGGCGGCCGTATTGCCTTTCTGCATTGCTGGTGTGCCGATCGTGCCGGTGTTTCATCTCGGCGCAGCCGTCGGCGAAGATATTCCGTTCTGGGACCAGCGCGATGAATTCGGCGACACCAATCTTCTCGTCGTGAAGCCCGAGGAGGGGCGCTCATTGGCGCGTGCGCTCGCCAACCATCCGGCCGTGTTGATGACCCACCATGGCGCAACGGTGGTCGGTGGCGATGTGCGCGAACTGGTCTCGCGTTCGATCTTCATCTGCCAGAATGCGCAGTTCCAGTTGCAGGCCCATTTGCTCGGAAATGTCGTGCCCTTGTCGCGCGGCGAAACCAGGCTCGCCGGCACCATCAATTCGATGCCCAATGTGACGGGCCGCACCTGGGAATATTGGACCATGCGGCTTGAGGAGGCCGGGAGGATGCCGCCGAAGGGCGGCAGAGCAGGTGCGCACCCGCAAGCGCCGGGTTATCCACCAGTATGACTTCAAACCGGCAGGATGATTTCTGCTCTGAGACCCATGTGGCTCCTGTTTGTCAGGATCACGTCGCCACCGTGCGACCGCGCGCAAGATCGTGCGACGGCAAGGCCCAGCCCGACGCCTCCCGTCTCCATGTTTCGTGACGTTTCAAGTCTCGTAAAGGGTTCGAAGACTTCTTCGAGCTTATCCTGGGGGATACCGGGGCCATCGTCATCGACCAGAATACGAACCGTGCTGGCGTCGCTCATCAGCGTGACTCGTGCCCGTTCGCCATAGCGTATGGCGTTTTCGGTGAGGTTGAGAACAGCTCTTCGCAAGCTGATCGGACGGCAGCGGTATGGTAATTTTCCGGACGAGTTTACCTGCACCTCATGTCCTAGCGTGCCCTCATCGTCGGCGACTGCTTCCACGAGGGATACGAGATCAACGAGGCGGGTTTCCTCGGCAACCGCACTCTCGCTCGCAAAACTCAGCGTTGCTTGAACCATATCGCGCATTTCATCGAGCGTGCGGGTCATTGCGGATTTCAGTTCCTCATCCTCGATCATTTCAGCCCGCAGACGGAGCGAAGTGATCGGTGTGCGGAAATCATGGCTTATGGCCGCAAGCATACGTGTTCGATCGCGGACAAAGCGGACCAGCCGGTCCTGCATCGCGTTAAAGGCGGCGGTGGTTTCCTGAATTTCGCGCGGCCCGGTAATCGTGAGAGGATCGGTTCGCTCGCCACGGCCGACTTGGTCTGCGGCTTGTGCCAATGCTCTGACCGGCCGCGTAATCCAGCCGACGAAGATTGCGACCACGATGAGCACAGGAATAGTGCTCACCAGAACAGAAAACGGCAAATCACGCCACCAGCGCAGCGGCTCGATCCCACTACGCTCGTAATGAAGCCACGAGTCGTCGACCAGATGAGCGGTAACCGAGAAAGCCAGCGAGGTTCGGTTCTGGTAAGGGAGAGATCCCGCCAGTTGTTCGGTAAATCTGATTGAAGCACCACGATTACCGCCTTCAAGCTTCCTGTTCAATTCATCGGCTAGCTCGGCTTCATGGTCATTCATCGCGTTAGAGGCGAGGCCACTCTCGACGTCAATCCAGAACCGCTCATTTATTGAACTCATCGCTGTCAGGATATCGGATTTTACGTCCCTGGGAGCAGTCTCTGTCACGCGCACGGCAGCTGCGAAGCGATCGATGATTTGATTTCGCGCGGCCAGTTGGAGAGCGTTCGGACTTCCCATATAGAAAAAACTGATGCCAAGCACATGCGCAATGAAAATTCCGCCGAGCAAGAGCAGCAGCAACTGTCCGCGGAGACTCTTTGGAACAAGGACCATGGCTCTATGGCTCCAACGTTCGAACGTCGGCTGCGAAGACATACCCATCCCCTCGCACTGTCTTGATCAAGTTGGGTCGCCGCGGATCAATCTCGATCTTCCGGCGCAGACGGCTCACTTGATTGTCGATGCTTCGATCAAAAAGTTGCGGCGAGCGACTGGCGGTAAGGTCAAGAAGCTGGTCACGGGTGAGCACAACGTTCGGCCGATGCACAAGCACCTCCAAAAGACGGAACTCCGCCGTGCTGAGGGGGATCGACACAGAGTCGGCGCCCTGCAGCTCACGCTTGTCCAAATCGAAGACCCATGACTCGAACCCCACTTTTTTGGGATTTTCCCCAGACCGCCTGGGCGGCAGCATGTTTGTTCGGCGCAGCACCGCATTGATCCGCGCAACAAGTTCACGAGGCTCGAACGGCTTGACGACGTAATCGTCAGCCCCGATCTCCAAGCCGGAAACGCGGTCGGTTGCCTCCGCCATGGCGGTCAAGAAAATGACGGGCGTTGCACTACTCGCGCGCAGGTCGCGGCACAGCGCCAGACCATTCTCGCCCGGCATCATGATATCGAGCACGACCAGATCAATCGAATTTTTCAGGAGCGCATCCCGCGCCCCAATGCTGTCCGCTGCCGTCGTGACGCGAAAGCCGTGCTTCCTTAGATAGGCCGCCAACGGGTCACGGATGTCTCGGTGATCGTCGACGACCAGAATGTGATGACCATCTTCCATAAGGTGTCGAAGTTGCGCCCGGCCTTCGCGCGGCGCCACAATATAGCAGGCAATTCTACGTCCAGTTAGGGACATTGTAACGGATTGTCGCAAATGCGGCCATTGCGACAATCCGTTACGAAATACCCACCGCCTGCCATGGCTTGAACCGCACACAGCTGATAAGACTGGACGTGGGGTAGTGCAATCGTCCAAAACATCCCAGCATGGTGGCTGACAACGTGCAAAAATGGCTGACGGCAATATCGCATCCAGACCGGCAGCGTCGCAGTTTGATCCACTATGCAGGAGGAACATTTCGATGCCAATGCGTTGGTTTGTAATTGCAATCGTGTTGGCCGGGGCATGTATCGCGACCTATTTTGGCGTTGGTACGGCCGCAATACCCTACCTCTCGCCATCGCTCCCCGCGCCCAAGGCTATGGCCCCGGCAATTCCGGTTGCCGTCAGCACGGTCAAACGCACCGATGTGCCGATCTACGTGAGCGGACTTGGCACTGTCCAGGCCTTCAATAGCGTGGTGGTGAAATCGCGTGTCGATGGCCAGATCGTCAAGATTCATTTCTCCGAAGGAAAGGACGTCAAGGCCGGAGATTTGCTGGTGGAAATCGACCCGGTGCCTTACGAAGCCGCATTAGCGCAAGCCCAAGCCAACAAGCTCAAGGACGAGGCGCAACTTGTCAAAGCGCGCCTTGACCTGGCCCGCGCGTCCCAACTCGCTTCGAGCGGTTCCGGCAGCAGGCAAACGTTGGAAGGTGCCCAGGCGTCCGTGGGGCAGTTCGAAGCAAGCGTCAGGGCCAATCAGGCCGCGATTGACATGGCGCAAAATCTACTCAACTACACAAGCATTCGTTCGCCCATCGATGGCCGCGCGGGGACGCGCCTGGTTGACGCTGGTAACATCGTGAGATCCACTGACGCTGCCGGCATCGTTTCCATCAATCAGCTGCGCCCGATTTTCGTGAACTTTTCTCTGCCCGCGGATTCGCTTGCGGTAATTCGCGCGAAACAAAAGGACGGCGACGTCGAAGTCTTGGCACAAGACAGCAATGGCGCTGTCTTGGCGGCAGGTAAGCTCACTGTCATCGACAATCAAGTCAATCCCGCCACCGGCACGATCAACTACAAGGCCACATTCGAGAATGAAGGGGAAGTCTTGTGGCCCGGTCGCTTCGTGAACGTGCGCGTTGAAACAGACGTGCGCCGCAATGTCGTGGCGGTGCCGATCACGGCGGTGCAACAGGGGCCGGACGGTCCCTATGCATTTGTGGTCGGCGACGATCGGGTCGTGAAGAAGCGGGCGATCAAGGTCGGTGTCGTGGATAGGACAACCGCGGTCATTGATGATGGCCTGCGTCCCGACGAGTTCGTCGTGACGGACGGCCAATATCGCATCCAGGCCGGCAGCCGGGTCAACCCGCGTGTGGAAGCAGGGGGTCAGACCCCTGTTTCACAGTAGCTGTGAAACGGCAGCCCTATGAACATATCAGCACCATTTATCGTCCGGCCCATTGCCACCACGCTGTTGATGATCGGCCTCACCTTGCTCGGGCTGGTGGCTTATGTCCTGCTCCCGATTGCGGGCGTGCCGGCGGTCGATGTGCCGACCATTCGGGTGAGCGCGAAATTGCCCGGCGCAAATGCGGAGACGATGGCGACGTCGGTCGCGGCCCCGCTTGAGAGCCAGTTGGCGTTGATTTCCGGTGTTACGTCGCTGACGTCCACCAGTTCGCTTGGCCGCACCAGCATCCAGGTGGATTTCGATCTCGGACGAAGTTCCGACGGCGCAGCCCAGGATGTGCAGACGGCCATCAATGCCGCGGCAGGATTGTTGCCCAAGAACCTTCCCAATCCTCCAACCTACGACAAATCCAATCCGGCCGATTTTCTCCTGATGTCGATAGCGGTCATGTCAGATGACTTGCCGATTTCCAAGGTCGACGAATTTGTCGAAAACTTTCTGGCGCCGCGCATTTCCCGTGTGACCGGTGTCGGTCTGGTCGACTATCACGGCCAGCAGAAACCCGCCGTTCGCATTCAGATCAATCCGATGGTCGCGGCCGCGATGGGGTTGAGCCTGGAAGAAATCCGTGCCGGCATTGTGACAGCGACGATCAACTCCCCGAAAGGCACGCTCGACGGTCCCAAGCAGTCCCTCACGCTCGATACGACGGATCAAATCTTTGACGCCTCGACGTTCAATTCGGTGATCATCGCCTATCGCAATGGGGCGCCGGTGCGTATCGCCGATCTGGGCAAGGCGATTGACGGCGTCGAAGAGATCCGTGAAGCGGCATGGCTAGGCGGCAAGCGCGCAGTCATCATCGATATTCACAAGCAGCAGGGATTCAATATCAACCAGACGGTGGAACTGGTCAAAGCCACGCTGCCGGAGCTGCAGCGCAATATCCCACCATCAATGAAACTGGAGATATTGGGGGACCGCACCCAGACGATCCGAGCGTCTGTCGATGACGTGCAGTTCACCATGGCGGTCAGCATCGGTCTTGTGGTCCTGGTCATGTTCTTGTTCCTGCGCCATGGCCGGACGACCTTGATCCCGACCGTCACCATTCCGGTGTCGTTGTTGGCGACCTGCGCGGTGATGTATCTTGCCGGCTACACGATCGACAACGTCTCGCTCATGGCGCTCACCATCGCGGTCGGATTCATTATAGACGATGCAGTCGTGATGGTCGAAAACATCACGCGCCATATCGAGGCCGGCAAGGCGCCGCTTGCGGCGGCACTGATCGGCTCGGAGGAAATCGGCTTCACCATCGTGTCGATGACTTTGTCATTGATCGCCGTTTTCATACCCTTGTTGATGATGGGCGGCCTGATCGGGCGGTTGTTCCGGGAATTTGCCGTCACGGTGAGTGTGGCCATTCTGATGTCCGGGGTGGTCGCGCTGACGCTCACCCCGATGATGTGCGCCTGGATGCTGCGCTCCCGCGAAACGGCCGTGAAGGAGAATCGGCTGATGGCCCTGCTGGAGGCGGGTTTCCAACGTTCTCTCGATATCTATGCGGTCTGGTTACGCTGGACGCTCAAGCATCGACTGTTCATGGTCGGATTGATGTTCGCGACGGTAGGGGCGACGGTCTACCTTTATATCATCATTCCGAAGGGTTTCTTCCCGCAGCAGGACAACGGCACGATCCAGGGCACGGTCGAAGCCGCGCAGGATATTTCCTATGCGGCGATGGTCGAGCGTACCCATGAACTCTCCAAGATCGTGATGGCGGATCCCGACGTCGACACAGTCTATTATTGGGTCGGAGCCAATCCGACGGTCAACACGGGCCGGATGATGATCGACCTGAAGCCGTTGAAAGATCGCAAATCGACCGCGACTGAAGTTATCAACCGATTGCGGCGAGCGGCTCTCGTGGTGCCGGGCGTCGCTCTCTTCGGCCAGGCCCGCCAGGACGTGCAGATCGGCACGCGGGTCAGCAAGACACAATATCAATATACGTTGCAGGATCCCGACATCACCGAACTTTTGAAGTGGGCGCCCATCATGCTGGAAAAGCTCGGCACGCTTCCGCAATTGCAGGACGTGACCGGCGATCTGCAGGCGACCGCGCCACGCATGATGCTCAAGATCGATCGCGATGCCATCGGACGCTTTGGGGTGTCGCCGCAGACGATCGACGACAATTTATACAATGCATTCGGGCAGCGTCAGGTCGCGACGATGTTCGGACAGCTCGACCAACGCCGCGTGATCCTGGAAGTTGCTCCAGCCTTTCAGGAGGATGTATCATCGCTCCAGAAACTGTATGTGCGCTCGACGACGACCGGACAAATGGTTCCCTTGTCGGTTCTCACCAAGGCGGAAATGTCGGTATCGCCGCTTACCATCAATCACACGGATCAATTTCCGTCCGTGACGCTGTCGTTCAATCTGGCATCCGGATATGCGCTCGGCGATGCGCTCATCGCCATTCAGAATCTTGAGCGTTCAATCGAAAAGCCGGCGGGCCTTACGGCCAAGTTCCAGGGGGCGGCGCGTGTTTTCGAAACGTCGCTCGCCTCGCAACCCTATTTGATAGCGGCCGCGATCATCGCGGTTTATATCGTTCTCGGCATCCTCTACGAGAGTTTCATTCACCCCATAACGATTCTATCGACGCTGCCGTCGGCCGGTGTAGGTGCCTTGCTGGCGCTCATGCTCCTCAAATACGATTTTTCATTGATCGCGCTCATTGGGGTCATTCTTCTTGTCGGCATCGTCAAGAAGAACGCCATCATGATGATCGACTTTGCCCTGGTGGGCGAGCGGACCCGCGGCTTGACGCCCGAACAATCGATCTATGAGGCGAGCCTCATGCGATATCGCCCCATCATGATGACCACGATGGCGGCGCTACTTGGAGCCCTGCCGCTCGCTTTGGGAGCGGGCGCAGGTTCGGAACTGCGCCGTCCGCTCGGCATCGCCATCGTGGGCGGGCTCCTGCTCTCGCAGTTTCTCACTTTGTTCACGACACCGGTGATCTATATCTACATGAGTAAATTGACACGCGCGCGGCGATTGCCCGAACCTGTCAATGCCGGGCAAATGTCATCCGGCCCGGAGGCTGTTGTGCATTGATGGCAGCCACTACCGTCCCCCACGCCCCGTGAACTGCGGTGCGCGCTTGGCCATGAAGGCGCGCACCCCTTCCGCATAGTCGGGTGTGAGGCTTGCCTCGCGTTGCAATTCGCGTTCGAGATCAAGCTGCGAATCAAGATCGTTGCTCCAGGATTCATCGAGTGCCCGCTTGATCAGGGCGAGGCCGGCGGTCGGTGCCGTGGCAAAATGCGCACAGAGCCGATGCGCCTCGTCCATCAATTCGCCGTCCGGCAGGGCCTTCCAGATGAGGCCCCAGCTTTCCGCCTTTTGCGCCGGGACGGGCTCGGCGGTCAGGGCGAGCGCACGGGCGCGAGCCGGCCCCACCAGGCGCGGCAAGATCCAAGTGCCGCCCGAATCCGGCACCAGGCCAATCTTGGCGAAGGACTGGATGAAATTTGCGCTGTGTGCGGCGAGCACGATGTCGCAGGCCAACGCGATGTTGCAGCCGGCGCCTGCGGCCACCCCATTGACGGCGGCAACCACCGGGAACGGCAGCGCCCGCAAGCGGCGGACCAGCGGGTTGTAATAGGCTTCGAGCGCGCCGCCCAGCACGGACGTTTCGCCGGTTTGCGAGAGCCGGTCGTTGAGGTCCTGGCCGGCGCAGAAACCGCGGCCGGCGCCCGTCAACAACAGCGCACGGCAGTTTTCGTCCGCTTCGGCCTCCACCAATGCATCGCGCAGCATTACGTGCATCGGTTCCGTAAAGGCATTGAGTCGTTGTGGCCGGTTGAGCATGATGACCCGGTAGCCGTGCCGCTGTTCGACCAGTATGGGCGTGTCATCCATGAGCGTGCCTCTTGGGTATCTGTCAGGAGTACATTGAATCCTGCTAATAATATCACCAATCGAGATCAACCTGGGCTACGCAACGGATGCGCGTTTGAGAGGGACCACCATGGCTTTGACCAAATCGAATTCGATCAACCGCCGCCGGTTCATGGCTGGCACAGCCGCCACTGCCGCCCTTGGGGCGCCGTCAATAGTGCGCGCCCAGGCAGCGGCGCTCAAGATAGCCGTTCTACTGCCGCGTTCGGGCTATTTGGCCCAGGCCGGGCAGAGCTGCCACCGTGGCGCGTTGGTTGCGCCAAAAGTCCTGGGCGATTTCGGCTTTCGCGTGGAACTGGTGCACGTCGACATCGAGTCGAACCCGGATGTGTCGCGCACCCAGGCCGAGAAGGTCATCAACGAGGGCGCTCATTGCGTCGTCGGCGCCTTCGATTCGGGTTGCACGCTGTCGATCGCGCAGGTGTGCGAGCAGCGCCAGGTACCGCTGGTGGTCAATATCGCGGCTGCGCCGCCGATTACGGAGCAAGGATTCAAATTCCTGGTGCGGAATTTCCCGACCGGTCCCATGCTTGTCACGAACGGATTGAAGCTCATCGCAGAGGTGCTTGGCGCAACCGGGCTTGCGCCGCAGAGCGCTGTGTTCATCCATGCCAACGACACGTTTGGGCTTGCCCAGCGCCAAGCCATGGACGCGCTGTTCCCGCGCTCCGGCCTGCCGTTCCGGCTCGCCGAATCGATCGCCTATGATCCGCGCGCCCAGGACCTGTCGGTCGAGGTCACCAAAATCCGCTCGCTCAATCCCGACCTTGTCTTAACGGTGACGCGGGCGAGCGATGCCATCAAGCTCGTGCGTGACATGGTGCGCCAGCGCTTCGAGCCCAAGGGGATCATCTCTCCGGGCTCGCCCGGGCTTTATGACGAGGAATTCTACCAGGCGCTCGGCGCGCTCGCCGACTATCCGATTTACAATCTGCCCTGGTCGGACCCGAAGGCGCCGATGAGCCAGGCGCTTGAAGCAGCATTCAAGCCTGCCAATCCGAATTTCCGTTTCCCGGTCGAGTGCTTCAATGTCGGCTTTACATTTGAAGCCTTGCTGGTGGCGGCTGATGCATTCAAGCGTGCCGGCACCACCAACGGAGCATCCCTGATGGATGCGGTTCGCTCAACCGACGTTGCCAATCACGTGATGATCGGGCCACCGATCCGGTTCGACGCCAAGGGCCAGAACACCGGTATTCCGTCGGCGGCGGTGCAGAGCCGCAACCGGACGCCTACGGTGGTGTGGCCGGCCCAAGCCGCGACGCTCGCGCCCGTACTGCCGATGCCGCCGTGGCAGGGACGAACATAGTGACCTCGACCATTTATCTCGGCATTGTGGTTCAAGGCGTCCTCACCGGCCTCGTCTATGGGCTGATGGCGCTCGGACTTTCGGTGATTTTCGGTGTCATGCGTGTGGTCAATTTCGCCCATGGCGAATTCACCGTGGTGGCGATGTATGCGGCGTGGTTCTGTTTCACACATCTGGGTGTCGACCCGCTTCTGGCCGCGGTGCCGATCGCGCTCTTATTCTTCTGCGTCGGCTATGCGTTGCAGCGTGTGCTGGTCTATCGCTTCGTGGGGCGGGCCGAACACGAGCAATTCATCCTGCTGGTCGGGCTCGCGATCGTCATTGTCAACGGACTGGTCTTGATCTTCGGTGCGGACGGCCGGCCGATCCAACTGTCCTACGGGTTTGACAGTTTCCTCGTCGGCCCGTTGATCGTGGACAAGGTGCGTCTTTATGCGGCGGCGGCAGCGCTCGCAGGAGCCGTTGCGCTGTTCGGCTTCTTCCATTTTACCCGAACCGGAACCGCAATCCGGGCCTGTGCCGACAATCTTGTCGGCGCTGCGGTGGTCGGACTGGACGTCCGGCAGCTCTATGCGCTGACATTCGGGATCGGCCTCGCCTGCGTCGGCGCCGCCGGTGCGCTGATGGAAACCATCGCGGATGCCAAGCCCGAATTGGGGCCCGCCTATACGCTGTTTGGGTTCATCATCGTCATAGTGGGCGGACTGGGCTCGATGGGTGGTGCGCTGGTGGGGGGCGTACTCATCGGCGTATCGGAGGCTCTCGCCGCAACCGTGCTGCCGCCGTCAATGAAGAGCATGGTGTCCTTTGCGCTGCTGATCGTGGTGCTGGCGCTGCGGCCGCAAGGAATCATGGGCGGGATCTTGGGCGGGACTTCGGGGCGCCGCGCATGATGGCTTTGTGGCAGTCCCTATATTGGCACGGGCGTGTGCTCGTTGCACTGTTGCTGGCTGGCCTTTCGGCGGCGCCGTTCTTCGCGGACCGCTACGTGATCTCCGTGCTGATCATGGTGTTCTACTTCGCTTTTGTGGGGCAGGCCTGGAACCTCATGATGGGGTTCGTCGGCCAATTGTCGCTGGGGCACGCGCTCTACGTCGGTCTTGGCGGCTATGCGGCGGCCTTGCTGTTCGTGAAATTCGGTATCAGTCCCTTGATCGGAGTTTTTGCTGCAATTTTTATTGCGACTTTGGTTGGAACCGCGATCGGCTGGCTTGGCTTTCGCTTCGGCATTGCGGGGGTCTATTTCGCGCTGCTCACCATCGCATTCGCAGAATTTACCCGCATCGGATTCAACCACCTTGACGTCGTCGGCGCCTCGGGCGGCCTGTTCCTGCCGGTCGGTGAAGGCCAATGGTGGAACCTGCGTGGCGATCAGTTGCTCTTTTACTATGTGGGTCTCGGGCTCGCGATAGCGGCCGTGCTGCTGGTCGCCAGGATCAGGCGCACGCGGTTGGGGTTGCAATGGCTTGCCGTGCGCGAAGACCAGGAAGCCGCGCGCGCGGTCGGCATTCCGGTGTTCCGCGTCAAGATGACGGCGATGCTGCTGTCTTCGGCGATGACGTCGGTTGGCGGCGTCTTCATTGCGTTCTACAACAACAATCTGTTCCCGGACCGCGTATTCGATGTTTCGCGGTCGATCGAATTGATCCTGGCTCCCATCGTTGGCGGATTGGGGACGGTGTTTGGACCGGTGGTCGGCGCATTCATTCTCACGCCGCTCGGTGAAGCCATCATGGCGTTCACCGAGAGCTTTGGCCTCAACGCTCCGGGTACCAAGGCGGTGTTCTATGGGCTTGCGCTCATGCTGATCATCGTGGTGCAGCCGGGCGGCGTCTGGCCCTGGCTTGCACGGGTGCTCGGTCTTGGAGCGAGACGGCAATGACCGCATTGCTCAAACTCGACCAGGTTCGGAAGACGTTCCGCGGTCTTCTCGCCGTCGATGCTGTCAGTCTTGAGCTTTTGCCGGGCGAAATTTTTGCCATCATCGGTCCAAACGGCGCCGGCAAGACCACGCTATTCAACATGATCGCCGGCGTCCTCAAGCCCGATGGCGGCTCGATAGCCTTCGCGGGGCAGCGCATCGACGGATATCCGCCTGAGCGGATCTGCCGATTGGGGATCGGGCGTACGTTTCAATTGGTGCGGCCGTTTCCGGCTTTGACCGTCGAGGACAATGTCGTCATCGGCGCACTTTTGCGCCATCGCGATACGGCATCGGCGGTGCGGCGAGCGCACGAGGTCCTGTGGCGGCTCGACCTGTTCGAGAAGCGCGATCTCATCGCATCGTCTTTGACCCTGCCGGATCGCAAGCGCCTCGAGGTTGCCCGCGCGCTCGCCACCGACCCGAAACTTCTGCTGCTTGATGAAGTGATGGCGGGGCTGCGTCCTGTCGAGATCGATCGCATGGTCGAGATCCTGAGCCGGCTCAATCGCGAGTCGGGAATTACAATTCTCCTGATCGAACACGTGATGCGCGCCGTCATGGCGCTGGCCTCCCGCATGCTGGTGCTTCATCACGGCGCTGCGATCGCACAAGGCAAACCTGATGAAGTGGTTCGTGAACCCGCCGTGGTCGAATCCTATCTGGGAACGGAGGCGCTTTGATGCTGCGTGTGGAGAACCTCGATGTCTTTTATGGCGACGCGCAGGCGCTTGAGGATGTTTCCATCGAGGTTGCGGAAGGCACCATCGTCACGATCGTCGGGGCCAACGGTGCCGGCAAAACGTCGTTGATTCGCACCATTGCGGGCATGCACCGGCCGGCGCGCGGGCGCGTTCTGTTCCGCGATACCGATATCACGGGCTGGCCTAGCCATCGGGTTTGCGGTTTTGGCATTGGTCAGGTCGCTGAAGGCCGCCAGGTGTTCCCGACCCTTTCGGTCGCCGAAAACCTCGACATGGGAGCGATGGTACCGCGTGCGCGGGAAAAACGCGCGCGCAATCTCGAGCGTGTCCTCACGCTCTTTCCGATTCTGTCTGAGCGCCGGAAGCAGGCAGCTGGCACGCTGTCTGGCGGCGAGCAACAGATGCTCGCCATTGGCCGCTGCCTCATGGGCGCGCCCGACCTCGTGATGTTCGACGAGCCGTCGCTTGGTCTTGCGCCCGCGATCGTGCAATCGGTGCTCCGCACCATTCGCGATCTCAATCGGGAAGGGCTCACCTGCCTTCTGGTCGAGCAGAATGTCGCCATGTCGCTCGGTCTTGCGAGCCGCGCCTATGTAATCGAAAACGGCCGGATCGCACTGTCGGGATCGGGGCAGGAATTGCTGGCCGACGAGCGTGTGAAACAGGCCTATCTCGGAATTTAGGGCATGTATCGGTCGTGTCGAATTGCTCGGCCGGGCCGCACAGACCTCGACGATGCCATCCGGGCTCAGTTTCCAAGCACCCTCAACCTGTTTTTCGCATCAGGATGTCCGAGCTGATCGGCGCGCGAGTACCATTGTCGGGCTCGTTCTTTGTTGCCAACCATGCCGAGTGCGCCAAGCGACCACAGCAGGTTTGGATCGTAAGTCGACCCAAGCGCCAAGGCGCCTGCACTATTTCCCATGTCGGCCGCACGCTGGTATGCGCCGCGTGCCCCAACCACGTCACCCTTGTCGATCAACTGGTCTCCCCTCGACACCAAATCTCTGGCGGCGGTCTCATCGTTCTTCGTTCCGACCGGCAATTGCGCGTTCGGTGGAGCGACGGCAATCCAAGCTTTGCTTTGTGCGGCAACCACGCCGTTGGTCCGCCGCAGTTCCATCGCGATCTCGGTTACTGTCGTCGACCATTCCGGTATGGTGATTTCGAGCCCGTTCGCCGAGTTTGGCGGCAGCAACCAGGTGTCGGAGCCAATTCGGGATGCCCCAGACAAGGTTGTGCCGGCCGGCACTCCGGAGAGAACAAGAATATACGTGTCGAGCCCGGCATCTTCTGGCTGGAGCTGTAGTGGCAATCGCGCCGGTATACGGGGCTCGACTCGTAGCGGCTGCGCCGGCGTGCCGATCGGGCGCACCTCGACGGCCCGGGCTGATGTCTTCAGATTTGGCGAGTTACCTGCAAACCCTGTCGTGGCGTTCGAAGTGGCGGCAGTTGATGAAACATCTCGAGGCGCGCTGCCGACCTGCTCTTGCCGCACGACCCCGAGGGTTATGATAACGGCGAGTACTGCGGCGACCATCGTGTTGAGAGCCGTTGCCATCACGAATAGCCAGGGGTTGATGCCCCGTTGATTGTCGCGGGCACGCTGGATTGCCGCCCCTTCGGTTTGATTCCATCCCTCCGGAGCTTCCGGATGATGCGATGTCACTCCTCTCCGGGACGGACCTGTGGCGTTCGGTGTGGCGGCGAATTCCTCCAGGCGTTCCAAACGTACGGCTAATTCTTCCATATTCGCGGCGTCTTGTCTGTCGCGCATCGCGGCCTCTCACTTTTTTCGCTGATCTACAACAGTTGTGACAGGGAAGGTTCAAGGGCGGGACACCTGTTTGGGTGTGCCCACCGATCTGCGTGACCACTGCATGAACTCTTCGAAGAGCTCTCTTTGTGCGTTCGGTGAAAGGGCCGGTGTACCCGGACCTCTCGTGGCGCTCAAGAACTGCTCAAAGTTCTTGCGCACTAAAGCTGCCTGCTCCTGTTGGGCCTTCGCAAGCCATGCTTCGGCCGCGTCGAAGCGCGACCATCCGTCGAGCGTTACCGCTAGATTTACATCGCTCCATTTCGGGTGATGCTGGGGGCCGGCGAGCTCAGAAAGAACGCTGAAAAAAGCTGGAACGAACTTCGATACCCTGCGATGAGAGTCATCCCACTTTGGGGTATTGTTTGTGGCCAGCACGGTATTGAAGGATACTGTGTCGACTGTCTGGCCATCAGGAATTAGAGTTGGATAATCATCCGAACGAAAGGCTGCAGGCGTATAGCCATCGCCCTGGAGCGGCGGCATAGCCAGCAAACGAAGGCTCCCGTCTTTCGGCAAGCTGGCGAGGACGCGCAGAGGCTTGGCGCCTGTGAGCACAAGGCCCGCGATGGCGCCGCCCGAGCGGACTTCGTCGATTGCGTCGGGCACCGCCATCCTGACCACATCGACCTCCATCCGATTTCGTTGAAGCAGGTCGCGGAACGTGAACTCCGAATTCCCGTCTTGCGGAGGCACCGCGATTTTCAGCCCGCGCAATTGTTCGAATGAACGGATATCGGGCCGGACCAGTACGTGAACTTCGTCACTGTAGAGCTGCGTGATATAGGTCAGCCGTTGCGACAGGTTGGTTCCAAACATCGATGAGGCATTGGCCTGCGCGAGCGCGTTGCTTGGCACGAGCGCCATGTCGACACCCCGCAAGTATAAGAGGCTGCGGATGTTTTCGGTTCCGCCACCTGCATCGATTGGAAGCAAGCGAAGTTCATTGTTTTCGGCAAATGCGGCCGCAATATCGCGAGCCATGGTAAAATAGCTGGTACCAGGATGACCTGCCAAGATCATCAGCGCGCCGTCGTTGAATTGTTTTTGAAGAGCTTGTTGTTGCTGCTGTTGCTGTCGTGTCGCGTTTTTCTGGCTCTGGGCGAGCACATCATGCCCGGCCACGCACAGTACAAAAAGAAACACGATTGACAAGAATCCGCATCCAAGCTGCGCGCGGCGATAAAATCCGAAGCTCCATTGCGTCAACGCGAAGGCTGACGGAACATCCGTGGACAATGTTGTCATTGTACTACCCTGCGCGTGTCAATCGAGTGAGTGGTCGATCTCGTTTCTTCCCCAATTTTTGGTCTTGGTCGGGTTAGCGCCAAAGTACACGGCTTCTTTTTTTTGACTAAATGGGGCGCGAGAGTGGCGTGCGACAAATTTTTGCAATTGTTGATCGCAATAGTTTTATGAGCGGATGAATTTACCGGCGGAGAGACGATAAAATGGTGGTGACCTACCAGCCGATCCTGGTGATGCTGGCTGCCGTAGTCGGAATCCTTGGTTCCCTCACGGCGTTGACGCTGACATCGGGGGCGCACGATGCAGACGTCGAGACTTGGGAAGACAGTTTTGCGCTGGCAAACGGCGGCTTGATCATGGGCACAACGATCTGGTCCATGCATTTCATCGCGATGATGGCTGTCGAGTTTCCGACACTGATCAACTACAACATTGTTGAAACGATCCTGTCGATTTGTTTCGCCATGGGTGCGACGGCTCTTGGCCTCTATGTGGCGAGCAAGAAACGACTGGGACGCTTCAGCATCATCGGTGGCGGAGTTGCAATGGGTCTCGGAATTGCCTCCATGCACTATACGGGGATGAGCGCGATTCGCGGTTGCGGCTTGAGCTATGACCCAATTCTGGTCGGGACTTCGCTGGTAATCGCGATTGGCGCGTCCATGGCGGCGCTCTGGTTTGCGTTCTACAAGCGAACGATCTGGACGACTTTGGCCGCGGGCGTCGTGCAGGGCTTGGCCATCGCGTCCATGCATTTCACCGCGATGGCCGCGACATCCTTTTGGCCGCTCAATGCTCCTGCCAATCTGACCACACCGCTCTTTGGCCCGGAATTGCTCGCTCTCTTGATCGCGAGTGCCATGATCGTGGTGTGTATCGGCAATCTCACGTTGGTTGGGCTCATGACATTGCAGAAGCGCAGGGCGGCTTGACGAGCCGACTTTCAGCTTGACTGAAGCGCGCCATGTGCCGGCGCACCCTACGAATTCTTCGGTAAGCCGAGCCGGTTCATCAGCGCTTCGAGCGCGGTCACCCGCAAGGCCAGCGGACTATCGGGAAACTCCCGGCGCAATTCCCTCCAGGCGTCGGCGCCGCTTTGCGGATTGATTTCGTTGATCCGGTCGACCATTTGGCCGACGATAAAGGTGCGATCGGGCGCAGCGTCGCCGGTGAGCCCAGGCACGATCGATGGCGCACGATGCCATGGCAGACCGGTTTCCGATGGCGCTGCAAATCCCAAGGGCGGCCTCCGCAAATCAGAAGCCGGAATCCTAGGCGGTGAATGGTAACCGAAGCGTTAACGCCGGAGTCCAATGTTCAGATCGTAACCTGGGTTGAAGCCATCAGCGCGTTCTTTACGCGCCACAGCGCGCGTTGCAAGACGCGCGTGAACGCGCTTATGTCGCAAGGCTCAGCGTGAACGCGCTTATGAAGAACGCTCAACCCGGGCTAAGAGCTGCAGCGCGCTCAGGCTCTTCGCCCCCTTTGCCTGATTGCTGGTGGCGTAGTTGCAAATGATAGAACGACGCATAGCGGCCATCATTGCGCAACAAATCGTCATGCCGGCCAGATTCCATGACCATGCCGTCTTCGATGACCAGAATCTTGTCGGCATGCATGATGGTCGACAGCCGATGCGCGATTGCAATTGTGGTCCGGCCTTTGCAGAGTTCCGCGATGGCCTGCTGAACTGTCTGCTCGGATTCGGCATCGAGGGCGGCTGTTGCCTCGTCAAGCAGGATGATTGGCGCGTTCTTGATCAGCGCGCGCGCTATGGCGATGCGCTGGCGCTGTCCGCCGGAAAGATTGTGGCCGTGTTCTCCGACTTCAGTTTCGTAGCCGGCGTGGAAGTCCATGATAAAGTCGTGTGCGTGGGCTGCCTTGGCGGCGGCTTCGATTTCCGCAGGCGTTGCATTAGGCCTTCCAAAAGCTATATTTTCACGGATTGTTGCGCGAAACAGGAACGTCTCCTGGCCCACATAGGCGATCTTTTGGCGCAACGAATGGCGCGAGACCGACAAGGTATTCTGTCCATCGATCGTGATTGCGCCGCCGTCGGCTTCGTACAGGCGCAGGATGAGATTGAAGATGGTCGATTTACCGCCGCCCGAGGGTCCAACGAGCGCTGTGAACTTGCCCTGTTCAGCCACGAAGGACAAGTTGTCGAAAACGCCTTCGCCGCCCGCGTAGCCGAAGGTGACCTTGGAAAAATCAACTCGCGCCTTGTCTACAACGAGCGCAGGCCGGTTGTCGTCCAGAGGTTCGGTGGACCTGGTGTCGATGATTTCGAACAAAATGCGCACGCCGATAAGTGCGGAAGTGAGGTCAAGATTGAGGCGGGCCAGACGCTTGGCGGGCTCATAGGCAAACAAGAACGCCGTCAGGAATGAAAAAAACTCGCCGGCTGTCGCGCCCGTGTAGATCACGCGATAGCCGGCGTAGATCATGACCAGCGTCACGATGGTGCCGCCGAGTGTTTCCATCAGCGGATTTACGCGCTGCCCGACGCGCGCCATCTTGTTGGATTGTTGTTCGACATTTGCCACATTGGTAATGAAACGAGCACTCATGGTCGATTCAAGTGTGAATGCCTTGACAATACGCATTCCCTGAATCGTTTCCTGAAGCGTCTCAAGCGTTTGCACGCCGCCAGCAAATTGACTGCGTGCAACCGCGCGGATGCGGCGCGTCAGCTTTCGGATCATGAATGCGGCAGGCGGAGCAATCAGAAATGCCGCGAGCGACATGATGGGGTCTTGTATGGCCATCACGCCCGCCAACATGAGGAGAGTCAAGCCGTCGCGTCCGAAGGTGTTGATCAGGAGGTTGAGGGTTTGCGCGGCGGCGGCGGTGCCTGTCGACATGCGGGCGATGAACTCGGAACTGTGATATCGGCTGAAAAAACTCAAATTTTGTTCCAGCAGCTTGGAATAGACCCGGCGCTGATTTTCGGCGACAATGCTGTTTGTAATCCGCGACAGGATGACGGATTGGCCATAGAGTGCTATTCCGCGCGTGATGAAAACAGCGAGCGCCACCAGGCTTATCCAGACGACGTTCGTGAAATTGCGCTGGTCATAGGCCTCGTTGATCATGTTGCCCATGAGATATGCGCTAAGAGCGGTGCAGAGGGCACCGAGCCCCATCAGCGAAAACGCAAGGGCATAGCGCTTCCATCGCACGACACCGTACTCGGCAAGCAATCGCCGGAGCAGGTGAATCGTCCCTTCATTGTCGGAGTGCGAAGATAGGGACATGGGGTCTGACATCAGGGTTCGTCTGCTCCTTTGCCGCGAACCCTTGCCTGCCAATGCAGGGTATTTCAAGCCCAAAGAACGGCTCAGCAGGTTAGCCCGCATTTCTCGCACTGGGTGCGACCTGCGTTGCGGCAACCCGTTGGGCCGGTTGAAGAAGCCGACAGGGTGCGTCGCCGCGCTTGCGAGATGCCCCACATCGCGCTACGCGCGGTTTCTACCCTGTGGGCGTGTTGAACCGGCGCAGGCTCACACCAGTGTGAGAAATGCGGGCCAGGAATGGAAAATCGGAATTAAACACGCCGTAGGCGTATCAACGAAAATGCCAGCATTGCCACCAGGCCGGCGAGCGACGGCGTCAAGATGAGCCCGATGGTCCGCAACCATCCGATATCTCGCGCCTGGGGGTTGAACCATCCGCCCGACACCCAGGTTACGAATTCGGCCGCGCTCTTCGTCTGCGGGTCCGCATCCGTGATTGCGGGTAATATTGCGAGCTTTGCTTGGGCTTCGCGCAGATTGGCATCGAGAGTGTCGCGGCGGAGCGCGTTGGCCTGGGCTTCGCGCAGTTGCAGCACGGTCGTACAGGCACGTGCGGAACTTGTTCGTGTTACGTCGCGACAGCCATTTGTTATGGCCCAGACCCCCTGGGTGAGAGGCTGCGCCCGTTGCAGTTCAATCTCGATGGCATCGGCGGAGCGGAGTTCCGTGATGGCGCTCCGTTCCTGGCGCAGTTGCCCGATCCGCTCGGCGAGAGTGACGTTTTCCGTTGCAATTCGCGCCCGCCCCGCAACCGCATCGCCGATGTTCGTCGACGCAAAGCCGATTGCGGCCAGGAAAGTCATGCTGAGCGCCGCCGTCCAGATCAGCCAGGCGGCAGCTGCCGCAGGCCGCAATTGGTTATGCCACAGTTGAGCCGCCGCGGTCGGCATCACGATTGCGAGCACGTCGATCGCCAGGCCGATGCCGGTGAGGAGCGCCGCGGCTTCGACTGTCTGGCCAAACGAGGCGGCAAAGCGCGCATTCATCACCAGGCCGACGCCTGCCATGCCGATGGCGGTTGCGAACAACAAGGCGGCGGCTGCGATCGTCAGGATGGAGCGCTGCGCCGCCGGGTTGCCGCCACGGTGCGCTCGTGCATTGCCGTTTTGGTCATTGGCCGCGGCCGACAACGGATCCCCGAATGCGCGTCCGACGATGCGCATGGCGGATTTTTCATCCGGAATCCGGTCAATGGCCAACATCTCGGCGGAGGGGGCGACCGTAAATTTCCCATTTCGCGTCGGGTTCTTGGTGATCTGGCCGGCCTTGACCCAGGTTTCGAGGCGGCGGCGCATGCGCGTCGGCGGCCAACCGAACTTCCGCGCAAGTTCGGTTACGCTTGTCTCGACGCTGCTACCAATCTCTTCCGTCAAGCACGCAAGCGCTTCTGTATCGTCTAATGGATGGAGCTGTACTACCTTCGCCTGACCCACGGTATTTCCCTGTCATCGTGACGGGTGCAAGTCATCGTGGCTGCTGGCGACCCAAAGCAGCCATCCCACGCACCAGCGCCCCCCATTTAGCGACGTATACCTAACATGTAACAAATTGATTCGCCGCAAATAGTTGTGGTGCAGGGCAACGGCAGCCCACAGGATATTGTGGTCCTGGAGCATGGTGCGCTCCCTCCCGCAGTCCGACGCTTCTCCACATCGGCCTGCCATTTTGAAGATGGATGCCATGAGAGGCTTGGTCTCACCGGGGGGTGTCCAGATCGACGAGTCGCTCGTATGCTCGCGGCAGCAAACGTGCGAGCACGTCCCCCCACGCCAGCTGACCCTTGATATCGGCGATAAGGTCCTGGCGGATCTCGATCGCCACGTGATGCAGGCCGCGCCGCTCGCCGTGAACCGGAATCGTATAATCCGACGCATCGGTCACGCTGTAGGGCTCGTTGTCGCCGACCACGAGCTCCTCGTCGCTTTTCAGCAGCGCCATGAGGAGATGGGCGAAACGCGGATCGCGATTGTAAAGCACACCCGCGTGCCAGGGCCGCGTCGCACCCTTGAAAACAGGCGTGAAACTGTGCATCGCGATCAGCGCGGCCGGCCGGCCGGATTTGCGCCTTTGGTCGAGTTCTGCCTCGATTCGATCATGGTAGGGCCGGAATATATCCCGTACGCGTGCGGCCATTTGGCCCTCGCTCAAGCCGATGTTTCCCGGCACCGGGGTGAGTTCGCTGATTTCCGCGATCGATGTCTCGGACCCCGGTGTCCGGTTGCAGTCGATGACCAGGCGCGAATAGTTTTGCGCAACCAAAGTGGCGTCCAGCGCATCCGACAGGAGGCGGCAAACCGCGGCAATTCCGATGTCCCAGGCGATGTGACGCTCGCATTCGGATTCCGCAACGCCGAGCCGGCCGAGCGCGCGCGGGAAGGAATTGCCCGCGTGATCGGCGACGATCAGAAACGGTGACGAGCCATTTTCGTTGTGCACCGTGACCGGCGCGGACTCGTCAGCCGCCAACAAACTTTCCAATAGCAATGTCATCGACACTCCACGCGACGTCCCAGGTGGAACCCCTTTGGCGTAGTAACGTTAGCGAAGGTGTAGTAGTCTTCAAAGATATAAAGCAAGGATTCGCTTGCGCAGCCGAAGAGATAATTGATGAAAATTCGAGCAGGCTGCGAGATCTTCTATCACTGCCCGAAACCGACGCCGATGATCCTGCAGTTGAGCGTCCATCCGTCGCGCATTCCAGACCTGTTGAGCTGGGATCGGGTGCAGTTCGATCCGCCTATGCCGGCCAAGACCTATCACGACGGTTTCGGCAATTTCTGTCATGTCGTAACCGCGCCGCAGGGCCGGCTGGGCATATCGACCGACTTCATGATGCAAGACACCGGCCAGCCGGATGTGGTCGTCCCGCATGCGGAGCAGCATGCGCTCGCAGACCTGCCGGTGGAAGTGCTGATCTATCTGCTCGGCAGCCGCTATTGCGACACTGACCGCCTGTCCAATACGGCGTGGTCGCTTTTCGCGCACCTTCCGAAGGGTTGGCCGCTGGTGCAGGCGATCTGCGACTTCGTCCACAATCATATTACGTTCGGCTACCAGCACGCCAACCCGACCATGTCGGCGTGGGAGGGCTATAACGCGCGACGCGGCGTGTGCAGGGACTATGCGCACCTCGCAATCGCATTTTGCCGCTGCATGAATATTCCGGCTCGCTACTGTACGGGCTATCTCGGCGACATGGGCACGGAGCCGCCCTATGGTCCCGGAGATTTTGCAGCTTGGTTCGAAGTCTATCTCGGAGACCACTGGTATACATTCGACGCGCGCAACAACGTGCCGCGAATCGGGCGCATCTTGATGGCGCGCGGGCGCGATGCCACCGACGTCGCGATCGTCACCTCGTTCGGTCCGTGCACGCTCGCGGGCTTCAAGGTATTCACCGACGAAGTCACGGCGGTCGCTCCCGCGATCATGTGACGAATTCGCGGAAAGGGAGAGGTCGAGCGCTGTCACTCGCCCTTGAGGTTCGCCGCCTTGATGATCGGGTGCCATTTCTCGATCTCGGCCTTGTGATAGGTGCCGAGCGCCTCGGGCGTCTGCTGATCGCGCGGCGGCAGTTCTTGGCCAAGGTCGGTCAGCCGCGTACGGACCGCCGGGTCGCCCAAGGCTTCGACGATGGCGCCATTGAGCTTCATGACAATGTCCCGCGGGGTGCCCTTCGGCACCCACAGTCCGTGCCAGATCGAGGTGTGGAAGCCCGGCAATCCCACCTCGTCCACGGTCGGGAGGTCGGGCGCGGAAGCGAGCCTGGTCTTGGCCGTGACCGCATAGGCTTTGACCAGGTTGGCGCGCACCTGCGACAGGGCTCCGCTGGGCTGGTCGAACGTCATGTCGATCTGTCCGGCCACGAGACTCTGCAGCGCCGGGCCCGCGCCGCGATGCGGCACGAAGATGAAACGTGTGCCGGTTACGTTTTGGAACGAGAGCCCGCTGATGTGGGCCGGCGCCGCCACGCCGCCGGTGCCGAAGGTTACGCCGTCGGGGCGCGCCTTGAGCCAGGCAATGAATTCCTGCAGATTGTTCGCCGGCACGTCTTTCTTGGACAGGATCATCTGAGGGCCGGAGCAGATGAGCGAGACCGGCGCAAAGTCGGCAAGGAAATCGTAACTGAGTTGATAGGCGGCGCCGTTCACCACGTAATGGTTGGAGCCGCCAAGCCCGATCGTGTAACCGTCGGGCGTCGCGCGCGCCACCCGGGCGGTGCCAAGCGTGCCGGAGGCGCCACCGATATTCTCGATGACGATGCTCTGCCCGAGCGTCTGCTGCATCCGCTGCGCCAGGATACGTCCGATTGTGTCGGTCGGCCCGCCCGCATTGGCCGGGACGATCATCGTGATCGGTTTCACCGGATAGGCTTGCGCCCGTGCGATGCCCGGCAGGACTGGCAGCGCGGCAGCGCCTGCGGCCAGGTGCAGAAATTGGCGTCGTCGAAGTGTCATTGTGGTGCCTCCCGGTAATATCGTTTGACCGAACAATATACGGGCCCTTGGGCCCCTTCCAGGGGGCTATCAATACCACTTGGCCTTCGGCCGGCGTTCTAAATTGTGTATACCAATCTGTGCGCAATAACCGTGACCTTGCGCAAAGACATCGAGAAGCCCGATTTGGGGTACCGCCCATCGCGTGTTGCCGCCGGTCGCGATCCAAGGTGCAGCGATGCGGTGGAGTCGACCCGCCAACAAACTTCGTCGGCGGAAATTGCCTGGGTGGATTCCACCTAGTCGTGAGGCGTTTTGAACGGTCACTCCGCTATGATGTTCGCCGAATTGATGATCGGCGTCCAGCGCGCGATTTCGCTTTTCACCAACGCGCCAAGATGATCTTGCCCGCGCTGCGCCTTGGGTGGAATCTCGCCGCCGATATCCGTCAATCGCCTGCGCGTTCTCTCATCATCGAGTGCCTTGTCGAGCGCGTCCGTGAGCCTGTCGAGAATGGGCTTCGGCGTGCCTTTGGGCGCAAACAGGCCACTCCAGGAAGGCACTTGGAACGCTTCCAGCCCGACCTCGCGTGATGAAGGGACGGTTGGAAGGAAGGGACTGCGCTCTGGCATTCCAATCATGTAAGCCTTGACGGCCCCGCTTCTGACATGCTGGGCGACGTCGGGAATCGTCACGCACATATAGTCGACCTGTTCGGCAAGGATCGCATTGATGGCAGGCGCTGCTCCGCCAAAGGG
>DATGVJ010000087.1:0-17701 GCA_035300505.1 Xanthobacteraceae bacterium
AACACCCGAAACCCCGCCGGGGCATGGCAACTGGGGCAAGGAGTTACCAGTGGTCTATCGCTGGGCTTACGATTACAGCGTGCCAGGCGCCAAGGAGGATTTCGTGCCGCAAAACCAACCGCCAGTCCCACGAGCCGCTTAGGGAACCCGGGCGGTGAGCATCACGATACTATTCGTCCTGGCTCCGATCGGCGCCATCGTCGCATGGTGGCTATCGCAGCAAAGGTTGACGGCCAAGCCCTGGTTGGAGGTCGGCGCAATCGGCGAGGTCACTGACACAGGCGCATCGTCCTTGCCCGCAGCGACGATCGGATTGGGTGTATTTCTTGCTGTCGTCAGCTCGTTGTTTGCGCTCTTCATCAGCGCCTACTTCATGCGAATGCAGGTGGCGGACTGGGCGCAAATGCCAGCGCCGTATCTGCTGTGGTTCAACACGGGTGTGCTAATCTTGAGTAGTATCGCGCTGCAATACGCACAGGTTGCGGCACGCAGGGGGCGGATGGATGGCGTCGGAGACGGCCTGATTCTAGGAGGCCTCTTCGCCATTACATTCCTGGTCGGGCAGCTCTTTGTATGGCAACAGCTGAACGCCGCAGGCTACTTCTTGGCGGCCAACCCAGCCAACGCCTTCTTTTATCTCCTCACCGGCGTGCATGGACTGCACTTGTTGGGCGGCCTCGTGGCCTTGGGAAGGGCCGCCAACAAGGTGTGGCGAGGAGGCTTTGATCTGAACCAGGTGCGCTTGAGCGTGCAGCTGTGCGCCGTCTACTGGCATTTTCTGCTCGCTCTCTGGCTCGTCTTGTTCACTCTCCTGACGCCGTGGGTGGGCGACTTCGCCGACTTCTGTCGCCAGTTGCTGACCTGAGGAGGGCTAAGAGAAAATGGCAGACGCAGCGCTTGTAAATACGGGTACACCCCCCACGCGGCCTGCAGGCTGGCAAGGCATCGCCGCCGACTGGTCCTCCGACCAGCGAGCGTTCAAGAATGTCTCCTGGGGCAAGGCCATGATGTGGATCTTCCTCCTGAGCGATACCTTCATTTTCAGCTGTTTTCTGCTGTCCTACATGACTGTGCGGATGTCGACGACCGTACCCTGGCCCAACCCCAGTGAAGTCTTCGCTTTGACGATCGGCGGCACGACCATCCCCCTCATCCTGATCGCCATCATGACCTTCATCCTGATCAGCAGCAGCGGGACGATGGCGATGGCCGTCAATTTCGGCTACCGCCACGATCGCGTCAAAAGCGCTGTGTTGATGCTGGTGACCGCGGCATTTGGCGCCACATTCGTCGGAATGCAGGGTTTCGAGTGGACCAAGCTGATCATAGAAGGCGTGCGGCCTTGGGGCAACCCGTGGGGCGCGGACCAGTTTGGCTCCAGCTTTTTCATGATCACGGGCTTCCACGGCACCCATGTGACGATCGGAGTGATCTTCCTGATCATCACTTCGCGAAAAGTGTTGCGTGGAGACTTCGAGCGCGAAACGCGAGGCTTTTTCACCAGCCGGAAGGGGCAATACGAGAACGTCGAAATCATGGGCTTGTACTGGCACTTCGTCGACCTCGTGTGGGTGTTCATCTTTGCCCTTTTCTATCTTTGGTGAGGCGACACATGGCACAGGCAGCGACAGCGGCACACGTCGAAGGGCAACAACACCCGATCAAGCTTTATCTCGTGGTCTGGGGATGGCTGTTTGTCCTGAGCACTTGCTCTTATCTCGTCGACTACTTCGGTCTCCATGGATACCTCAGATGGTCTCTCATCCTCCTGTTCATGATTTTGAAGGCAGGCTTGATTGTCGCGGTCTTCATGCATATGGCCTGGGAGCGGCTGGCCATGATGTATGCCATTCTGGTCCCACCAGTGTTGGTGTTGGTGTTTGTGGGCATCATGGTGTTCGAATCGAACTACACGCTTTTCACTCGGATTTTATTTTTTGGGGCGGGGACCTAAAGCATTTTCCGCCGAAGTGGAGGCCGGTTCGGTGCAAGAAAATGCGACAAACGCATAGACTACGACGCGTTCCGCTGACGGTGCTATCGGGATGTGACTCAACTTGACCGGAATGCGCTGTAGTGGCGATGGGGCGACCTCTAGCCATGAACTTTATTGGTGGTCGGCTCGCGAGCGGCCAAAAGCTCGTCGATGAGCTTTGTTCAGCTCAGGCCCAGGCCAGAACATCCAAACCGGGCGAGTCGGCAAAGGATTAGCGAGCACGGTCACGCCGAACACAAAGCCGATGCCGCGGCCTCAGAAGATCAGGCTCGATGCAGCGTCGGTGTCGATGAAACTTTGCTGCCGGCCTTCTGACCGGCGCCGCAAGTCCACCCAGGGTGCGCTTTCTATGGCCTATCGTCGTGGGTCCAAGGGAAGAGAACGCTTGGGAAATCTGCAGCATAGCGCCGTCCCTTCGGTCGGGGGCGGTCCGGGCGGTCCTGTCGTGGGCTCAGGTCCGGTTCCACGACCTTGCGGTAGAGATGCCAAGTCGAATGGGCGAGCACAGGCAACACCACCGCGAGCCCAACGAAGAACGGCAACGAGCCGATCACCAGGGTGACGGCGACGAAGAGACCCCAGGCCGCCATCATCAGCGGATTGCGAAAGACCGCCCTGATCGAGGTGTGCATCGCGACCACCACGCCGACATCCCGATCCAGCAGCAGCGGGAAGGAAACGACGCTGATCGTCAGCACGAAAGCGGCGAACAGGAAACCGATGCCGTTTCCGGCGATGATGAGGATCCACCCCTCGGAGGTGTTAAAGATGTCGCTGACGAACTGCTCGATCGATTCCGGCGATCCGTAGCCGAACAGCGACTGATAGAGCGACTGTGCGACGGCGAGCCAGATCAGGAACACGATCATCAAGATCATTCCGAGAGCGGCGATAGCGTCAAGGGAGGGGCATCGCAGTAATCCGAAAGCGTGCTTCCACGTCACATCGACACCTAGTTCGCGCTGCCGGCTCATTTCGTAGAGGCCGATGGCCGCGAACGGGCCGATCAGCGCAAAGCCCGCCGCGAGCGGGAAGAGGAGCGGCATCACGTCGTAGCCGAATGTCAGGCGGGCCAGAAACAAGCCGACGAGGGGATAGATCATGGCCAGGAAAATGACGTGGGTCGGCATCGCCCCGAAGTCGTCGATGCCTTTCGCTACCGCGTCCTTCAGATCCGCAAACCCGATCTTGCGGATGATTGGATAAGCCAGGCTCTCGCCCGGACCGGTGATCACATGGAGATAAAGCACAATGAGCCTCCCTTCAGCCGTTCTTGGAACGGTCGCGAGGCTCGAGGTGACGCAATGCTTCCACTGCCGGCGCTGATCACGCGGGAACCGCGACCTGCTGAGCGGAGTATAGAGCGGCGGCGGGGGGATTATTTTCACGATATCGTGACGCTTTTCGATACGCCGCCGTCGTGCATGAGCCGAAAGCGACGGGGGCTGGAGCGGGTCTTCAAACAACCCGAAGAATGTTGGAATGCCTCTCCTCCGCCATCCTCCGCCGCCCGATCGGCTATGAAATTCGCCGGAAATCGTTGTATTTCGTCGCTGAAAGCTGTTAAAATTGCTTGACCTGCCGCCACCAGCAATATGGTTCGCGGCGCCTTCACGTCACGCTTCGGCGTTGTCGGCTCGCGGCACTTCGAGACGCATGGTCCACGCCCGCACAAGGTGCTCGGCTCAGACCTTATTGATATTCGAGAGAGCCGCAGAGTCAAAGCTCAGAGAACGGGTCAAGCAGAATAAGGATCACGCAGAATGATGAAGAGGGTTTCGATTGCGATTGTCGCGCTCGCGTCCTCGGCGGGAGCGGCCGTTGCTGGAGATATCGCCGCGGGAGAAACATCGTTCAAGAAATGTATGCCCTGCCATAGCATAGGCGAAAACGCCAAAAACATGATCGGCCCAATCCAAAACGGCCTGAAAGGACGCAAGGCAGGCACGGTGCCAGGCTACGATTACTCGGGTGCCAACAAAAATTCCGGGATCGTCTGGGACGAAGGGACCTTCAAGGAATACATCAGAAATCCCATAGCGAAGATTCCGGGCACCAAAATGGCATTTCCGGGGATTAGGAACGAGAAGGAAGTCGAAGATTTGTGGAGCTTCCTTGAGCAGTTCGGACCGGACGGCAAGAAGAAGTGAGCAATTGAGCTCTCGATTCAATCTCATCATCGAGTCCGTGGTGGACCGGATCGAGGTCGGCGACCATTGTCGTTGCTCAAAAATCGTGCATGATCGCCACACGAAGTACACCATCTCCTTCCGAGCGATCATCGAGTCAGGTCAGATCAAGACGCTCCCCCTGCCTGCGCGAAGTCCGAACTTGAACGCCTATGCTGAGCGCTGGGTGAGATCGGTGAAGGAGGAGTGTTTGTCGAAGATCATTCTCTTTGGTGAGCGCTCCTTGCAGCGGGCGCTGAGCGAATATGTTGCGCATTACCATGCTGAGCGGAATCATCAAGGGAAGTCTAACGTCCTGTTGTTCCGTCGGGTCACGGAAATGCGTCGTGAGGAGCCTGTGCAATGTCGCGAGAGGCTGGGTGGGCTCTTGCGTTATTACCATCAAGAGGCCGCGTGAGTTGGCGGGCAAGTCTCGGCCGATGGCTGTGAGGTTGCGGCTGGGCCGCGCCTATGCCAAGGCTGATGCATTGTTGATGACGATGACCGCCGGCGAACTCACGAGCCGGTTGCCGGAGACCTTCGCCTGCGCGACCGGCCGGTTCTCCGATGAAGGACCGGGACAGTGATCTGATCAACGCAGATCAATTTCTCGATCGAAGAGATAGGAGCCTCAGACCAATATTTTGACCACACGGGGTAATCGTTGCATCGCCATGCCGTGTTCGGGCAGGTGATCGGCATTCACATCACGACGACCGCTTCATCAAGAACGGCCGGCTCGACACCCCGGCAATCCAGCCGATCGCGCGCTGCGGCTACGCCGATTACGCGGTCGTGGACAAGGTGTTCTCGATTCCGCGCGAGGGTGCGGACAGGGAACAGTGGTCAGTAATCAGATCAGGAGACAGCAATCAGAAGACGCAACGCGCTATCTGATCACTGACTCCTGCTACGCCGTCTGGATATAGTCGCGCAGCGCCGCGGACTCCTGCTCGATCTCCTTGACCCGGTGCTTGACCACGTCTCCGATCGAGATGATGCCGATCACCTTCTCCTGCTCGACCACCGGCACGTGGCGGAACTTGCCCGTGGTCATCCGCTCCATGAGAACGTCGACGGTGTCCGACGGGCTGCAGGTGACGACCTTGCGCGTCATCACCTGGGACAGCGGTTGCGCGAGCACACCCGCACCCTGCTCCGCCAGCACGCGCACGATGTCGCGTTCGGAGAGAATGCCGACGAGGCGGCGATCGGGGCCGAGCACGAGCAGCGCGCCGATCCCGCGCTCGGCGAGCATCCGTACCGCAGTTTCGAGAGTTGCCGCGGGCTCGATCGAAATCACATCGCCGCCCTTGGCGGAGAGAATGGTCGTGACGTTCATGGGTCGCCTCCCTTGACCGGCACTGCCACAGCCCGTCGAAGGACCAGGGCGTTCACGTTATAGCCCGTCATGACGGGCGTCAACGCCCTGGTGCTCTTCGCGGGCTATGCCGTAAACGCCCTGTTGGGACGCGCGGAGCGCCGGTTAGCGTTTTAACGATCGATTTGCTACCGAGTTCCGTCGCGTCCGCCACTCGGTGCAGGCACGAAGAAGCCATGGGCTTTTGTGCGCCGCAGCGACGTTCGATTCTGCGGCTCGCGTCACCCGACTTCGGCCGCGACGCATCGCAGCACCGCCGGATGCGGAAATTGACGACGCGGACGTTTTATGATGTTCCTCCGAGAGCGCCTGAATAAATCGCACGGGCGGGCGGAAGGCGCAAGGGCGAGGGGCGCGAGCGCTCGCGCACGTCCTTCTTCATTCTTGGGCCGGGACGACCGGCATCAGAGGAAACGCTCGGAAGAGCCCATTTCGTGGGCACACGTCGCGAGGTTCGCGGGCGTAGTTCAATGGCTGAACGGCAACTTCCCAAGCTGCATACGTGGGTTCGATTCCCTTCGCTCGCTCCAGCTACTTCCTGCGACACAGTCGGCATAATTTGAATCCGGCGAGCATGGGCGGCGTCCTGGTCCGGGACGCCAGCAGGACGCGGCGGTCGCGCTTGAATGAAGCGCACGGCAGAGCAGGCGGCCCCTATTGTTTCTTTACCTCTGGCACGTCCATTATTCGCGTGCACGGGCCGGCACTGGCTTGTCCAAAGAGCTGCCAAAAAACGGCGACATACCGAAGTCTCCGCTACCTCCAATAGACAGCCCTGGTGACCATCGGCAGGCACGATCTCAAAAACCGAGTCGGTTCGTATCGTAGGTGCCGGTGGCATCCGCATCCTGCACATCCGTGCTTCTACGTGCGTCGAGGGTCCTGGGGAGATGGGAACATGAGGAAGCTGGTTCTTGCGGTTGCGGTCGCAGCGACGGTGGCGGGTCTCGGGGGTGCGGGGACGCAGAACTGGCCTACGGCGGCGCAGGCGCAACAGCGTGTTCCTGCTACCGCAGACTTGGTCGTCTTCAACGGCAAGGTCGTGACCGTGGACAGCCACTCCGGCACGTACGCGATTGATGTGTTGCAAAAGACCCTCACGCTCCGCATCGAGCAAAGCTCACTTCCGAACTGGGGCGGCACGACCCAGACGGGAACCATCAAGTTTCTCGTTGGCGACGACCTGGGATGGACCAATCCAAAGGCGTTGACACCCAGTTCCGACTTCACCGCGACCGAGTTGATCTGGCGGCGCGCGAAGTAAATGCGACATGGCCTCGCCTGATTTTGGCCAGGCGAGGCCATTTTTCAGATTTCCCCGATGTAGCAAGCGGATCACTTGAAAACCGCTTGTTGACGTGGCGGCCGCAATGCCGCGGCGGTGTTGCGGCGCCAGCCGACACACGCGACAATCCGCCTGTGCCGACTCGTCCGACCTCATCCACGCGGTCAAAGCCGCAGCAAGAGCCGCGCGCCTGGCAGCGCATGCTGTCGGGTCGGCGTCTTAACCTGCTCGACCCCTCCCCGCTCGATGTCGAGGTGGAAGATATCGCGCATGGACTTGCGCGCGTGGCGCGCTGGAACGGGCAGACGACTGGTTCGCATATCTACTCGGTTGCCCAGCATTCGTTGCTGGTGGAGACCATCGCCCACCAGAGCGCCAACCTCAATCGATCAAGCCGGCTCGCGGTTTTGCTCCACGATGCCCCGGAGTATGTGATCGGCGACATGATCTCCCCTTTCAAGGCCGTCATCGGCGATGCCTATAAGGCAGTCGAGGCGCGCCTCCTTGCGGCGATCCACGTCCGGTTTGGCTTGCCGGTGGCGCTGGCGGCCGAGCTTTCGGCCGTGATCAAGACCGCCGATGTTGGCGCCGCCCATCTCGAGGCGACACATCTCGCCGGCTTCTCCGCCACCGAGGCCAAGCGGTTTTTCGGCCGCGAGCCGAAAATCTCACCCGTGATCGAGCGGCTCTACCTGGAACCCTGGTCGGCCGACGTCGCCAAGACCAGGTTCCTGGAGCGGTTTGCGCGACTCACGCGAGGCTGACATCATCTCGCCGCCGCACTAAGCAGGATGGCGCGGCTCGTCCAACGGAAGTCCGAGCGGGCGGTTTGGAGTTCCGCGTTTACGCGGCCTTTCTTCATGCGGTAGGTCTATGAAGAGCCGCCTAAAGGCGGAACTCCAAACGGGTAGCGTCGTGGGTCAATCCACGCCATCCTGCTTAGAGACTAGAGCGATGTCTGCAGCGGACACGATCCGATGATTCACGTTTGTTCCCTCACCCACCTGCACCAGACCGTCGCGGAAAGCGGCGCACGCCATATCGTGTCGCTGCTCAAGGACGTCGATCGGGTGCGGCGTCCCGACAGCATCCCGCCGGCCAATCACCTCGTCCTGAGCATGGACGACATCGCCGAACCGCTGGATGGCTACCTGCTGCCCGACGACGACCACGTCACGCGTCTCATTGCATTTGTCCGCAACTGGGACCGCGTCAATCCGCTGGTCGTCCATTGCTTCGCCGGCATCAGCCGTTCGACGGCGGGGGCTTACGTCTCGGCCTGCACGCTCAACCCGACGCGCAGCGAACTCGCGATTGCGCGCGATTTGCGGCGGCTCTCGGTGACCGCCTCGCCCAATCCGCGCATCGTGGCCATCGCGGACCGGCTGCTCGGGCGATCCGGGCGCATGGTCGATGCGATCGCCGCCATCGGAGCAGGCCAGATGGCCTATGAAGCGGTTCCATTCCGCCTCGATATCGAGTGAGCCATGAATAAGAAGAGCCCGGCCGAAGCCGGGCTCTGTTGTTTCTGCCCAGGGGATAGCTCGTCGACGGCATTTAGCCCTGGTCATCAAATCTGTTGCGCCAACAACAAGAAGGTTCAACGCGAGTCTTGAGTTTATGGATGAGGCATGACTTCGACACCCGGGACACACAAGCCGTCGACTGCCCTGACACCGATCGAGATCGGACTCACAGCCGCGATCGTGACACTCGATGGCGACGAGCCGGCGATCCTTGTTCCACGTGATGGCGGAAGCACAGGGCCAAGCGCCCGCTTGCCGTCCGGTCCGTTCGATCCCCTCGCGCACCGCACATTTGAAATCGGGCTGCGCGCCTGGGTCGAGGCCCAAACCGGTTTGGCCGTCGGCTACGTGGAACAGCTCTATACATTCGGCGACCGTGGCCGCCACGCCTTACCGGACGACAGGGGGCCGCACATCGTCTCCGTCGGATATCTTGCGCTCATTCGTGTTCCAGAACGTGAGGGCGTGCTGCATTCGGCACGCTTCGAGCCCTGGTATCGCTTCTTCCCCTGGGAGGATTGGCGCGAAGGGCGGCCGGCGATTCTCGACAAAACCATGCTGCCGCTGTTGACGGATTGGGCCGGCCGGTCTAACCGGCCGGAGCCCGGCAGGGCGCTGAGCCGGCGCGAACGACTGCGACTTTGCTTCGGCACCGGCGGCGCGCCATGGGATGAGGAAAAGGTGCTCGATCGGCATGAACTTCTCTACGAGGCCGGTCTCGTAGAGGAAGCGCGCCGCGACGGCCGCGAAGCTGCGCTCGCGCGCAATCCGTTCCCATCGCTGGGCGAAGCGATGCGCTATGACCACCGCCGTATTCTCGCGACCGCCATCGCCCGCCTGCGCGCCAAACTCAAATATCGCCCGGTCGTCTTCGAGCTGATGCCGCGGGAATTCACCCTGACCGAGTTGCAGCACACGGTCGAGGCCATTTCGGGCCGGCACCTGCACAAGCAGAACTTCCGCCGGGTCGTCGAAACGGCTGCATTGGTCGAGCCAACGGGCGAAACCTCGACCGCGACCGGCGGCCGGCCGGCGGCGCGGTTTCGCTTCCGCCGAGAGGTGCTCGCCGAACGACCCGCGGCCGGCCTGCGCCTAGGTGGACGAGGCTGAAGTGCGCTTCGGCCTTTAGCGCCGGGATCCGATCAAAAAATTTGGCTTCGTTTTGGCCAAAATAGCCGGCATCGTTTTGGCTCGTGCCCCCGCCAAGAGCGTTCGGTGGCTTCGTTTTGGCCAAAATCCTTCGGTTGGTTCCGCATCCAGGCTGCCCTATGCAGAGTTTAAGTTGATAATCAAAACGGTGCCAAATGCCCGACGTCCCCTCGCGGCGCAATTCGACACAACCATTTCGCCAACTAATCCATCTGCAAACCTCAGTCAAACATAATTGCTGTGCGATCTTGTGCGATCTTGTGCGAACGCATGAAAAGGGGTCGTTGGTCCTGCGAGGCGTCAACCGAAGGCTCCCACGCAAATCGGGGAACACTACCCTATTACACCCACGTCGCTAACTTACGGACCCTAATATGCGCAGACTTCAGGCCAAGCTTGTCCTCAAAACGGCTTGGTGCCCTGACCGTTCGTCCACACCCGTTGCGCGCCGGGCGGACACAAGAAAGGTCTGCCCCTACGTACCCGGCGACCGTGCGCCGAGTGAAACACCTTGCGCAACGGCAAGCCTTCACATTAAGCGATAATCACAGTCAATTATCGTCGGCTCTCGTGTGGGCGCGATTGATGAGCGAGGCCGCCCCGTCGTCGACCCCGAGCGCGTCGGGTCGTGCGTGATAACTTGCTTACAATTGTGAGCTACCAATTGAAGGACTGTTTGCCAATTGCCGATATCCTCAGGGGCATTGGTAGTTCGCGCACGGAAAATGAGGTTACAGGGTTAGGTTAGTGAGGTTGACAGCGTTACCATCGTAACCAAGATTGGTGACGACGCTGTTGGGGTCGGTAACTTGAGTGGGCTGGCCAAGGCCGTTGACCGTGTTGACGGTCGTGAGGTATCCGACCTCGTTGGTCACGGCGGCAAGGTAGCCGGCCGCGGTATAGGTATAGGTCACCTTGTCGCCGGCGCCCGAACTTACGGGGACCGGGGCTGCCGCGCCAATCCGAATGCACAGATTGAAAAATCAGAGATTGCAAAGTCGAGGATACAGCAATGTGTCACCGTAATCCAGCGACATTTTCACCTGCAAGTATGCGGCGGGTAGCCCGGAGCTTGAACTTGTGGCTGAAGACACGGTTCTTGGAATTAGACATGAGTTCTCTCATGTGAAAACGGTCCATGATCTACCGGGTTTCATTGTTGGGGATCTTTCACTTCCCAATCTGGGGGCGGGTCCTGCCGGGCGATATCAGTAACTTCGACGACTTCTCCTGCTGCAAGTCTTTTTGCGCAATCAATATTCGAAACTTCAAAATAACAATAAGCTACCTCATCCCCATCCGTCGGAGGAAGAATGTTGCCTCCAGTAGCTACGCCCATGAAAGCTCTCAACGTTCTGATACCAAGGAAGTGCATCTTTGCCTTATGACCGTTAACACGCATATCATCCCCAGCAGCTTCCTCCAACTTTCCCCTGGCCGTGGCTTTCGCCTCGGCCTCCTCGAAATCGGCGGCCTCGAACAAAACGAAATTTTCATACACTGAAACCGGACCTGAATCATCGATTTCAGCAACGACCGCCAAAATGCAGCCCGCAACGTACCATGGCATGTTATGATTCCTTACTGAAACCGACCCCTATTATCGCAATCGAAGCGTTTCTGTGCGGCCTTAATTTTGAGCTTCTGAACCGGGTTCGTCGCTGCATCGTACAAGTCTCTTAGAAACTTGTACGGATCTTGAGGCCTCTCGTCCTGAACTCTCCTCACATACTCATTGTCGATCTTATTCTTCCCATGTTGAGCCATTAAAACGATGATTGCACTGCATATTTCAATTGGCGTGCGTATCGTCCTAATGAAATCCTCGGCCCATTTCCAGTTTTCTGGAGTCATAGGCACTAATACAGGCGGTATTGGTACCATTCCAGGGCGCGGAACAGGAACTGATTGCAGACCCTCAAAGTCCGCATCCATTATTGGGCTCCCTTTCGCATACCCATACACACTCGGCCCATCCACGAACCCGAGCGGGTCGGGCTGGGTATACCGCCCGATCGTCGGGTCGTAATGCCGGTGCCAGTTGTAGTGCAGACCTGCCTCGAGCTGGAACCACTGGCCAGGGAAGCGGGCGTTGAGGGTCGCGGTGCCGGTGATCGCGTGGACACCGCCCCAGGGCAGCCAGGTGGCCGTCACGCCACCGCGTTGGCCGTGTTCGTCATGCGCACCGGGCGATTGAGGTGGTCGACGTTGACGAAATAGATAACCGGCGTTGCCGAGACATCCACCACGCCGAGCGGACGGTCGACCTGCGCGCGGCAGAGGTCAAGTGGGCGCGATCTCGGTCTCCAGCAGCCAGATATATTCGCGCCCCGTGCCCGCCACCGTGCCGGTGGTCTCGGCGATCACGTTGCCGAAGATGTCGTGCACGAAGTGGGTGAGACTGGTGCCGCCGACATTGAGATTGCGTGCCACGAGTTGCTCGCGCGTATTGTAAGTGTAGCCCCAGATGTTTGCGCCGGAGGTCGCGGTCAACAGGCGATTACGGTTGTTGTAGTATAGGTCGTGGTGGTGCCGGAGCGATTGTCGGTCAGGATGTTGCCGGCGCCATCATAGGTCATCTGCCGGATGGTGGTGGCCCCGCGCGTCATCGCGGTCGCGACCGCCATCGCCCGCCTGCGCGCCAAGCTCAAATATCGCCTGGTCGTCTTTGAGCTGATGCCACGTGAATCCACGTTGACCGAGTTGCAGCACACGGTCGAGGCCATTTCGGGCCGGCACCTGCACAAGCAGACCTTCCGCCGCGTCGTCGAAACGGCCGCATTGGTCGAGCCGACGGGCGAAACCTCGACCGCGACCGGCGGTCGGCCGGCGGCGCGGTTTCGCTTCCGCCGAGAGGTGCTCGCCGAACGACCCGCGGCTGGCCGCGCCTAGGTGGACGAGGCTGACAAGCCAGCCCTACGCGTGACCAACCGTGTTGAACATGGCTGCGTCGAGCGCTTGGCGCGCGGTCTTGCCCGCCCACACCACGAACTGGAAGGCCGGATAGTAACGCTCGCAGGCATCGAGCGCCGTCGACAACACGGCCTCGCATTGCCCGTCCGTCGCCGTCACACCACCCGACAGCACGAGCGCATGCCGGAACATGACGAGGCCATCCTTCGCCCAAACGTCAAAATGCCCGATCCACATCTGTTCATTGATCAGCGTGAGCAGATGCTGCACGTCAGTCCGGCAATGATCGGGGACCTTGAACTCGAAGGCGCAAGCAAGATGAAGCGCCTCGATATCGTCCATCCAGGTGTAGGAAACGCGGTAATCGGCCCACTTGCCACGGACGAGGATTGCGATCTCGTCCTCGCCGGCGCGTTCAAACGACCAGTCATTCGTTAGCGCCATGCGCTCCACCACGTCGAGTGGATTGCCGCGCGTTTCTTCTCTAAACTCAACTAAAGACATGATACTACTCTGACACTACGCTACGCGATAAAACCATATCGGAAGTCTTAGGCGTCGCCGAGGCACCCGGCAAATGACGAAGCGCCTCAACCCCTGATCGACCCGCAGGTCGCCAGTTACGCACCGATTGCATCCGATATTAGGCACACTAATTCCAAGTACAATGTGCCCGGTGCAGCCCCCCGATCGTGCTGGAGTCCATCTCCAGTGACGATCCAGTCCGTGTCTGTATGATCATCCGGAATTGAGCCGGCGCCACGCAACCAAAGAACTGATCAACCGATCAGCTTCCTTGCACCCCCGCAGAACACTCACCATATGCACCCCCGTGCGGCGAGCCTACGCTACGCAACACAAACGCAACGCGTATGCAGACCCGATAAGTCCCCAACCTAACCCTTGCGATTTCTGCTCAGGCGTTGATCTCGCTTGAGCCCCACACAGGCACCCTTAGTTTTGTCAATGAATTAGACGTGGTTGTGATGCGAATTTGATGATTGTGCGGCGGTATTTTACCAATTGTGCGCATCAGGCTGACATTTCTAGCTTTTCAGGCCACAATGCTTCGAATGAAGCCACAATTCATCAGAACCTGAACCTGATGCGGACTATAGCAACTAAATCTCGTTAGGCTTCGGCCGCACAATACCGTCCCTATAGGTAATTATCATACCATCGGCTGAGCCAAACTGCCGCAGGACCACATATGCTCGAAGCGCTGATTCTACTTTCTCTCGCATTTCCGATCATGACCATCGCCGGCCTGGTCATGGCCGGCAACATGCGTGAGCGCCTGCGCGGGCTCGAAAACAAGCTGAATACGCTGGAGCAGAAGATCTCAAGCCTCAGCGCGCAGGGACTGCCGGGCGGCCTCGCCCAGCCGTCGACCCCAGTGTCGACCCCGGTCCCTGAAGTCATGCCGCAAGCCACACCGCCGGCCGTATCCGCTGCTCCCCCGTCGCATATCGCATCTCCCACCGAGGCAAAGGCGGAGCAACCGCCGCCCACCGTTTCGCCGAGGCCATCGCCTCCTCTGTTTCAACCACCATCCGGCCTGAGCCTGGAGGAACGGTTCGGCACCCAGTGGGTGGTTTGGGTCGGCGGCTTGGCAATCGCTTTCGGCGGCTTCTTCCTGGTTCGTTATTCGATCGAGCAGGGCTGGTTCGGCCCCGGCATGCGCGTATTCCTCGGTGCACTGCTTGCCATTGCGCTGATTGCAACCGGCGAATGGGCGCGACGCAAGGAAAACCTCCGAAGCGTTGGCGGTGTTCCGAGCGCGCATATCCCAAGCATCCTCACAGCGGCCGGCATCGCTGTTGCCTATGCGGATGTGTGGGCGGCCTACGCGCTCTATGAATTCATCGGCGCCGCCGCTGCCTTCGTGGCGCTCGGCATCGTGGCGCTCGCAACGCTCGGCGCGGCCCTGCTGCACGGCCAAACGCTCGCCGGGCTGGGACTTGTCGGCGCCTATGTGACGCCCATCATCGTATCGACCGGCCACCCCAACTTCTGGGCACTCTATCTTTTTCTCTCCGTCGTCACGGCCGCCGCCTTCGCACTCGCGCGGGCGCGGATGTGGCGATGGCTTGCCGTCACGGCGATCGTCTTCGGGGTCATGTGGATCGTGCCGGGAATTTCCCAACATCGGTACGAGACGTTGATCCCGCACAATTTCCACGCCTTCGCGGGTTTTATGCTGGCGGCCCTGCTGCTGGTCTCCGGATTCCTGTTTGGGCCGGAAGCCAGGCCCGGGCGGATCGACGCGGTGTCGTCCTGCGGCCTCGCCGCCTACCTCCTGGTGTCGGGCCTTGTGGTGCTTGAGGGCAACCACGATGCGCTTTCGCTGCTGACCTATACGGGCCTAGTTGCGGCCACCGTCGCAATCGCCTGGCGCGCGGAGGCCGCCACGGCAGCGGTGCCGGCCGCCGCCATATTGACACTCCTTGTTTTTACCGCCTGGAAAGTGAGTTTCGTTGCAGGAACATTGGTTGCGCCTTCGGGTGAAACCGCTGGCGCCGTGCCGGAGCCGGTCTATGTGGCCTACACTTGGCACATCGTTTTCGGAATTTTTTTCAGCCTGCTGTTTGCGGTTCCGGGCTTTCTGGCCCAAGGCCGCTCGGAGCGGCCGGCCGGCCCCTTGCTATGGAGCGCGTCAGCTGTCTTTGCACCGCTCGCGATCGTGGTCGCGCTGTTCCATCGCATCGCGAATTTTGACCAATCGATCCCGTTGGCCGGCGCAAGCCTCCTGCTCGCGGTTCTGTTTGGCTATGCGACCGAAGCTCTCGGCAAGCGCGAGCCGCGGCCCGGCATGGCGGCATCCGGGGCGGTATTCGCGGTCGGCACCGTGGCGGCGCTCGCCTTGGCGCTGACCATGACGCTCGAGAAGGGCTGGCTCACGGTCGCACTTGCCCTCATGGTTCCGGGCATCGCCTTTGTGTCGGACAAGCGGCCGTTCCCGGCCTTGCGGTGGCTCGCCGCCGCCGCGCTTGTCCTGGTGTTGGGGCGCATCGTCTGGCACCCGCTAATCGTCGGGGCGGATGTCGGCACCACACCTATCTTCAACTGGCTGCTCTACGGTTACGGGCTGCCGGCTGCCGCATTCTGGCTGGGCGGCTACCTGCTGCGCCGGCGCGCCGACGACGTGCCGTCGCGCATGATCGATGCCGGCGCGCTATTGTTCACGGTGCTGCTCGGGTTCCTTGAAATCCGCCACTACATGACGGGCGGCGACGTCTATCGCTCATCGAGCACGTTGGCAGAACTCGCACTGCACGTGTCGGGCGGACTGGCGTTCGTGATCGGCCTCGAACGCCTGCGGCAATTCACGCGTAGCGCCATCCACGATGTGGGCGCGCTCATCATTGCTGCGCTGACATTAAGCGCCATCGTGTTTGGACTGCTTCTTGCGAATAATCCGATGGTCACGGGCGAGCCTGTCGGCGCAGCGTTCTTCAATCTGGTACTGCTCGGTTATGCGTTGCCGGCGGTCTTGGTCGCCGCACTTGCGCTCATCACACGCGGATTGCGACCGCGATACTACAGCGTCATCGCAGCCATCGTCGCCGTGGCGCTGGCCTTGAGCTACCTCTCGCTCGAAGTGCGGACGCTGTTCCACGGCTCTGTGCTCACCGCCGGCAGCGCCACTGATGCCGAGCAATACACTTATTCGGCCGTATGGCTGGTCTTCGGCGTCGCCCTGCTCGCCGTCGGGGCGTACCTGCGCTCTCAACCTGTGCGCATAGCATCCGCGGCCGTCGTGGTGCTCACGGTCTTCAAGGTGTTCTTCGTCGACATGAGCGGCATCAAAGGTATCCTCCAGGCCCTGTCGTTCATCGGCCTGGGCGTCGTGCTGCTCGGCATCGGCTCGTTCTACCAGCAACTGCTGTTCCCGCGACGCGCCCCAAGTGCGGCGGCGGGGCCCGGGCCGGGGACGAAGCCGCCCGAGGGGGAGGCAAAATGAAGCGCGACGGCGAGGCTCCCTGTAGGGGCGGGTTTCAAACCCGCCCCTACATGCCGGGGACCTGCGCCCTCAATATCTATTCGTTCGAATTGGCCCCGATCCCTACATGCAGTCCTGCACGTCGTCATCGGAAAGCACGCGGATCGACGCGCCATCCATGTCGTCGTACTGGCCGCTGCGGAGTGACCATAGGAAGGCCGCCAGCCCGGTAAGGCCAAGGGCGAGCGCCATGGGCACGAGATAGATCAGGACATTCATGGTGTGTTCGCGACGGAAATCAGAATAGCGCGATCGGCGTGTGGTGACGGCGCCGCCCGGCCCCTCTGTCGGGCGCGCAATGCATTCAAAGTGACCAGGATCGAGGAGCCCGACATGGCCATCGCCGCGATCAGCGGTGTGGCATGCCCGGAAATAGCGATCGGCACCGCGATTGCGTTGTAGAGAAGGGCGAGCCACAGGTTCTGCTTCATCAGAAAACTGGCGCGCCGCGCGATGTCGATCGCATCGCTGACCGGCTGCAACCGATCGCCCAGAAACACGGCGTCCGCGTGCGCCTGCGTGATGTGGGCGGCGCTGATGGGCGACAGCGAAACATCGGCACAGGCGAGCGCAGGGGCATCGTTGATACCGTCGCCGACCATCAGCACGCGGTGGCCGTTCGCCTTGATCTGCTCGATGGCGGCGATCTTCTCCGCAGGATTTAGACCCGATATTGCCGATGCGATGCCGAGAGTTTTCGCAACGGGCGCGACGGCTTCGCGACGGTCTCCCGACAGGATCGCGAGGTCGAGATCGCGTGCCTTGAGATCGGCGATAACTTCCTTGGCGTGCGAGAACATGATCACCGAACCTCCATCCTCGCCCGTATGCGGACCTTTGGCGACGTTGCAAAATTCCGGACTGCCAAGCCGCGCTTCAGTCCCGTCGATCACTGCGCGCACGCCCCGTCCAGGCTCTTCGACGGCGCCATCGATCGGCGTGCGAATGCGCGCCTCGCGTGCCACTGCAGTCGCCAAAGGATGCCGGCTGGACAAAGCAAGCCGCGCGGCGACCTCCAATACGTCGGGACTGATAGCGGCGGCGTTTTCCACCCGGGGCTCCGCGATCGCGCGATAGGTGGTGTTCATCGGCTTACCGAATGTACGGTGCCGGTGGCCGCCATAAAGCCGGGCGACCGGCTCAATCGTGTTCTTGAGGTAGAACAGCGGAGCAATTTCGACCAGACCGCCGATCGCGATGACGACCAGAACGCCGATCACAAGCAGGATCGAATTTTTCTCAAAGATCGCGTGTTTCTGCCAGAGCGACATGGTGCGTTT